>CALMVO010000001.1 GCA_937873205.1 uncultured Acetobacteraceae bacterium
GCGCCACCGGTGCCGCCTACGCTCAGCACCAGACCCTCGGGCAGGCCGGCGAGGCCGCCGACGGCCCGGAGCGGCGCCGGCCAGGACCGGGCCGGCAGCCAGCGCCACGGCGGCCCTGCCCGCAGAATCACCCGCGCCGGCACTAGCCCGGCCCGCTCCGCCAGGCCGACCGCCTGCGCCTCCAGGCCGGCATAGCCTTCGCTCAGCACCACGGCCGGCCCGGCTGCCGGTCGCACCCCATCGTCCTGCATGGGCGGCTTGTGCGAAGCCCAGGTCCGGGCGTCAATCGCCAGCTGGCAGAGCAGGATCGCCTTGACAGGATGGGATGCCGGCACCCAGAGGTCACGGCGCGGGCGCATCGACCGCCGGCAGACGCCCCCATGACCGATTTCCGCTCCCTCGGCCTCGCCCCGTTCCTGCTCGAGGCCCTCGACGCGACCGGTCACCACGTGCCCACCGCGATCCAGCTAGCCGCCATCCCGGCGATCCTGGCCGGGCGCGACCTCCAGGGCATCGCGCAGACCGGGACCGGCAAGACCGCCGCCTTCGTGCTGCCGATCCTGCACCGTCTGCTGGCCGCGTCGCCCGGCGCCTCCGGCCGCACCTGCCGCGCCCTGGTGTTGGCGCCGACGCGCGAGCTCGCGACCCAGATCGCCGCCGCCGCCGGCACCTATGCCGCCCGGACCCCGCTCCGCGTCGCCGCCATGGTCGGCGGCCTGCCGAAGGGTCCGCAGGCCCGCGCGGTGGCCGCCGGCATCGACATCCTGGTCGCGACCCCCGGCCGCCTGCTCGACCATGTCGGGGACGGGGCGGTCCACCTCGACCACACCGGCATGCTGGTGCTGGACGAGGCCGACCACATGCTCGACCTCGGCTTCGCCGCGGATGTCCGGAGGATCGCTGCGCTGCTGCCCCGGACCCGGCAGACCCTGCTGTTCTCCGCCACCATGCCGCCGGCGATTGCCGCCCTGGCACGCGATCTGCTGCACCGCCCCATCCTGGTCACGGCGACGCCGGCCGCGACCACCGCCGAGCGGATCGACCAGCGCGTGGTCTTCGCCGAGCCGCAGCAGAAGCGGCCGCTGCTGATCGCGCTGCTGAAGGGCTGCCGCATGCCGCGCACCCTGGTGTTCACGCGCACGAAGGACGCGGCGGACGGGCTGGTCGCAGCCCTCGACAAGGCCGGCATCCGCGCCGCCTCCATCCATGGCGACAAGAGCCAGCCCGCCCGCGACCGCACCCTGGCCGCCTTCCGCGCCGGCCGTCTGCCGGTGCTGGTGGCCACCGACGTCGCCGCCCGCGGCATCGACGTCGACGGCCTAAGCCACGTGGTGAACTACGACATGCCGGAGGTTGCCGAGGCCTACGTGCATCGGGTCGGCCGCACCGCACGGGCCGGCGCGCGCGGGGTCGCGATCAGCCTCTGCGCCGGCGCCGAGCGGCCATATCTGCGGGCCATCGAGAAGCTCGTCGGCACCCGCCTCAGGGTCTATGACGGCAACGACGCGGTCCGGCGCCGCTGAACATCCGACCTAGAGCATCATCCGATCGAACGGACTCGTTCGATCGGATAAAGATGCTCGTCAAAACAACAAGCTAGAGGATGATCCGTGAGCCTAAGCGATCGGATCATCCTCTAGAGCGCCGTCACCTCGTCGAGCGCCTCCGCCTTGTCGCAGGCAGCCCGAGCGGTCGCCGCCGGCTGCCGCAGCACCTGCCGGCGAACCCCCTGCAGCAGCCTTGCCGCTACATCCTGCCACGCTTGGCGTGGCTCGAGTGCCCCTACCAGAACCGCCGGCGGCTCGATGAGCAGCCGCCGCAGCGCGCCCCGCAGCTCGGCCACCTCCGGGCGGCACAGGATCGCCATCGGTTCGTCCCGGAACTGTTCGACCAGCCCGCCGACCCGCGTCGCCACCACCCAGCGCTGCGCCGCGATCGCCGCCGCCGCCACGCCGCTCTGGCTTGCCTCCCGATAGGGTAGCACGACCGCGTCGGCCCAGGCGATCAGCCCGGCGATCTCGTCCTCCGGCACCCAGCGGTTCTCGACCCGGACCCAGCTCAGCGCCGCCAGCCGGTCGAGCTCCGGGCTGGGCGGTCCCTGCCCGACCACGCGGACCTCGAGCGCCCGCCCGAGCCCAGGCTCGGCCAGCGCGTCCGCCAGCAGGTCGAGCCCCTTGTAGGCCAGCAGCCGGCCGAAGCAGAGCAGCCGCAGGCGTCCGCCATGCGACAGCGGCATCGCCGGCACCGGTCCGAACACGAAGGGCGGCAGGCTCGCCATCAGCAGCGCGCGCGGCCCGACCGCACCCTGCTCGCGCAGCCGGTCGGCGACGTGACGCGTGAGCGCCACCAGCCCGTCCGACCGGGCGATCAGCCGCCGCTGCAGCAGCATCTGAATTGCCGAGCCGTCGCCCGGATGGCGGTCGGCGTCGTGCACCACCACCAGGAACGGGATGCCGAGCCGGCGCAGCGCCACCGCCATCTCGAGGTCGAGCGGTCCCGGCATGGCGCAGATCGCGACGTCCGGCGCCACCGTGCGGAGCCGCGCCAGCAGCCGGCGACGCCGCAGCGGCGCCGTGGCCAGGCGCAGCAGGTAGCCGGCGACGCTCCGATACGTCACCACCGGCAGCGCCACCGCCGGCCCCGGGCGCTGCGCCAGGATCTCGGCCGAGACCGACAGCGAGAGCATCGGGAGGCAGTCCGGCAGCGCACCCAGCCCCGCCGCCATCTCGACGGCGACGCGCGGCCCGGCGCCGCGCCGGCCCCACTGCCAGACCAGGACCCGGAGCGGCTCGCCCGGCCTCATCGTCCCGGCCTCATCGTTCCACACCGCCGTCACCGCGCCCCGGACGCGTCGGGACGGGGCCCATCCGGCACGCCCACGCCCACCGCCTCCAACGCTGCGACGAGCGCCGCCGCGCCGAACTGCGACAGCGCCGCCGACCGCGCGGCGTCGCCAAGCCTGCCCCGCATCTCCGCCGATCGCGCCAGATCATCGAGCGCCCGCGCCGCCTGGTCTATGTCCGCCTCCGCCCATACCGCACCCGGCGCCTCGAAGACGCCGCGCGGATCGCACGCCGCCACCAGCCTATAGCCGATCGGCACACCACAACTCGAATCCAGAAATTCGGACGTCGCCGACCAGTCCGTCGCCACCACCGGCCGGCCCAGCAGCATCGCCTGCGCCGGTACCAGCCCGAAGCCTTCGCTGCGGTGCAGGGACAGCACGATGTCGCAGGCCCGGGTCAGCGCGTGCATGTCGCCATCGGGCAGCGTGCGCGTCTCCAGCCGGATGTTGGTGGCGCCGGCGATCTCCTCCTGGATCAGCCGCAGGTCGCCCGTGTGGTGTTCGGTATGCCCGACCTTCAGCAGCAGCAGCCGGTCCGGCCGATCGCCGAAGGCCTGCCGGAAGGCCCGGATCGCGGCCAGCGGGTTCTTGCGCGCGAAGCTCGACGCCAGGCTGAACGACGTCAGCACCACGACCGCATGCGCCGGCAGCCCGAACGCCAGCCGGTCCAGTCGGCTCGGCACCGGCGGCGCCAGCGCCAGCGCCGGCGGCACCACCCGCACCCGCCCCGGCCGCAACCCTTCGAGCGCGGCCGCCGTGAACCGCGACGGCGCCCAGATCTCGTGCACGAGGCGTGCACCCTGTCGCCAGCTCGCCGGCACCACCGGCAGCTCCCAGAACCACATGCCGACCACACGCCGGCCCGCCAGCCGCCGCCGGCCGAGCCGGATCAGCGCCATCGCCGTCTCCGGCGCGTTGACGTGTAGCACGAGGGGCGCCCGCGCCGGCCAGTCCGCGGCGTCGGCACCGGGCCGCGTCCGGTCGGCGAACATCCCGGCCTCGATCGCGGCATGCGGCACGCCCATCCGGCCCAGCGCGGCGGTCATGATCCGCGCCGCCTCGCCGAGCCCGGAGGCGCGGCCGATCTCGCCGCCCACCACGACGCCGTCTGCGGTCGCGGGCGGCAGGCGGTCCGGCCGCGGCGCCACCGTCGCGGTGGCGCGGGCCAGCCAGAGCCGACGGCTCCGGGCCGGGAGCGCCTGCCAGACGCGGTGCAGCGGATGCAGGCCGGAACGGGGTGTCGTCATCTCTCAGGCGCCACCTTTGACGACCGGCCCGCCCCGCGGCAAGTCCGGCCCCGGCGGCGGCGCAAACGATCCTAAAGTCGGCCTGAGCCATTGCCGCTCCATCCGCCCCGTATAGACTGCCCGCCATGCACGATGCGGAGCGCCTGTCGACGATCGAGATCCTGGCGAAGCTCGTCGCCTTCGACACCACCAGCCGCAACAGCAACTTGGCCCTCATCGGCTGGATCGAGCGCTACCTGGAGAGCTTCGGCGTCGCGAGCCGGCTCAGTCACGACGCCTCCGGGACCAAGGCGAACCTGCACGCCGTCATCGGGCCGGAGGTCGAGGGCGGCTTGGCATTTTCCGGCCACGTCGACACCGTCCCGGTCGACCACCAGGCCTGGAGCACCGACCCGTTCACGCTGCACGTCCGCGACGGCCGCGCCTATGCGCGGGGTGCGGCCGACATGAAGGGCTTCGTCGCTTCCGCCCTGGCCGCCGTCCCCGACCTTCAGGCGCTGCCGCTGGCGCGGCCGATCCACCTCTTCGTCAGCTACAACGAGGAGGTGGATTGCGAGGGCGCCCACGTGCTGGTGCGCACCCTCGCCGAGGGCGCGGTCCGGCCCGCGCTCTGCATCGTCGGCGAGCCGTCGCTGATGCAGCCGATCACCGCGCACAAGGGCCGGCTCTCGGTCCGCGCCACCGTCACGGGCCGCGCCGGCCACTCCAGCCAGCCGGCGCTTGGCGTGAACGCGGTCCACGCGGCGGCGGAAGCGGTCGCCTGGATCGCCGCCGAGGGCAGGCGACTGGAGCGGGACGGCCGACGCGAGCCCGGCTTCGAGCCCGAGCACAGCACCATCCATGTCGGGTTGATCGACGGCGGCTCCATCCTCAACATCATCCCCGAGCGCGCGCAGTTCGAGATGGAGTGGCGCACCATCCCGGGCGACGACGCCGCGGCCGAGCTGGAGCGGCTGCGCGCCCACCTGCGTGACACCACCCTGCGCTGGATGCACGCGGTCGATCCCGACACCGGCATCCTGCTGGAGCCGATCGACGAGCTGCCGCCGCTGGCCCTCGACCCCGACCACGAGCTGGCGGGCCTGGTCCGGCAGGTCACCGGCCGCAACGGCGTTGGCAAGGTGAGCTACGGCACCGAGGCCGGGATCTACCAGAACGCCGGCGTCGCCAGCATCGTCTGCGGCCCGGGCGACATCGCCCAGGCGCACAGGGCGGACGAGTGGGTGGCGCTCGCCCAGCTCGAAGCGTGCGACGCCTTCATCCGCCAGGTCGCGGCACGGTTCGCCCGATGACCGCCAGGCCGGCATGAGCGACACCGCATGAGCAACTGGCCGGACATGGCCGGCGAGGAACCGCCGGAGGGCGAGACCGCCTTCCGCGGCCCGCCGCGGGCGGTCCGGCTGCCGCAGTTCGACGTCCGCCTCACCGCCCCGGATCTCAGCCGTTGGCTGCCCGGCAATACCGGCCTGCGCGGCGTGATCCAGATCGAGAGCGGCCGCAGCGGCCCACACGTGGCGCTGACCGCGCTGATGCACGGCAACGAGATCGCCGGCGCGATCGTGCTCGACGAGCTGCTGCGCACGGACTTCCGGCCCCGCTGCGGCCGGCTCAGCGTGGGCTTCCTGAACCTCGCCGCTTTCGCCCGCTTCGACGCCGCGCAACCAACCGCGTCGCGCTTCGTCGACGAGGACATGAACCGGCTCTGGGACCCCTCGATCCTGGGCAGCGGCCGCGACTCGATCGAGCTCGCCCGCGCCCGCGAGCTGCGGTCCCTGTTCGACGGGGTGGACATCCTGGTCGACCTGCACTCGATGCTTTGGCCCTCGGAGCCGCTGATCCTGAGCGGTCCCACCGAGAAGGGGCGCAGCTTCGCCCGCACGCTCGGCGTCCCCTCCATGGTCGTGTCCGACCACGGCCACAACAGCGGCCCGCGGCTGATCGACTACAGCCTGTTCGCCAACCAGGCCGACGGCCGCGTCGCCTGCCTGATCGAGGCCGGCCCGCACTGGGAGCCCTCGACCGTCGAGACCGCGCGCGCCACCGTGCGGTCGGTGCTGCGCGGCACCGGGATGGCCGAGCCGAACGGCGTGCCGCCGCCCGAGGCGCCGATCCGTAGCGCCGAGGTCACTCGCGTCGTCACCGCCGCCACCGGCAGCTTCAACTTCACCCAGGCCTTCCGCGGCGGCGAGATCATCCCCGCCCGCGACACCCTGATCGGCCATGACGGCGCCGACGAGATCCGCACCCCCTACGACGACTGCCTGCTGGTGATGCCGAGCCTGCGGCCCAGCCGCGGCCACACCGCGGTCCGGCTCGCCCGCCTGCTGCCCGACTGCCCCTGACCCCCCGGCTGGCCGGCATGCCGGCCGCCTTGTGCCGCCCGCCGAACCCGCGCCCCGATCATCAGGAACACCGTATCATGTCCCAATCGGCCTCGGCGGCAGCGACCGTCTCGCTCTGGCGGCGGAAATCGCTCGATCAGCTGGACGGCACCGCCGGATCGGACTCGAGGCAGGCGCTGAAGCGGACACTGGGCCCGGGCGCGCTGGTGGCGCTCGGCATCGGCGTCACCATCGGCGCCGGCCTGTTCTCGCTGACCGGCATCGCCGCGTCGCAGAATGCCGGTCCCGCCGTCGTCCTGTCCTACCTGATCGCCGCGGTCGGCTGCGCCTTCGCTGGGCTCTGCTACAGCGAGCTGGCCAGTATGATCCCGGTTGCCGGCAGCGCCTACACCTATGCCTACGCCACCATGGGCGAGTTCGTCGCCTGGATCATCGGCTGGGACCTGGTGCTCGAATACGCGGTCGCCGCCGCCGCGGTGGCGGTGAGCTGGTCCAGCTACCTGGTCAAGCTGCTGGCGGTGTTCGGGCTGTCGCTGCCGGCCCGGCTCTGCGCCTCGCCGTTCGAGACCGTCCACCTAAGCGGCGGCGGCAGCGCGGTCGGCCTGGTCAACCTGCCGGCGGCCTTCATCATCGTGGCGACCTCGCTGCTGCTGATCCGCGGCATCAGCGAGTCCGCGCGCGTCAACAACGTCATCGTCGTGATCAAGCTGGCGGTGATCGTCGCGGTGATCGGCGTCGGCATCGGCTACGTCAAGACCGCCAACTACATGCCGTTTATCCCGCCCAACGACGGCACCTTCGGCCATTTCGGCGTTTCCGGCATCATGCGCGCGGCCGGCACCATCTTCTTCGCCTATATCGGCTTCGACGCCGTCTCGACCGCCGCCCAGGAAGCCAAGAACCCCGCCCGCGACATGCCGATCGGCATCCTGGGCAGCCTCGCCGTGTGCTCGCTGGCCTACGTGCTGTTCGCCGGTGTGCTGACCGGCATGCTCAACTACAAGCTGATGCTGAACGACGCCTCGCCGGTCGCGTCCGCGATCGACCTCACGCCCTATCCCTGGCTGAAGGTCGCCGTCACGGTGGGCATCCTGTGCGGCTTCACCTCGGTGGTGCTGGTGCTGTTGCTGGGCCAGAGTCGGGTGTTCTACGCGATGTCGAAGGACGGCCTGCTGCCGGGCCTGTTTTCGGCGGTGCATCCGCGGTTCCAGACGCCCTGGCGCTCGAACCTGGTCTTCATGGTGCTGACCGGCCTGCTCAGCGCCTTCCTGCCGATCGCCCAGCTCGGCCAGATGACCTCGATCGGCACCCTGCTCGCCTTCATCATCGTCAGCGCCGGGGTGCTGATCCTGCGGGTCCGCGAGCCGGAGCGGCCGCGCAGCTTCCGGGTGCCGTTCGGGCCGCTGGTGCCGATCCTGGGCGTCGTCACCTGCTTTGCGATCATGGCATCGCTCGACGGCCTCACCTGGGTCCGGCTGGTGATCTGGCTGCTGCTCGGGCTTGGCGTCTATTTCGGCTATGGCCGCTGGCACAGCCGGCTGCATCAGGCCGCGTGAGACCCGGGAGCCCCCGGGAGCCCCAGGAGAAGCCAACGATGACGGTCGGCCGCTACCCCGCCACCCGCCTGCGCCGCAACCGGCAGGACGACTTCACCCGGCGCCTGGTCGCCGAGCACCGGCTGCATGTCGACGACCTGATCTGGCCGATCTTCTTCACCGAGGGTGCCGCGACCGAGACCGAGGTCGCCTCGATGCCGGGCGTCCGGCGCGTGACGCTGGACCGGCTGGCGGCGCACGTGGAGCCGGCCGCGCGCCTCGGCATCCCGGCGCTGGCGCTGTTCCCGATGACCCCGCCGGAGCGTCGAGACGCGGAGGGCACCGAGGCCGGTAATCCGGACAACCTGATCTGCCGCGCCGCCCGTCTGCTCAAGGCCGAGTTCCCGCAGCTCGGCCTGATCGGAGACGTCGCCCTCGACCCCTACACCGACCACGGTCATGACGGCGTGTTCCGCGACGGCGTGATCGACAACGACGACACCGTGGGCCTCCTGGTCCGGCAGTCGCTGAACCAGGCCGCCGCCGGCATCGACGTCCTGGCGCCGTCGGACATGATGGATGGCCGCATCGGCGCCATCCGCGCGGCGCTGGACGCCGAGCGCCTGATCCACGTCCGGCTGATGAGCTACGCCGCCAAGTATGCCAGCGCCTTCTACGGCCCGTTCCGCGACGCGCTCGGCTCCGGGGGCCTGCTGCGCGGCGACAAGAGGACCTACCAGATGGACCCGGCCAACGGCGACGAGGCGCTGCGCGAGGTCGAGCTCGACCTCCTGGAAGGTGCCGACATGGTGATGGTGAAGCCCGGCATGCCCTATCTCGACATCATCCGCCGCGTCCGCGACCGCTTTGCGGTGCCGACCTTCGCCTACCAAGTCTCCGGCGAATACGCGATGATCATGGCCGCCGCCGGGCATGGCTGGATCGACCGCGACCGCGCCATGATGGAGAGCCTGCTGGCGTTCAAGCGCGCCGGCGCCAGCGGCGTGCTGACCTACTTCGCCCCGGACGCGGCCCGGATGCTGCGGGGCGCATGAGGCGCCGGTCGCCGCGCCGGCGACCGCATGGCCGTCTGGGCCGCCTGCTGCGGCGCACGGCGGCGGCGTGCGGCGTCGTCCTGCTGCTCGCCGTCCTGCTCGTCGCCGGCGCCCTCTGGCACACGCTGCCGCCCGCGCACGAGGCCCTGCGCATCCCCGGGCTGCACCACCCGGTCGCGGTGACGCTGGACGGGCACGGCATCCCCCGCATCCGCGCCGCCGACCTGGAGGACGCCGCAGCCGCCACCGGCTTCCTGCATGCGCGCGACCGCATGTTCCAGATGGAGCTGATGCGGCGGGTCGGCTCCGGCCGCGTCGCCGAGCTGGCCGGCCCGGGCGGGCTGCCGATCGACCGCCTGACCCGCACGCTGGGCCTGCGGCAGTTGGCGGAGGACGCGGTGCCCGGGCTTCCGGCGCCGACGCGGGCGCTGCTCGACGCCTATGCGCGCGGCGTCAACGCCGCCATCGGGGCGCGCGGCCGCTTCATCGCGCCGGAGTTCCTGGTGTTGGGCCGGCCGGCCCCCTGGACCCTGGCCGACAGCCTGCTCTGGGGCCGCCTGATGGGGCTGAGCCTGGCCGGCAATTGGCGCACCGAACTGGCTCGCCTCGCCGACTCGGGCCAGTTGCCGGCCGCACGCCTGCTGCAGCTCTCGCCCGCGCACGCGGACACGCCGGCCCCCGACGCCGCCTTGACCCCGCCCGGCCTCTTTCGCCTCGCCGCCCGCCTGGACCGCCTGCTGCCGCGCTATCCCGCACCCTGGACGTTGCCCGAAGAGGAGTCCGACGAGTGGGCGGTCGACGGCGCGCACAGCCGCACCGGCGCGCCGCTGCTGGCCGGCGACCCGCATCTCGCCTTCGGTTTCCCGGCCCTGTGGTACCTGGTCCGTATCGACGTCCCCGGCCTGGCGCTCGTCGGCGCCACCGCGCCCGGCATCCCGTTCCTGGTGATCGGCCAGAACGGCCACGTCGCCTGGACCTTCACCAGCTCCAGCGCCGACACGCAGGATCTGTTCCTCGAGACCGTGCTGCCGGACGGACGCTACGCCACCCCCGACGGGCCGCGCCCGTTCGCCGTGCGCCAGGAGCGCATCCGCGTCCGCGGCGCTCCCGACACCGTGCTGCAGGTCCGCACCACTCGGCACGGCCCGGTGATCAGCGACGCACTCCCCGGCACCCTACTGTCCGGCCCGGCGGGCGGGCGGGTGATCGCCGCTTCGATGGAGAACCTGCGGCCCGAGGATGCCGCTCCTGGACTAGCCGCCCTCGACGCAGCACCCGACATCGACGCCGCCGGGCGGGCCGCCGCCCTGATCGCCAGCCCGGTGCAGAACCTGCTGGTCGCCGACCAAGGCCGCATCGCCCTGTTCACCACCGGCCACGTGCCGATCCGCCGCGCCGGCGACGGCAGCGTCCCGGTGGACGGCGCCGACGGCGCGCACGACTGGATCGGCGACGCCAGCGGCAGCGCCCTGCCGCATTTCGTCGCGCCGGCCAGCGGCCATCTGCTGAACGGCAACGAGCGCACCTCGCCGCCGGACTTCCCGGTGTTCATGGGCGCCGACTGGCCGGCCCCCTGGCGGGCCGACCGCATCCGCGCCCTGCTGGACGCCAGCACCCGGCACGACGTGGCTGGCTTCACACGCATGCAGACCGACATCGTCAGCGCCTACGCCCGGCACATGCTGCCGCTGCTCCACGCGCGCGACCTGCGCCCGGCCGCCGGCAGCCTGTCCGCCCGCGCGCTCGCGCTGCTGCGCGGCTGGGACGGGCGCATGGCCATGGACCGGCCGCAGCCACTGATCTTCAACGCCTGGCTGCAGCGCTTCGCGGTCGGCGTCGTCGCCCGCGACCATGTGGGCGGCGCCGCCGCCGGGTGGGAGGAGACCGCCGACCTGCTGCTGGCACGAGCGGGCGGCGACTGGTGCGGCGGCGACTGCACGCCGGCGCTGGCCGCGGCACTCGACGCCGCCACCCGGGACCTCGCCACCCGCTACGGCGACGACCCCGCCGCCTGGCGCTGGGGCGACGCCCACCATGCGGTGTTCGAGAACCCGTTCCTGAGCGCCATTCCGCTGCTGCGCTGGCTCGGCCGCGGCGAGGTGTCGGTCGGCGGCGACGACACCACGCTGCTGCGCGGCGGCAACCCGGTCCCGGGCGAGTTCCAGGCCCTGCATGGCGCCGCCTATCGCGGCGACTACGACCTGGCCGATCCGGACGCCAGCCGCTTCGCCGTGACGCCCGGTCAATCGGGGAACTGGCTGAGCCCTAACGCTTGGAATTTAATGCAGGATTGGGCCAACGGCTCTACATTGGAGATTGGTCCCGCTCCCCACGAGGTCGCCGCGACGATTGCGCTGGCGCCGTGAGGGAGGCGGGTTCCGGAGACCGGACGCGATCCGCATGACCTACACGCCGCCCCGACGACCGCAGTTCTTCTACACCACGGCGCCCCTGCCCTGCCCGTACGTCGTCGGCCGCACCGAACGCAAGGTCGTCACCGAGATCGCCGGCCCCGACGCCGAGCAGCTGCACGACCGGCTCTCCCGCGCCGGCTTCCGGCGCAGCCACAACATCGCCTACGCCCCGGTCTGCCCGGCCTGCAACGCGTGCGTGCCGATCCGCATCCCGGTCATCCGCTTCGCCCCCGGTCGCACGCTGCGCCGTATCCAGCGCCGCAACGCCGCCGTCGAGGGGTTCGAGGTCCCCGCGCGTGCCACCACCGAGCAGTACGCGCTGTTCAAGCGCTACCAGCAGGCCCGCCACGGCGACGGCGACATGGCCTCGATGAGCTTCTACGACTACCGCGCCATGATCGAGGACACCCCGATCGAGACCGTGCTGGTCGAGTTCCGCGATCCCGAGGACGAGCTGGTCGGCGTCTGCCTGACCGACCGCCTCGGCGACGGCCTGTCCGCGGTCTACAGCTTCTTCTCGCCCGAGCTGGCCGCGCGCTCGCTCGGCAGCTACGCGATCCTGTGGCTGATCGAGCGCGCCCGCGCCCTCGGTTTGCCCCACGTCTATCTCGGATACTGGGTCGCCGACAGCCAGAAGATGGCCTACAAGGCCCGCTTCCGGCCCAGCGAGATCCTCAGCATGGGCGCCTGGCGGCAGCTGGACATCGCCTGACCGCTCCTGGCCGCTACTGGCGCAGCAGCCAGCCGGGTGCCGGCCTGCCCGCCTCCGCGCGGTGGCCGGCATAGGGCTGCAGGTCGGTCATCGAGCGAGGCTTCGCCCCCTCCTGCCATACCAGCCCGGACGCCGCGGCGAACACTCTGACCGCCCGCAATCCGCCGTCCTTGTAGCGCTGCAGCGTCGCGCCGGTCCCCCGCCCCAGCACCGCCACCTCGGCCAGCGGAAATACCAGCAGCCGGCGGTTGTCGCCCAGCACCGCGACTTGGTCGCCCTCCGCCTCGACGCAGGCGACCGCTCGATCGTCCGGCTTCAGGTTCAGCACCTGCTTACCGGTCCGCTTCTCCGCCACCAGGTCGGCCGCCAGGATGACCAGCCCGCGGCCACCCGCGGCCGCGACCAGGTAGCGCGCCGCATCGCGCAGCACGAACAGCGCCGCGATCTCGCCCTCCTGGCCGAGCTCGATCATCAGCCGGATCGGCTGCCCATCGCCGCGCCCGCGCGGCAGCTCGCCCGCCCGCAGCGTGAAGGCGCGGCCGTCGCTGGCAAACAGGCACAGCCGGTCGGTGGTGGTGCATTCCAGCACGCCCAGCTCCGGCAGCAGCCCGTCGCCCTCCTTGAACTTCTGCCCAGACAGGTCGAGCTGGTGCCCGCGCAGCGCCCGGATCCAGCCCTTCTGCGACAGCACCACCGTGATCGGCTCGCGCTCGATCGCCGCGATCGCCGAGATGTCGACCGGCGCCGGCGGCTCGGCCAGCACGCTGCGCCGGAGTCCGAGCGGTCCCGACCCGAACTGCTTGCGCAGCCGCTCCAGCTCCTGCCCGATTCGGCGCCAGCGCAGCGGCTCGCTGTCCAGCAGAGTTGCGATTGTGTCGCGCTCCCGGCCCAGCGCATCGTGCTCGCGGCGGATCTCTATCTCCTCCAGCCGCCGCAGGCTGCGCAGCCGCATGTTCAGCACGGCGTCTGCCTGCAGCTCGCTGAGCTCGAACGCCGCCATCAGCCCGGCCTTGGGCTCGTCCTCCTCGCGGATGATGCGGATCACCTCGTCCAGGTTGAGATAGACCGCGAGGAAGCCGTCCAGGATCTCGAGCCGCCGCCGCACCGCAGCCAGCCGGTACTCGCTCCGCCGCCGCAGCACCAGGTGGCGATGGTCCAGCCACTCCCGCAGCACCTCGCGCAGACCCATCACGCGCGGTACCCGGTCGCTGCCCAGCACGTTCATGTTGAGGCCGAACCGGGTCTCGAGCTGGGTGGCGCGGAACAGCGTCTCCATCAGCACCTCGGGCTCGACGCCCCGGCTCTTCGGCTCCAGCACCAGCCGGATATCGGTCGCGCTCTCGTCGCGGACGTCCCCCAGCAGCGGCAGCTTCTTCTGCTCCATCAGCTCGGCGATCTGCTCGATCAGCCGCGACTTCTGCACCTGGTAGGGGATCTGCGTGACCACGATGACCCAGATGCCGAGGCGGCCATCCTCGCGCTCCCAGCGCGCACGGATGCGAAAGCCGCCGCGTCCGGTTTCGTAGGCGCTGCGGATCGCCGCCGCATCCTCGACAATCACGCCGCCGGTGGGGAAGTCGGGTCCCGGCATCAGCGCCAGCAGCTCGTCCAGCTCGGCGTCGGGCCGGCGCACCAGCAGCGCTGCCGCGGCGCAGACCTCACCCGCGTTGTGCGGCGGAATGCTGGTCGCCATGCCGACCGCGATGCCGGCCGCCCCGTTGGCCAGCAGGTTCGGGAAGTTCGCCGGCAGCACGACCGGCTCGCTTTCCTCGCCGTCATAGGTCGGTCGAAAATCGACCGCATCCTCGTCAATACCATCCAGCAGCGCGGTCGCCACCTCGGTCATCCGCGCTTCGGTATAGCGCATGGCGGCCGCATTATCGCCGTCGATCGAGCCGAAATTACCCTGGCCTTCGACCAGTGGGTAGCGGACCGCGAAATCCTGCGCCAGCCGCACCATCGCCTCGTAGATCGCCGAGTCGCCGTGCGGGTGATACTTGCCCATCACGTCGCCGACCACGCGGGCGCACTTCTTGAACCCGGAGCCCGGATCGAGCTTGAGCTGGCGCATCGCGTAGATCAGCCGGCGATGCACCGGCTTCAGCCCGTCCCGCACGTCGGGCAGCGAACGGGACATGATGGTCGACATCGCATAGGCCAGGTAGCGCTCGCTCAGCGCCTCGCGGAGCTGCGTCGGCTCGATATGCCCCACTGTCCCGTCCGCCACCGCCCGCCTCCAGATCGCTTCGACGGGGAGGAACAAACAGCGAAAGACCGCCCTTGTCCACGCCTGGCCGACCTGCAAAGCTCCTGCCGCGTAATGGTCTGGAGCCGGCCGCACGATGCAGGATGCCGCCGTCGTCTCCTACCCGTCCGCGCGCGCACGGCGGATGCGCGTTCTGGCGCTGACCCTTCTGATCGTGGCCGGCACCATCAACTATCTCGACCGCTCGGCGCTCTCGATCGGCAACTCCACGATCCGGGCTTCGCTGCATCTAAGCGACGCGCAGATGGGCCTGTTGCTGTCCGCGTTCGAGGTCGCCTACGGCATCGCCCAGCTTCCGGTCGGCATCCTGATCGACCGCTACGGGCCGCGCCGGCTGATGAGCGTGGGGCTGCTGCTCTGGTCGGGCGCGCAGCTCTGCGCCGGCCTGGTCACCGGCTTCGGCCAGTTCGTCCTGGCCCGGGTGGCGCTCGGCGTCGGCGAGTCGCCGATGTACCTCGCCGGCACCAAGGTGTGCTCGAACTGGTTCCAGGCTCGCGCCCGCGCCTTTCCGATCGGCCTGTTCAATGCCTCCTCGGCGCTTGGGCCGGCGATCGCGCCCGGCATGCTGACCGCGCTGATGATCGCGTTCGGCTGGCGCTGGATGTTCGTCATCATCGGCGTCGCCGGGCTCGTCGTTGCGGTGCTGTGGAACCTGTTCTACCGCGATCCGCATCAATATGGGATTGACCGCGCCGAGCAGGCCTGGATCACCGCCGGGGACGGTCCGGCGGACGGGGCGCATCCGCTCACCGGCTGGGCCAGCCTGTTCCGCCAGCCGACCACCTGGGGCATGGCGATCGGCTTCTTCGGCGTCATCTACCTCACCTGGCTCTACGGCACCTGGCTGCCCGACTATCTCGAGCGTGCCCACCACCTCAGCATCGCCCAGGCCGGGATCTGGACCAGCGTGCCGCAGGGCTGCGGCTTCTTTGGAGCCCTGCTCGGCGGCCTTGCCGCGCGCAGCCTGTCGGCACGGGGCGTGGCGCCGCTTGCCAGCTGCCGCCTGCCGCTGGTGCTGGCGATGCTGGTCACCGCCGCCTGCACCGCCGGCGCCGCGATCGTCACCGGCACCGCCGCCGCGATCCTGCTGGTCAGCATCGCGCTGTTCGCCGGCAGCCTCGCCTCCTCCTGCGGCTGGGCGATGGCCGCCGTCGCCACCACGGCGGACAAGGTCGCCACGCTGGAGGCGATCCAGAACATCGGCGGCTCGATCGGCGGCGCGCTGGCCCCCCTCGTCACCGGCATGGTGGTGCAGGAAACCGGCTCCTTCACCCCCGCCCTGCTGCTGGCCGCCGCGATCGCGCTGCTGACCGCAATCGTCTATCAATTCGGGACGCGAGATCGGTAAGGCCAGGGCTCTGCCCTGGACCCGCCAAGGGCCGCAGCCCTTGGAACCCATCTTATAAGTGGTTTCCAAAGGCGAGCCTTTGGCGGGGTCCAGGGGCAGAGCCCCTGGCCTATGCCTAGCTCCCATACAGGCACCCGGGCGACGTCCCGCCGGCATTGGTCTCGAGGTCGGCCCAGGCCCAATCCGCGACAAAATCCCGCGGCGGCAGAACGATCCAACCATCCCTATCGCCCACCGCCACATAGTCCCCCGTCGCGACGCAGAGCGCGGTCAGGGCGCAGACCAGCGCCGCGCGATCGTCATGATTTGTGACTTCAAGGAGCGATTCGGCGAGGCTCCGCCCGGGAAGCAGATGCGCCAGCAGGCCGTCCAGCGCTCCAAGCTCGGCGAGATACCTGTAGAACACGTCCGACCGGTCGGCCCGCACGGCCGCCAGCACCGACGGATCGGGCAGCATCACCCCGAGGAAGGCGCTGGGAAACGCCTCCACCACCGCCCTGTCATCGATTCGTACCACGTGCGTGGCCGGCGCCAGATCGCAGTCGCGCAACACCACGGCGACGCAGTCGTTGGCTGCGGCATTGAGCGACTTGCCAACAGGCGCGTTCGCCTGGCCCGGCTTGCCGATCCTGCGGCCGAGGCGCCGCGTCAGCATGCGTTCGGCCAAGCGATAGCGGCCAACGACATCGAAACCCGTCCGCAAGGGCCCATCGAACGCCGCCGCTTCGAGACGACCGGCACCGGCCACGGCGAGGATCGTGGCCTCGCGTTCCTCCGGCAGGGCGCGGAAGCGCCGGGTGGCCCAGCTGACGCCGTGCTCGTCCCAGCTCAGCCGGCAGACCGCGCTGGACCGCCGCGTCGGCGAGAAGCCGACATCCACCCCGAGGACGGCGCCTCCAGGCGGCAGGACGTGACGTCCGGCGTCCGTCATACGACCATGGCGGCGGCGTTCACCAGCCGCGAGAGCTGCGTCTTGGCGGTATGGATGTTCATCGACTGCATGAGGCTCTCCCGACCGGACCAGATCTAGAGCATCATCCGATCGAACGGACTCGTTCGATCGGATAAAGATGCTCGTCAAAACAACAAGCTAGAGGATGATCCGTGAGCCTAAGCGATCGGATCATCCTCTAGTCCACACAGCGCGTCACGGCCGTGTCGGCAACCGCCACCATCATGGCGTAGAGCCGGTCCCGCGCCTGCGGGACCGCCCGATGCCGCTGCCCGAAGGCGTCGCGTTCGAGGAAATGCCCGGTCAGCCGGAGACCGTCCCGCCAGTCGGCCGGCGTGCCCGGATCGTCCTGGTCCAGCAGGAAGTTCGGCAGCCGCAACAGCCGCTCGCGCCAGACGCCCGCCCCCGCCTCGGACACCGCCCGTCCGGTCTTCGGGGAGACGAAGGCGAGCCCGTCAGCGGCGCCGCAGACCGCGCAGGCGGACAGATCCAGCCCATAGCCGAGCTCCGTCAGCAGCACCATCTCCCAGCGCACCAGCGCCGCCGGCCCCTGAGCCGCGCCTGTCTCCGGATCAAGGCTGAGCAGGGTCATCAGGTGCGTCATGCCGCCGAACAGGCCGGGATGCGGCTCCCGTTCCGGCAGCACGCCGTCCGCCACGGCGCAGGCCGAACTCAGCAGCGCCAGCGGCAGCGCCTCGTGCAACACGCGTGCCGCGGACGGATGCACCAGCTCGGCCGTAAGGCTGCCCAGCTGCTCCGGCAACCGTGCGAACCAGCGCGCCGTGACCAGGTTGCCGGCCTGCCAAGTCGCCACCTGGGCGCGCGAACTGCCGCCGCGGACCAGTCCGCGATAGGCTCCGAACTCCTCGGTCAGCACATGGGCGACCGCACCGCCCTCGCCGTAGGCGGACGACCCCAGCACGATCGCCGGCGCGTCCCACTCCATCAGCGGCAGGTAGGCATCACTCGGCGGTCGGTGCCGACGCGTCCGCCTTTGGCTGCGCTACGCCGGAGACCGCTGCGACCTCAGCGGCGAAGTCCGAGCTCTCCCGCTCGATCCCCTCGCCGAGCTGGTAGCGGTCGAAGCCCACCAGCGTGCCGCCGGCCTTCTTCACCACCACCTTCACGCGGCTCTCACCGTCATGCACCCAGACCTGCTCAAGCAGCACCACCTCCTCGTAGTACTTCCGGATGCGGCCATCGACCATCTTCTCGATGATCGCCTCGGGCTTGCCGGACGCCCGTGCCTGCTCGACCAGCACCGCCCGCTCGCGCTCCAGCTCGGCCGGATCGACCGCGTCGACATCGAGCGCCGACGGCCGCGTCGCCGCCACATGCATGCCGACCTGGCGGCCCAGGAGCTCCAGCGCCTCGCTCTCGGACGGCGCCTCGATCGCCGCCAGCACCGCGATCCGGCCGACGCCAGGCCGCAGCGCCCCGTGCACGTAGGTCGCCACCACGCCGGACTTGACCCGCAGCACGCGTGCGCGCCGCAGCGTCATGTTCTCGCCGATGGTGGCGATCATCTTGGTCAGCTCCTCGGCGACGCTGCCCTCGGCGCCCGGCAGCTTGGCGGCACGGATCGTTGCAACGTCCTCGCCAACCTCGAGCGCCACCCGCGCCACCGCCTGCACGAAGGCCTGGAATTGCTCGTTTCGGGCGACGAAGTCGGTCTCGGCATTCACCTCTACCATCGCCGCCGCCTGCGGGGCGGAGGCCACCGCCACCAGCCCCTCGGCCGCCACCCGGCCCGACTTCTTTGCCGCCGCCGCCAGGCCCTTTGTGCGCAGCCAGTCCACCGCCTGCTCGATGTCGCCGCCGGCCTCGCCCAGCGCCTTCTTGCAGTCCATCATGCCGGCGCCGGTCTTCTCGCGCAGCTCCTTCACCAGGGCCGCCGTGATCTCTGCCATCTCCACTCTCCATCAACCGGATCGGCGCCCGCCGTCCGGGGACGGGGCGCATCGCCGTTGGTCAGGTACTGAAAGGTCGCGGCGCCCGCTCCGGGCGCCGCGACCGACGAGGTCAGGCCGCGGCGGGTTCCGCGGGTTCCGGCGTCTGCTCGGGCGCCATCTCGGCCACGTCCGGCGTCACGAGCTCGATCGGCAGCTCCTCGGCCGCGCCGTAATCCTGTCCCGACGCGCCGAGCTCGGCCGAGATGCCGTCCAGCACCGCCGACGCGATCAGGTCGCAGTAGAGCGTGATGGCGCGGATGGCGTCGTCGTTGCCGGGGATCGGGTAGGTGACGCCAGCGGGATCGGAGTTGCTGTCCAGCACCGCGATCACCGGGATGCCGAGCTTGCCGGCCTCTTCGACCGCCAGCTTCTCCTTGTTGGTGTCGATGATGAACAGGATGTCCGGCAGGCCACCCATCTCCTTGATGCCGCCCAGCGACCGCTCCAGCTTCTCCTGGTCGCGGGTGATCTCCAGGATCTCCTTCTTGGTCAGGCCCTGGGTGCCGCCGCCGAGCATCTCCTCGATCTGGCGCAGGCGCTTGATCGAGCCGGTGATGGTCTTCCAGTTGGTCAGCATGCCGCCGAGCCAGCGGTGATTGACGTAATATTGGCCGCAGCGCGCCGCGGCTTCGGCGACGTGCTCCGCCGCCGCCCGCTTCGTGCCGACGAACAGCACGCGGCCGCCGCCGGCCACGGTGTCGCGCACCGCCTTCAGCGCGCGGTCGAGCATCGGCACGGTCTGCTGCAGGTCGATGATGTGGACCTGGTTGCGGACGCCGAAGATGTACGGCCCCATGCTGGGGTTCCAGCGCCGGGTGTGGTGTCCGAAATGAACGCCGGCCTCGAGCAGCTGACGCAAGGTGAAGTCGGGCATCGCCATCGGCGTGCTCCCTGTCCTACTGGTTGAACCTCCGCGGGCGCTCCGTCCGTCTCCGGACACCAGAGGCCAGCCCCGCGTGCGAATTACCGGCCAGGGGCCGACAGGCGGGCATATGGGCGAATTCAGGCAGTGATGCAAGCGCTGCATCATGTAATACCAGCCGGCCATAAGTTTGATCGCTGGTGAACAGGGCTGGGCTCTGCCCAGACCCGACAGAGGCTTCGCCCTCGGAAACTAACTTATACGCCCGGTGTCATGCCCTGACCTGTGCTCATGATTGCGTGCCGATTGTGGTGATGCGCTGTGGCTGCTGTGCGAGCCAGTTCCAGGCGTCGCAGCACGCGTCGACGATGGCGTCGTAGCTGTCGAACACCCGGTTGCTCAGCGTGTTGCCGCGCAGAAAAGCCCAGACATTCTCGACTGGGTTCAGCTCGGGACTGTAGGGCGGCAGGTGCAACAGGGTGATGTTGTCCGGCACGCGCAGCAGGCTGCCGGTCTGGTGCCAGCCGGCACCATCCACGATCAGTATGGCAGGGGCGCCAGAACTGATCGCGGTGCTGATCGCGGTGCTGATCTCGAGCAGGTGCAGGTTCATGGCGTCGGCGTTGGCTTGGGGCAGCACCAGGGCGGCCCCGATGCCTCGGGCCGGGCAGATGGCACCAAACAGGGTAGCACCAGGCGTAGCGCTGATCGCGCGGTGCCACTGGGCGCGAGCCACACTCGGCCCACACCCGGGTCAGCGTGCCCTGCTGGCCCACTCTGTCAGGCGTCACTTGCGCCCGACCATCCTGCCACCACAGCTCCAGCTTCTTGGTCTGGGCATGCTCCGGCAGGGCTGCCCTCACGAGGGCGGCGAAGTCGCGCTGAAAGACACTTGCGCCGCGGGATCGTGCATGCCTGGGCGGCAGCCGCGCGTCTCGACGATGCGGTCCAGCTCGCGGCCGACGCGCAGGCCGGACAATGACGTGTCAGCGACAAGACCAAGGCATTAGCGGGTGAAGTCGTCGACCACCGCGAGCACTCGGAACCGGCGCCTGTTCGACAGCGCGTCGGAGACGAAGTCCAGCGACCAGCGCTGATTGGCCGCCTCCGGTAACGTCATGGGTGAGCGCGTTCCCAATGCTCGTTTTCGCCCACCCCGCTTGCGCACGCCGAGCTTTTCCTCGCGGTAGAGCCGGAACAGACGCTTGTGGTTCAGTTGGACGCCCTCACGCGCCAGCAAGATGTGCAGTCGCCGATAGCCAAACCGCCGTCGCTCGCCGGCCAGCATGCGCAGCCTGGCACGGATCTCGCCGTCGCCGGGCCGCTTGGACGCGTACCGGTAGGTCTTCGTTTCCAGCTCGACCAACCCGCATGCCCGCCGTTGTGAGTAGCCCTTCTGCTTAATTGCCCAGGTCACGGCTGCACGCCGCGCGCCGGGCGTCAGAAGTTTTTTACCAACATCTCCTTTAGCGTCGCAACATCCAGCATCTGCTCCGCCAGCAGCTTCTTAAGCTTGGCGTTCTCTTCCTCGAGCCCCTTCAGTTTGCGTGCGTCCGACACCTCCATGCCGCCGTATTTCGACCGCCACGTGTAGAATGTCGCGTCGCTGATGCCGTGCTTGCGGCATAGATCGGCAGCCGTCGCACCCGCCTGATGCTCCCTCAGCACGCCAATGATCTGCTTTTGCGTGAACCTTGACCGCTTCATCGTCCGCCTCCTGTCGACGGACCCTAACTTCAAAACAGGGGCGGTTCAGGGGGTAAGGTCAGAAGAGTCAGAGGCTGGAAAGTGTTTCTAAGCGTGTGTGCCAATCGGCAGAGTAGCGTCTAGAGGAGTTTGGCGCGCATCGGGATCGAACGCCTGCGCGGGAAACTAAAAACTCCTATCAAAACCTCGATTTTAATACGCTAACCCTCTGATTTACAAGGATTGGCTAGGTTTTGAGAGGCGCTCTAAGTACTAGGATCCGAACTACGGTCGATGCGTTGTACAACCTCTTCGGGCCTTGTCTAACTAATAGACAGGTCCATGACCTGTAAAGCGCAGATCGTCTGCTCCCGACTTTGAACGCCGTCATCCTGATCGGGCGAAAAGGCGTCCGACCAACCGCTAGAAAGTTATGCTCCTTAGCGAAGCGCCAAGATAGCCATCATCCTATCTAAGGCCACCTGAAAAGGCAGTTAGGCCAATGACGAAATCTTTGCAAAGCGTACTACCTGCCCAAGAATCCTTTTTATTCGAAAGCGATTTAGAACTATGTTACTCTACTATGATAAGACCGAATGGAGTTTCCTTGGTGTCATCCACCTGCCGCCACCCGATCTAACTTGGTTGGCGACAGACCTAAATGTGGTTATGCCTTGGCGGGACGCTTGCGTATGAGCTGACCTAATGCACGAAGCGGCAACGTCATTTTCCATGAAGTTGATTTGCGCATAGCGTCAAGTTCCATTTTCAGCTTTTCAAGCTCTTGTGTTGCGGCTGGCATCGCATGAAATTGCGCTGGTGACTTCTGAAATGAAATAGAGGCGTTCGGCTTGAGCCGAAGTAGCACGTCCTCTACAGTTCCATGCAATACAACGTTGTCGTGAAGAAACTTTGCTGCCGATCCTCCGCCGGCTGGCTGTTCCTTACCTAATTTGTCCACCGACATGACCTCAAAGCTATCCCAAAGGGAACATGCAAAATCCCTCGCATTGTAGCCTTGTATGAAGGTTAAGCACCAGCTATTAAATTCCATCATAATGGGCGGTGCAAATCGCTTGATTAAAACCCGGCCGCCCTCAAGAACCGCAGGTTCGAAACCTTCGATGTCCATCTTGATGAAGTCGACACGTTCAAGCCCGATCTCGCGCGCGTAACTATCTAAGGTCACCATCGGGATAGTCCCGGCTGATATACAAGTTGGGTCGACAAGTATATGTGAACTGGAACCGGAGCCTTGCATTGAGGTAGTGCCAACCTCCGCGCCTAGAGCGACAGAATTAACAGTACAGTTCATGATCTTATTGCGGGACACGTTATAGCGAAGATGGTCAGCATTGGTTGGTAACGCCTCAAAAACATGTACGTGTCCCTTTGGTAGAAGCGTCGCCATCAGCAGCGCTGTCAGACCAATATTACCACCTGCATCAATTACAATTGCATCTGGAGGTAGATTGGAGCGGATCCAGGCTGCAAGAGATGCCAGGCTGTCAGCAATGGCCTGAATATTGCAGAAGTATGGGTCCGCACGGTCACCTCGGATCATGCAAGTTTGCCCGTCTAGTTTGATTCTTGTCTCGGACGATATCTCACTCATCAATCTACCCCAATCGGACGAATTCAAACGGCTAGTAACGCCGTCACACCACGACCGTCAATATTGACGTTTAACATAGAGCTCAGTTGTCGATTGATGCCTAGATTACTTTGTTGAAGTGACAGTAACTGTGCGATTATTGGAAGACTCTAAGAATTGATGAATCAAGCTCACGCAAGACGTCGTATAGGCCTTCAGATATAGGCAATAAGGGTCAGGCGGTTAGAACGTGTTTGAGAACATCATTTCTGGTCATGGCCAGCGGCGGATGAGGGTAGCGGTTGCGGCGATGGTGATCAGGGTTTCG
>CALMVO010000002.1 GCA_937873205.1 uncultured Acetobacteraceae bacterium
CGCCGGCTCGGCGCGCGCACCCGGCGGGGGGGGCGCGGCGGGGGGGCCGGGCCGGAGGGGGCGGGGGAGGGCGCGGCGGCGCGGGCGGGGCGGCTGGGCTGCGCGGCGGGACCGCGGCTGGCGGCGCTGGAGCCCGGGCTGGTGGTGCGGGTGCACGTCGCCGCGTTCCAGCCGATCCCGCTGGTCGTGCCGGCCGCTTCGGGCATCATGCTCGGCGTGTTCACCCACAACGGCCTGCCGCACAGCCTGCTGGAGCTGTCCAGGCTGCTGGGACCGGCGGAGGCTGGCGTCAGCGACGGCGCTGGCAGCGGCCTGATGCTGCTGCTGCGGGAGCCGGGGCGCCGCCGGGTGGGGCTGCGCGTCGATGCCGTGCTCGGCACGCCGGCACTCCGCCCGGCCGGCGACGGCCGCCACGCGCTGCTGCCCGACGACCGCCTGGCGCTGCTGGTCGACGCGGTCGCCCTCTGGGCCGCGATCGACAGGCTGGACGATGCCGCCGACGCGCCACTTCCCTCCAGATCCTGACGGAGCCAGCCGCCGTGTCGCTGTCCCTGCGCATCCTCTCCGGCTTCGGCCTCGTCACGCTGCTGATGGTCGGCATCGGCCTGTTCGCGCTGGTCGAGATCAGCGACATGCGCGACGTCACCGATCGGATCGTCACCCGCGACATCGCCGCCTACCGGCAGGCCGACGCGGCGCACGATGCGCAGATCCAGCTCTCGACGCTACGCCTCGTGGTGAGCAACAGCTTCTTCAACCACCAGGCGGCGGCCGGCGCTGAGTCCCGCCCCGGCGGCGCCATCGAGGCCGGGATCGCCGCCTGGGAGCGCCAGGCCGACATCACCGCGAGCCTGCTCGGCGACGCCGAGCGCACCGTCGCCGGCTTCGCCGAGCTGGCGCGCGACCCGGTGCGCCGCGACGTCTGGCGCAGCGTGATGGCGACCTACCGGACCGCCGACCAGCAGCTCCGGCAGATCCACCGCGACAACGAGAGCGCGTTCACCGCCATGCGCGCCGGCGACACCAGGACCGCGCTCGACATCGACGCCGTTATCTTCAAGGAACGCACCGCCTTCGACCAGCTGATGACCCAGGCGGCGGTGGCGCTGGACAGCGGCGTCAGGGCCGGCCAGGCGCGCGTGGAGAGACTCTATGCCTGGACCCGGGACTCGCTGATCCTGGCGGTGCTGGCGGCGATCGCGGTCGCGGTCGCGATCACGTTGGTGATCCGGGCTTCGGTCACGCGGCCGCTCGGCGCGTTCCTGGCCACCATCGAGGCGGTCGGCCACGGCGACCTGTCGGTGCGCGCCGAGGGGGCGGGTGCCGCCGAGATCGTCCGCCTCGGCGCCACCCTGAACGCCATGCTGGGGGGCCTGCGCGCGATCGCGCGGCAGAACCGCGAGACCACGGAGACGCTCAACGTCTCGGTGGCCGAGATCCGCGCCTCGACCCAGCAGCAGGCGGCCGGGATCGAGCAGCAGCTGGCCGCGGTGCAGGAGACCGCCGCCACCGTCGACGAGATCGCCCACTCCGGCAGCCAGATCAGCCGCCGGGCGCAGGAGGTGATCGCCGGCGCGCTGGCCACGGCGAAGGCCAGCGCCGGCGGCCTGGCGGCGGTGCAGGAGGCCGGCCGCGCGATGGCGCAGATCGCGAGCCAGGGCCAGGCGGTGGCCGGCAACATCGTCGCGCTGAGCGAGAAGACCGAGGCGATCGGCGAGATCGTCACCAGCGTCAACGACATCTCCGAGCGCAGCCATCTACTGGCGCTGAACGCCGCCATCGAGGCCGCCTCCGCCGGCGAGCACGGCCGCTCGTTCGCCGTGGTCGCCTCCGAGATGAAGGTCCTGGCCGACCAGGCCAAGAACGCGACCGGGCAGGTGCGCTCGATCCTGGGCGACATCCAGCGCGGCATCAACACCTCGGTGATGCTGACCGAGGAGGCGGTGAAGCGCGGCGCGGTCGGCCGCGAGCGCACCGAGATCGCCGAGGCGACCATCGAGGAGATGACCGTCGGCATCCAGGACGCGGTGCAGACCTTCCAGCAGATCGTCGCCTCGACCAACCAGCAGCAGCTCGGCATCGAGCAGGTGATGACGGCGCTCGCCAACATCCGCCAGGCCAGCCAGCAGACCGCGTCGGGCACCCGCCAGCTCGATGCCGCGGCGCTGGGGCTCGGCGAGCTGTCGCGGCAGCTGCAGGCGGCGGCCGAGCAGTTCCGGCTGTGACGCGGGCGCGGCCGGGCCGGGCGCGTTGAGCGACGCCGAGCTGCGCCGCGAGCTGCTGGATGCCTTCGAGGCCGAGTATCGCGAGCACCTGCAGGCGATCCGGACCCTGCTGGAGCAGGGCGGGGTCGCAGGCGCTGGCCTGCGCGACATGTTCCGTCGCGCGCACTCGTTGAAGGGGGCGGCGCGGGCGGTCGACCTGCCACGGGTCGAGGAGGTCGCGCACGGGCTGGAGACCCTGCTGCACCAGGCGGTCGAGCGCGGCGGGCCACTCGCGGCGGCGGATGCGGCGATCGTCGCCCGCGGCCTCGACGCGATCGAGGCGCGCATGCGGGACGCGGAGGGACCCGGAGCGGGCGACGCGGCCGGAGCGGCCGCCGAGTCCGATCCGGAACCGCCGCCCGTGCCGCCCGCCGCGGAGGCCACGCTCCGCGTGCCGGCCGCGGAGTTCGCCGCACTGGCCGAGATCGTGCACGGGCTGTCGGACGCCGCGCTCGGCCGCAGGCGGGACGGCGAGGACGCGGCCGAGGCGGCGGAGGCCCGCGCGCTGCTGGCGCTGTGGGAGAGCCCGGAGCTGGAGCACGCCGCCGCCGACCCGGCTTGCGTGGAGTTCGAGCGCCGCCTGCGCCAGCTCTCGCGCCGGCTGTCGCTGCGCCGCCGCGGCCGCGGCGAGCTGGACGAGCGGCTCGACCAGTCGGTCGCGGCGCTGCAGGCGCAACTGGAGCGCATCGCCCTGGTCGAGGCCGGCAGCGTGCTGGGTCCGCTGGCCGGGATGGCGCGGGAGCTGGCGCGCGAGCAGGGCGGCGAGCTGGTGATACGGCTGCGCGGCATGGACCTGCTGGCGGAGCGGCAGGTGCTGCAGGGCCTGCGCGACCCGGCGATCCAGCTGCTGCGCAACGCGGTCAGCCATGGGCTGCAGCCGGGCCGGACGGCGCCGCTCCAGGTCGAGCTGTCGCTGGCGCTGCAGGTCGGACGGCTGGAGCTGCGGGTCGAGGATGACGGGCCCGGGCCCGACCTCGGCCGGATCGGGCGGGTGGCCCGCGAGCGCGGGCTGCTGCCGGGGAGGGCCGATGCCGAACCGGACGAGGCCACCCTGCTGGCGGTCGCCTTCGAGCCGGGGTTCTCCACCGCGGCCGGGATCGACCGCCTGTCCGGCCGCGGCATGGGGCTCTCGATCGTGGCCGAGGCGGCGCGCCGGCTGCACGGCACCGCGAGGCTGCGGCGCGGGGCCGCCGGCGGCAGCGTCGTGCTGGTGTCGGTGCCGCTGGCGGCGCGGCGGCAGACGCTGCTGCTGGTGGAGGCCGGCGACGCGCTGTTCGGGCTGCCGGACGATGCGGTGGAGCGGCTGCTGCTGGTGGATGCCACGCAGGTCGTGCGGCCGGATGGCCGGCCGCTGCTGCGCGTCGTCGAGGCGGGGACCGAGGCGGGCGGCCTCGCGCCGGTGGCTTGGCTGGCGGCGCTGCTGGGCCGGTCCGGGGCAGGGGTGGGGGCCGCCGACAGCCGGCTGTCCGGGGCGCTGCTGGCGGTGCGCGGCCGGCGCTGCCTCGTGGTGGTCGAGCGCCTGCGCGACGTGCGCACGCTGCTGGTGCGGGCGCCGGACCTGGTCGGCATCGACCGCCGACTGGTCGCCGGCCTCGCCACCGACGGCGACGGCCGGACGGTGCTGGTGCTGGAGCCCCACGCGCTGCTGGCGGCGCTGCTGGACGCGCCGCGGCCTGCGGTGGCCGCGATCCCGCCGGCCGCCGCGGCACGGCCCGCGGCGCCGGCGACCATCCTGGTAGTCGACGATTCGATCACAACACGCACCCTGGAGAAGACCATCCTGCAGGCGCAGGGTTATCGCGTGATGGTCGCGGTGGACGGGCTGGCGGCGCTGGACGCGCTGCGGACGGCGCAGTGGGAGATCGACGTGGTGGTGGCCGACGTGGAGATGCCGCGGCTGGACGGCTTCGGCCTGCTGGCGGCGATGCGGGACGACCCGCGGCTGGCCGGTGTGCCCACCATCCTGATGACGTCGCGCAACCAGCAGGCCGACATCCGGCGCGGCCTGGAGCTCGGCGCCCGCGCCTACATCGCCAAGCAGGATTTCGACCAGGGCACGCTGCTGTCCACCATCGCCCAGCTGCTGCCGTGAGCGGGCTGTCGCCGGCGCGCCGGGTGGCCCGGGTGCTGGTGGTGGAGGATTCCACCGTCATCCGCCGGCTGCTGGCCCACATCATCGCCGGCGACCCGCGGCTCGAGCTGGCGGGCGCGGTCGAGTCCGCGGAGGAGGCGCTGCTGGCGATCCCGCGCCTGCTGCCCGACGTGATCTCGATGGACATCCGGCTGCCCGGCATGGACGGGCTGGAGGCGACCCGGCGCATCATGGCGCTGTATCCCACGCCGATCGTGGTGATCGCCGACGGCGTCGAGGACGCGGCGCTGCGGATCTCGATGAACGCGCTGCGCTCGGGCGCGCTGGCGGTGGTGCAGAAGCCGGGCGGCGTGCTGTCACGCGACTATGCCGCCGCCGCCAGCACCATCGCGACCCAGCTCGCGATCATGAGCCAGGTGCCGGTGATCCGGCGCCGGCAGTCGGTCGCGGCCGCATCGGCGCGCCGGGCGGCGGCGGCCCCCGACCTTGCACCCGACTTCGCCCCCACCTGGGCCGAACCGGCCCGCGCCGGAATGGCGGTGCTGGCGGTGGCGGCCTCGACCGGCGGCCCGCCGGCGCTGGCCCGGCTGCTGGGCGCGTTGCCGGCGACATTCCCGCTGCCGGTGCTGCTGGTGCAGCATATGGGCGCCACCTTCATCGAGGGCTTTGCCGGCTGGCTCGACGGGCTGGTGCCGATGCCGGTGACGCTGGCCCGCCACGACGAGCCGCTGCGGCCGGGCCGGGTGCTGGTGGCGCCCGGCGACCGCCATCTGGGCCTGGCCGAGGGACGCGACGGCCAGCTCCGCGCCCGGCTGGACGACCGGCCGCCGCTGTCGGGCCAGCGCCCCTCGGCCTCGCTGCTGTTCGAGAGCCTGGTGCCGCTGGGCCAGCGCGGGATCGGCATCCTGCTCACCGGCATGGGCGAGGACGGCGCCACCGGCCTGGTCGCGATGCGCCGCGCCGGCGCCTTCACCATCACCGAGGACGAGAGCAGCTGCGTGGTCTACGGCATGCCGGGGGCGGCGATGCGGCTGGGCGGGTCCTGCGCCAGCCTGCCGCTCGAGGTGATCGCGCCGCGGCTGCTGCGGATGCTGCCGGCCAGCCGCGCATGAGCGGGCGCGCAGGCGGAGGCATAGGCGGTGCGCGGGCGGCGCTGGAGGGCGGCCAGCTGCTGCTGGTCGAGGATTCCGACACCCAGGCGCTGCAGATCCGCCGCGCGCTGGAGCGGCACGGCTTCCAGGTCGAGCGCGCCGCCAGCGCCGAGGCGGCGCTGGAGCGGCTGAACGGGCCGCTGCCCGACCTGGTGATCTCGGACTACCACCTGCCCGGCATGAGCGGCGGCGACCTCGCCCGCGCGCTGCGCCTCAACATGCGCACCCGCACCATACCGGTGCTGATCCTGACCGAGGCCGCGGAGCCCGGCGCCGAGCGGGAGGGGCTGCAGAGCGGCGCCGACGCCTACGTGCCGAAATCGGCCGAGGAGGCGCTGATCGTGCTGCGGATCCGGGCACTGCTGCGCCAGAGCACCGGCTCCGTGGCCGTCGACCGCACCGCACCCAGTCCCGGCGTCGCCGGGCTGGCCGATGGCGTCGGGCTGTTCCACCGCGCCGTCGTCCTCCTGGTGCGCGGCC
This sequence comes from uncultured Acetobacteraceae bacterium, assembly GCA_937873205.1. Lineage (GTDB taxonomy): Bacteria > Pseudomonadota > Alphaproteobacteria > Acetobacterales > Acetobacteraceae > Lichenicola. The sequence continues at coordinate 5,988 of CALMVO010000002.1, forward strand.
GGGGCCAAAGTGCTGGCGATCCCGGTGAGCCGCGGCCGCTGGAGGCGCTGCTGCGGCGCGACGGCCATGAGGTCGAGAGCACCGAGGGCCCGGCCGCAGCCCTGGCGGCCCTCACCGCCGCCGCCGGCCGCGCGGTGGACTGCGTCGTGGTGGACCTGCTGGCGGTGTCGTTCGATGGCATCGCCTTCTGCGGGCACCTGGAGGCGATGCGCCAGCGCGGCCGGGCGGCGGGCGGGACGGACCCGAAGCCTCCGTCCTGGCGCATCCTGGGGCTCGGCCACGGCGACCGGCACGGCACCGACCCGCTGACCGCGCGCGCCTACCTCGCCGGCATCGATGACGTCGTGTCGGAGGCGGCCGGCCCGGAGGCGGTGGCGCTGCGGATCCGCATCGTGGTCCGCGCCAAGCTGCTGCAGGACGAGACCGCGCGCATCGAGACCGACCTGCAGCAGCGCCAGGCCGCCACCGACCGGGCGCGCGAGGAGGCCGCCGCCAACGCCGCCCAGGCAGCGCTGGCCGGCGCGCTGGCGGCCGCCAACGCCGAGCTGGCGCAAGCCAACGAGCGCCTGCGCGAGGCGCAGGGCAAGCTGGTGCAGGCGGCCAAGATGGCCTCGCTCGGCGAGCTGGTCGCCGGCATCGCGCACGAGATCAACAACCCGCTGGCCTTCATCCTGGCCCACCAGGCCACCGTGGAGCGGCTGCTGGGCCAGCTCGCCGCCCTGCCGGGGCTGGACAGCGAGCCGGCGGCGCCGCGGCTGTCGCGGGCGCGCGACCGGGTCGGCGCGATGAGCCTCGGGCTGAAGCGGATCCAGAACCTGGTGCTCAACCTGCGCAAGTTCTCCCGCATCGACGAGAGCGAGCACCAGAGCGTGGACGTGCCCGATGCGATCGAGACCGTGCTCACCCTGTTGACGCACAAGCTCGGAACCGGGATCACGGTCACGCGGCGCTACGACGCGCCGCCCGAGCTCCTGTGTCAGCCGGCCCTCCTCAACCAGGTCATCATGAACATCGTCGGCAACGCCGCGGACGCGCTGAACGCCCAAGCCGACGACGAGCCGGCGGCGGCACCCGGCATCGTCGAGATCCGCACCGGGGCGGCGGACGGGTTCTATGCCATCACCATCTCCGACAACGGTCCGGGGGTGCCGGATGCACTGCGGGAGCGGGTGTTCGAGCCGTTCTTCACCACCAAGCCGGTCGGCGCCGGCACCGGACTCGGGCTGGCCATCGCCTACAGCGTCGTGCAGGCGCATGGCGGCGCCATCCTGCTCGACGCCGCCCCCGGCGGCGGCGCCCGCTTCACCGTGTCGGTTCCGCACGCGACGTCGCCCGGAGCGCCGGCGTGAACGGCGATCCGTTCCTGCTGTCGTCGGGCCTGACGCCGTCCGGCCTGGCGCCGCTGGTGCTGCTGGTCGACGACGAGCCCGACATCCTGGTGGCGCTGCAGGACCTGCTCGAGGACGAGTTCCGCGTGCTGTCCACGGTCTCGCCGCACGACGCGCTGGCCGTGCTGGCGCGCGAGCCGGACGTCGCGGTGATCGTCTCCGACCAGCGCATGCCGGGCATGACCGGGGACGCGTTCCTGGCGCAGGCCCGCCGCACCAGCCCGGCCGAGGCGCTGATGCTGACCGGCTATGCAGACCTCACCGCGGTGGTGTCGGCGCTGAACGACGGCCGCATCTCGGGCTACGTGCACAAGCCGTGGGAGCCGGCGGCGCTGCTGGCGATGATCCGCCAGGCGGCCGCGCGCGCGGAGCTGTCGGCTGCGCTGCGGGCCGAGCGGATGCTGCTGCACGGGCTGATGGACAGCGCCGGGGACGGGCTCAGCTTCAAGGACACGGGCGGCCGCTACGTGCGGCTGAACGCGGTCGCCGCCGCCCGGCTGGGCCGTCCGGTCGCCGCCTGCGTCGGCCGGACCGAGCGGGCGCTCGGCGCCGGGGTGGCGGGCGAGGACGAGCTCGCGCGCAACGAGGCCGACGACCGCGTGGCGTTGGCCGGCGGCGCGAGCCATTCGCTGCATCCCGTCGAGCGGGACGGCCGCCAGCTCTGGATGGAGCGGCTGCGGGCGCCGCTGCGGGACGCGGCCGGCACCGTGCGGGCTTTGGCCACGTTCGAGCGCGACGTCACCGGGCACCGGAGGCTGGAAGACCGGCTGCGCCAGGCCGACCGGATGCAGGCGCTCGGCACGATGGCGGGCGGCGTCGCGCACGACTTCAACAACCTCCTCACGGCGATCCTGGGCAGCCTCGAGCTGGCGGCGCGCGCCGTCGGCCCAGACGACGAGCGGGTGCAGCGCCTGCTGGAGACCGCCTCGGCCGCGGCCGAGCGCGGGGCGGCGCTGACGCAGCGGCTGCTGAGCTTCAGCCGCCAGCGCGAGACCGCGCTGCTGGCGGTCGACGTCAACGAGCTGGTGCAGGCGATGGACGACCTGCTGACGCGCAGCATCGACCGCCCCGGCATCCGCATCGAGCAGGCGCTGGCGCCGGTGCTGCCGCCGGTGCTGGCCGACCCCGCGCAGCTCGAGCTGGCGCTGCTCAACCTCTGCATCAACGCGCGCGACGCCATGGGCGATGTCGGCACCATCACGCTCGGCACCCGCAGCGTCGCGGCCGGCATCGTCGAGCCGGACGCGCAGGTCGGCGCCGGCGTGGTCCCGGAGCAGGGCTACGTGGTGGTCTCGGTCGCCGACACCGGCTGCGGGATGAGCCAGGCGGTGGCGAGCCGGATCTTCGAGCCGTTCTTCACCACCAAGGCGATCGGCCACGGCACCGGCCTCGGGCTATCGATGGTGTACGGCTTCATGCAGCAGAGCGGCGGCGCGGTCCGCCTGCGCACCGCTCCCGGCGACGGCGCCCGCTTCGAGCTCTGCCTGCCGGTGGCCTCCTGAGCAGGTGGGTCGCTTCCACTTACGCCGGAGATGCCGCGTCTCGGATCGGGCCGCTCGTCCTCGCGTCCGGTCGTCGTCGCTGTTGCGGTCGGGACACGGTCGCGTCGACGCAGTGCGAAAGTTGCAACCGCGCAATGGCGGTGGGACTTCGATCAAGGCGTTCGTTCGCGGAAGGCGATCCGATGATGTGCGACCTGCTGTTGCTCGACGACGATCCGCTGGTGCGGATGACGCTGGTGAACGCGCTGCAGGACGAGGGCATCGACGTGGTGGGGGCCGGCGCCGAGACGGAGGCTCTGGCGGTGCTGCGGGCGGCGCGGACGCCCCGCGTGCTGGTGACGGACCTCGACCTCGGCACGCGGCGCAGCGGATCCGTGGTGGCGGCGATCGCGCAGATGCTGCTGCCGGGGATCGCGGTGATCTACATCACCGGCCGCCCGGATGCCGCCCGCGGCCGCGTGCTGGGTGACCGCGAGGTGCTGATGCACAAGCCGTTCCGGCCGAGCGCCCTGGCGGAGACGGCACGGCGGCTGATCCACGCCCGCGCGCACTAGCGTTGGGGCGGCGCCGCCGCGCTTGCATGGCCCGGCGCCTGCGCTATCTGAAACCCTCATGCACACGAACCAGATTGCCGCCCACGACCCGATCGGCTGGCATGGCACCACCATCCTCTGCGTCCGCCGCGACGGCCAGGTCGCCATGGCGGGCGACGGTCAGGTGACGCTCGGCCAGACCGTGATCAAGGGCAACGCCCGCAAGGTGCGGCGGATCGGGCCGGACGGCGGCATCCTGTCCGGGTTCGCCGGCGCCACCGCCGATGCCTTCACGCTGCTGGAGCGGCTGGAGGCCAAGCTCGATCGCTACCCGAACCAGCTCGAGCGCGCCTGCGTCGAACTCGCCAAGGACTGGCGCACCGACCGCTACCTGCGCCGGCTGGAGGCGATGATGGCGGTGGCCGACGGCACCCGCTCCTTCACCCTCACCGGCAACGGCGACGTGCTGGAGCCCGAGGACGGGGTGATCGCGATCGGTTCGGGCGGCAACTACGCGCTGTCGGCGGCTCGCGCGCTGATGACCGTGGACGGCCTCGGCGCGGAGGAGGTCGCCCGCCGCTCGATGCGGATCGCCGCGGAGATCTGCGTCTATACAAATCATTCGGTGATCGTGGAGACCCTGGGGTCGGGCGCCGCCGCGACGGAGCCACGCTGATGGACGTGCCGACCTACTCGCCGCGCGAGATCGTCTCCGAACTCGACCGGTTCATCGTCGGCCAGACCGACGCCAAGCGCGCGGTCGCGATCGCGCTGCGCAACCGCTGGCGCCGGGCGCAGCTCGAGGACGGCATCCGCGACGAGGTGGTGCCCAAGAACATCCTGATGATCGGGCCGACCGGCTGCGGCAAGACCGAGATCGCGCGCCGCCTTGCCAAGCTCGCCCAGGCGCCGTTCCTGAAGGTCGAGGCCACCAAGTTCACCGAGGTCGGCTATGTCGGCCGCGACGTCGAGAGCATCGTCCGCGACCTGGTCGAGGTCAGCCTCAACATGCTGCGCGAGACCCGGCGCCGCGACGTCCAGGCCAACGCCGAGCGGTCGGCCGAGGAGCGGCTGGTCGATGCGCTGGTGGGCGCCACCGCATCCGCCGACACCAAAAGCAAGTTCCGCCGCATGCTGCGGGACGGCGAGCTGGAGCAGAAGGAGGTCGAGGTCGCGATCGCGGACGCGCCCGGGGCCTCGCCGGGGCAGATGGACATCCCCGGCATGCCGTCGGGGAGCGTCATCAACCTCGGCGACATGATGAAGGGCATGTTCGGCAAGCCTCCGGTCTCCCGCCGCATGACCGTCGAAGCGGCTCGGATCGGCCTCATCCGCGAGGAGAGCGACCGGCTGCTGGACAATGACAGCCTCACCCGCGAGGCGGTGGCGCACGCGCAGGACCACGGCATCGTGTTCCTGGACGAGATCGACAAGGTCTGCGCGCGCTCGTCCGAAGGCGGGTTCCGCGGCGGCGACGTCAGCCGCGAGGGCGTGCAGCGCGACCTGCTGCCGCTGATCGAGGGCACCACCGTCACCACCAAGTACGGCCCGGTGAAGACCGACCACATCCTGTTCATCGCGTCGGGCGCGTTCCACCTGGCCAAGCCGGCCGACCTGCTGCCCGAGCTGCAGGGGCGGTTGCCGATCCGCGTCGAGCTGCAGCCGCTGTCGCGCGACGACCTGCGCCGCATCCTGACCGAGCCCGAGCATTCGTTGCTGAAGCAGTACACCGCGCTGCTCGGTACCGAAAAGGTGGTGCTGGAGTTCGGCGAGGACGCGATCGACGCGCTGGCCGACCTCGCGGCCGACATCAACGACCGGGTCGAGAACATCGGCGCGCGACGGCTGGCGACCGTGCTGGAGCGGCTGCTGGAGGAGATCTCGTTCACCGCCTCCGACCGGCCGGGCGACAGCGTGCGGATCGATGCGGCGGCGGTGCGGGAGCGGGTGGCGCCGCTGGCGCAGAAGGGCGACCTGTCGCGTTTCATTCTCTAGAGAAGGCCAGGGCTCCGTCCCCGGACCCCGCCAAAGGCCTGCCTTTGGAAACCGTCTTCTAGGGGGTGCTGCGGATATAGTTGACGATGTCGACGAGGGCGGCGCCCGAGATCGGCATGATCAGCAGGCAGAAGCCCAGGAACAGCAGCAGCAGGCTGAACGCGCGTTCGCTCGGCGCCCGTTGGGGGCGTGGCCGCGGAACTTCCCAGTCGGCTCCATCGAACGGCATTCGCATCTCCCCGAAGCCACCCGCCTGGATGTCGATGATGGCGGTTCTTCATGAGCTGGACTAGAAACACCGACAAGGCAAGGCCCGCCCGAAGTCCGGCCGGCCTCAGGCCGTCTCAACTTTCAGCCAGCGCCACGTGGGCGGCCCGCTGCACCGCCCGGGCCATCGAGGCGACGCCGTTGCCGCGGTTGGTGGACAGCGCCTCCAAGAGGCCGAGCCGCTTCAGGAAGACTGGATCCGTCGCCAGCACCTCCTCCGCCGAGCGTCCGGAATAGACCCGCAGCAACAGCGCCACCAGTCCGGACACGATGGCGGCATCCGACGCTCCGGCGAAGCGCAGCTGGCCCTGCGACAGCCCGACCTCCATCCACACCTGGCTCTGGCAGCCCGGCACCCGGTGCGAATCATCGGCCCACTCGGTCGGAAACGGCGGCAACGAGCGGCCCAGCTCGATGATGTACTGGTAGCGCTCCATCCAGTCGTCGAATACGTCGAGCTCCTCGGCGATCGCCGCGATCGCCGCCTCCGCGGTGGGCTCTGTCGGGATCACGAACGGATCGGTGCGGACATCCTGCATTTGGGTGATGTGCGGAGCGGTCTTGGGACAGTCAAGCTGGCAGATAGCCATCGCCTGCAATGTCAGACCTTGAACAATCTGCCATTTGGCAGCATATTGGGTGCCAGGAGGCACGATGCGCGCCAATATCGAGACCCTATTCGACCGTCCGACGGTGGTGCCGATCCCCAACGGCACCCTGAACCTGTCCGACCCAGCAACCCGGCTCCGGCTGACGCCGTCGGCGATCGACGGCATGGTCCGGCTGGGCGAGATCTGGCGGCTCAGCACCGAGGAGACCTGCCTGCTGCTCGGCGACATGTCCGAGCGCAGCTGGTTCCGCCTGAAGCGGCAGGAGCCCCTGCGCGCCGACCGTGCGCTGTCGCAGGACATGTTGACGCGGATCAGCGTGCTGGTCGGCGTCTTCAAGGGGCTGCGGCTGCTGTTCTCGGAGCCGCTGGCCGACGACTGGATCAGGCTACCCAACAAGGGCGCGCTGTTCGGCGGCCGCGCGCCGCTCACGATCGCCATCGAGCGTGGCATCCCCGGCCTGCTGGAGATCCGCTGGCACGTCGATGCACTCCGGGGCGGGCTCTAGCCGATGGACCGGACGGATATCCGGCTTCCCGTCGCGGAGGTGGCGCTGCCGCCGCTCTGCAGCCTGGTGCGCCGCGACACCGTGCGGCTGATCCCGAGCGGACGGCTGAAGCCGGCGGTGCTGGCGCCGCTTGCCGCCACGGAGCGGGCGCTCGACGATCTGGCCGAGCTGGAGGGCGCCACCAACGGCCGCATCCAGGCCTGCGAGACCGGTCTCGCCGACCTCGACCCGCGCGAGCTGGTGTTCGGGCGGCCGAACGACAGCTTCGTCAACGCCGCCTTCACCCATGTCCGGCCCGGCGGCAACCGCTTCAACGATACCGGCCGCGGCGCCTGGTACTGCGGCTGGGACGCCGCCACCTCGCTGGGCGAGGTGGCCTATCACCTGACGCGCGAGCTGGACGCGATCGACCGCTACGACACCCATGTCGACTATGCCGAGCTGGTCGCCGACTTCATCGGCCCGTTCCACGACCTGCGCGAGGCGGCCGCCGCGACCACCGGCTATGCCGACGTCCTGACCGAGGAGGTGGGGCCCGCCTATGCGCAGGGCCAGGCGCTGGCGCGGCGGCTGCGGACGGCAGGCAGCAACGGGCTGGTGTATCCGTCGGTGCGCTGGGCCGGAGGGGTGTGCCTGGTCGCGTTCCGTCCCAGCCTGGTGCAGAACCTGCGCCAGGGCGGCCTCTGGCGCCTGACGTGGGCGGGCAACCGAACCCCGGGCATCGCCAGCCTGGCTTGAGAACGCGCTGTGCCGGCGATCCAACGCGCCCTTCGCGCTTGCCGAGGCTCACGGCCATCAAGGCCGCTCCGCTCCGGTGCTCGACGGACACCCCGGGCGCGCGGCTTGCGCAGCACTCTCGCTCGGCACACGCCATTCTCAAGCTACTCGTGCTCGTTCATTACCGTGATGCCGCTCGGAGGCCGCATGACCGTTCCGTCCAGTCGATCGGTCCGCCGCCTGGCCTGGCGCGGCGATGCGTTCGAGCCCGGCGACCGCGCGATCCCGGTCGAGATGGCGATCGCGATCTCCTATAACCGGACCTCGCACGCGGTGATGATGGCGACGCCCGCGGATCTCGAGGATTTCGCGCTGGGCTTCACCCTGTCGGAAGGGATCGTGGACGCGGCCGGCGACGTCGAGGATGTCGAGGTGGTGGAGCTGCCCGGCGAGGACGGGCAGGCGCCGCGCGGCATCGAGCTGCGGTTGTGGATCGGGGAGGCGCGGATGCGGTCGCTCGACGCGCGGCGGCGCCACGTCGCCGGGCCGACGGGATGCGGGATGTGCGGGCTGGAGAGCCTGGAGGCGGCGCTGCGGCCGCCGCGCGCGGTGCCGGCCGGGCGGGTGTTCGCGCCGGCCGAAATCCAACGTGCGGTGGCGTCGGTGCGACCGGCGCAGGCGCTGAACCGCGAGACCCGAGCGGTGCACGCCGCCGGGTATTGGACCGCGGAACACGGGCTGGTGGCGCTGCGGGAGGATGTCGGCCGGCACAACGCGCTCGACAAGCTGCATGGCGCGCTGGCCCGCGAGGCGTGCGACGCGGCCGGGGGGATCCTGGTCATGACCAGCCGGATCTCGGTCGAGCTGGTGCAGAAGGCGGCGATCATGGGGGTGCCGGTGCTGGCGGCGGTGTCGGCGCCGACCACGCTGGCACTGGCGATGGCCGAGCAGGCCGGCATGACGCTGGTGGCGGTGGCGCGCGAGGACGGGTTCGAGCTGTGCTGCGGCGGGCAGCGCATCGGCGGGGCCGCGGGATGAGCGCCCCGCTGGACGAGATGGCGCCGGACGGGGCGTCCGCCGGCGAGGTGCCCCCCGACCGGGCTCCGGGCAGCGAGCTGCCGTCGGACGAGCTGGACGCCGCACGGCGGGCGGGTGACGGGCGCTGGCGGGAGGTCGCCCGGCGGCGGGCGGCGATCGAGGGGTCCGGGCTGTTCGACGCCGACTGGTACCGCCGGCACCACCCGGCGGCGGCAGACAGCGACCTGCCGGCGTTCGACCACTACCTCGCCCGCGGCGTCGCCGCGCGCGCCTCGCCCGGACCGCTGTTTGACGCACGGGCCTACCTGCAGCAGGCCTGGCACCTGCGGCCGGGGACCGACGATCCGCTCGCGCACTACCTGGAGTCCGGCATCGCCGAGGGGCGCCGCACGGCCTCGGGCGTGCCGGTGCGGGATGGGCTGGGCCGGCTGGCCGAGCCGTGGACGCTGCTGCCGGCAACGTCGGCCCGGCCGACGATCGCGGTGGTCGTGCACGTGTTCTACGTCGAGCTGTTCGGCGAGATCTGCCAGGCGCTGGCGCTGATGCCGTACCGGTTCACGCTGCTGGTGACCACCGACGACGAGGACAAGGCGGCCGCCATCGCCGCCGACGTCGCGCGCTGGTCGCTGGACGCCCACCTGATGCTGCATGTCGGCCCCAATCGAGGCCGTAATTTCGGGCCGTTCCTGCTCGGCTTCCGCGACGCGCTGGCCGGCCACGACCTGATGCTGCACCTGCACACCAAGAGCTCGCTCTACACCGGCGCCGACCGCGCCGGCTGGCGCCAGGTGCTGCTGCGCACGCTGCTGCCGGCGACCACCGCCATTAATGGCCTGATCGAGCGCTTCCTGGCCGATCCCATGCTCGGCGTGCTGACCGCCTCGCCGGGCGAGCAGATGCGCTACTGGAGCTATGCCTGGCTGTCGAACCGGCACCTGGCGCAGCCGCTGTTCGATCGGCTTGGGCTCACCCTGCCGGTGCCGCGCGGCATGTTCGACTATCCGCATGGCGGCATGTTCTGGGCCCGCCCACGGGCGCTCGCGACGCTGATCGGGCATCCCTGGACGCTGGAGGACTTCCCCCCGGAGCTCGGCCAGACCGACGGCACCCTCATGCACGCGATCGAGCGGGTCGTGGTGCTGGCCGCCGCCGACGCCGGATACGGCTTCGCCGAGCTCGATTACGAGCGGGGCGTGGTCCGTCGCGACTGGAGCGGCCGCAACCTCGACCAGTATCGCCGTGCCTCGCATGACGGGCTGCTCGACACCATCGGACAGGTGCCGACCGTCTCGTTCGACCTGTTCGACACGCTGCTGACCCGCGTCTGCCTCGAGCCCGATGCGGTGCACCGCTATGTCGGCATGCTGGCGGCGCGCCGTTATCCGGGTGCCGACGACTATGTCGTGCGCCGGCGGGACGCCGAGGCCGCCGCGCGGCTGGTCCCGGACGGGCAGGGACGGCTCCCCGGCGACGTCGATCTCGACCAGATCCACGCGCAATTCCGCGCGGGCGCCGGCGGCGCCTGGCCCGACGCGGCGGTCGCCTTCGTGCAGGACCTGGAAGTGGCGCTCGACCTGCGCACGCTGCGGCCGCGCGACGTGATGGTCGCGGCCCTTGACTGGGCACGGGCGCAGGGCCGCCGCGTGGTTGTGACCAGCGACAGCTACCTGCCGCGCCGGCTGTTCGACGCGGTGCTGGAGCGGCACGGCCTCGCCGGGAAGGTCGACGCGATCTACCTCTCGTCCGAGCGGCGGGCGCGCAAGGATCGCGGCGACCTCTGGCCGATCGTGGCCGCCGCCGAGCCCGGCCTGCTGCATGTCGGCGACAACGCGCAGTCCGACATCCACCGCACCGCCGATGCCGGCATCCGACACTTCCACGTCATGAGCCCGGCTGCCCTGTTCGGGATCAGCGGCCTGCTCGCCGACCCGGATGCCGAGCGGCCGCTCGGCGACGACATCCTGCTGGGCCCGGTCGCCTGCACGCTGTTCAACTCGCCCTATCTCGACCGGCCGCCGCCGCCCTGCGGGCCGGAGCAGGCCGGCGCGGCGGTGTTCGGGCCGCTGCTGTTCGCCTTCGTGGCGTGGCTGGCCTCGCATCCCGCGACGCGCCACCTGGAGCGGCTGCACTTCGTCTCGCGCGAGGGCTATTTCCTGAAACGGCTGTACGATGCGGTGCGGACTGCCGCCGGCCGCGACGACCTGCCGCCCTCGGACTACTTCCACTGCTCGCGCCGCACGGCACTCGGGGCCATGCCGGGCCTGGCCGACCCCGCGGCACCGCTCGACGCCGACGCGGTGCTGCGCGGCGCCGGATTCAACGGCTCGCTGGACGCGTTCTTCCTGGCCCGGCTCGGGCTGGAGCCGGGCTCCCCGGACCCGTTCCGCATCGCGCTGCCACGCGACGAGGAGCTGGTGCGCTGCATGATGGAGCTGCGCCGGCCGGAGATCGTCGCGCATGGCGAGCGCGCCCTGGCGGCCTTGCGGGCCTACGCCGCCTCGCGTGGGCTGGGGTCGGAGCGCCCGCTCGGCTTCGTCGACGTCGGTTACAGCGCCACCATGCAGACGGCGCTGCAGGCGGCGATGGGACGGCCGCTCGTCGGGCTCTACATGGGCGTGTCGCACGCGGCGGCGCAGGTGCGAACCGGCGGCGGCCACGCGTTCGGCGCGTTCGCCGACGGCAACGTGGCCAGCTTCACCGGCGGCTACGGGCTGATGCTGGAGGCGTTCCTCACCGCCCCGCACGGCCAGGTGATCGGCTACGACGACGGCGTCTCGCCGCCGGTGCCGCGGTTCCGGGATGGAGGGCTGTCGCAGCGCCGGTTCCCGGTGCTGGAGCGGATCTACCAGGGCGCCGAGCGCTACGCGCTGGAGCTGGTCGCGTGCTGGGGGCCCGAGCTGCTGGAGCTGCCGTTCCAGCCGCAGGCGGCGACCGCGATGCTGGACGCGGTGCGGACCGGACGGCTGCGGCTGGCACCGGAGGTGCTGGGCGCGCTGTCGGTCGAGGACGATTTCTGCGGCAACGGCGAGATCGACGTGTTCGGGCGGCTGGCTTCGTGAGCCCGCCGCGGCGGGTGCTGGTCCGCGGCGCCGGCGTCGCAGGGCTTGCCTGCGCCGTCGCCCTCGCCGAGGCCGGCGCGACCGTCACCCTGGCCGAGGCGGGTCCGACGATCGGCTCGGGCGCCTCCTGGAAGGCGGGCGGCATGCTGGGCCCCTGGTGCGAGGCGGAGACCGCGCCGGCCGGGCTGGTCGAGCTCGCGTTGCCGGCACTCGACTGGTGGCGGCGCCAAGTGCCGGCCACCCGTTCCGCCGGCACGCTGGTGCTGGCGCTGTCGCGCGACGGCGGCGAACTCGCCCGCTATGCGCGTCGCACCGAGGGCCATCGGACGCTGGATGCGGGCCAGCTCGACGCGCTGGAGCCGGCGTTTGAGGGACGCTTCGGGCGCGCGCTGTTCTATCCGGGCGAGGCGCACCTCGATCCCCGCGCGGCGCTGCCGGCATTGGCGCACCGGCTGCGGGCGCTGGGGGGCGTGGTGCTGACCGGCCGGCCGGACATCCCGGACGGCCGGTTCGACGACGTGGTCGACTGCCGCGGTCACGCGGCCCGCGAGGTGCTGCCGGGCCTGCGCGGGGTGCGCGGCGAGATGCTGCTGCTGCGGGCGCCGGGGGTCGGGCTGTCGCGGCCGGTGCGGCTGCTGCATCCGCGCACGCCGGTCTACGTGGTGCCGCGCGACGACGACGTGTTCATGGTCGGCGCCACCATGATCGAGAGCGAGGAGCGCGGGCCGCCGCGGCTGCGCTCGATGATGGAGCTGATGGGGGCCGCCTACGCGCTGCACCCGGGCTTCGGCGAGGCCGAGATCCTGGAGTTCGCCGCCGACCTGCGGCCGGCGTTCGGCGACAACATGCCCCGCGTCGTCCGCGACGGCGCCACCCTGCACGTGAACGGCATGTTCCGGCACGGCTTCCTGCTGGCGCCGGTGCTAGCCGGGCAGGTGGTGGACGCGGTGCTGGGCGGGGGATCGGAGCCGCCGGCCGCGCTGGTGCCGCTGTCTCGCATGCGGTAGTCCGGAAGCCGGTCGGGGACGGATGGCGCGGTGAAGTTCGGGGTCCTGTCTGCGCCGCTGACCGGGCACCTCAATCCCATGCTGGCGCTCGGCCGCCGGCTGCGCGCGCGCGGACACGAGGTCGTCGTGTTCGGCATCCCCGACATGGAGCCGGCGGTCGGCGCCGCCGGGCTGGCTTTCGCGTCGTTCGGCGCGGCGGACCACCCGCCGGGCTCGATGGCCGGGCGCTGGTCGGTGCTCGGGCCGCTGCACGGGCTGGAGGCGCTCCGCGTGCTGATGGGCGAGCTGATGCCGCCGCTGCTGGCCTCGGCGCTCGCGGCGCTGCCCGACCTGCTGCGCCGACACGGGATCGAGGCGGCGGTGATCGACACCGGCTTCGCCCACGTCGCCGTGGTGCCGATGGCGCTCGACATCCCGCACGTCGAGGTGTGGAACATCATGCACTGGCATCCCGCCGGGCTGCTGCCGATCGCCTTCTTCGGCGACGGGTTCAAGGCGGCTCCGATGGCCAAGCTGCAGGCGCTGTCCCGCCGGCGGCCGGTCAACGCGCTGCTGGCGCCGCTGGTGGCGCTGGCCGCACCGTTCGCGGAACGGGCCGGACTCGCGATCGACTGGGGTTCGGCCGCCACCATGTCCGGGCGGGAGGCGGTGTCGCAGACGCCCGCCGCGTTCGATTTCCCGGTCTCCAGCTGGCCGGCGCACTTCCACCGCGCCGCACCCTTCGTCGATGACGAAGGCCGCGCTTCGATCCCGTTCCCCTGGGAGCGTCTGGACGGCCGGCGCCTGATCTACGCCTCGCTGGGCACGCTGGTGAACCGGCATCCGGCCCTCTACGCCGCCATCCTCGAGGGGGCCGCGCGCCTGCCCGACACCCAGCTGGTGCTGTCGATCGGCCACGCCCTCGACCCGGACCTGCTGGGGCCGGTGCCGCCCGGCGCGATCGTGGTGCCCGCGGCACCGCAGATCGCGCTGCTGCGGCGGGCGGCGCTCTGCGTCACCCATGCCGGGTTGAACACGGTGCTGGAGGCGCTGGCGGCCGGCGTGCCGATGGTGGCGCTGCCGATCGCCTTCGACCAGCCGGGCGTCGCCGCGCGGGTGGCCTATCACGGCGTCGGCGAGACCGTCGCGTACGCGGAGGTGACGGCGGATCGGGTCGCCCGGGCGATGCGGACCGTGCTGGAAGGCCCCGCCTACGGCGACCGCGCACGGCGTCTGGGCGCCGAGATCGCGGCGCTGGACGGGCCCGGGATCGCCGTCGAGGCGATCGAGCGCGCGCTGGGCGTCGGCTTCCATGGCCGCCCGGCCGCGGCCTTGCAAGCAGGCCGGGAGCGCGCCAGATAGCGGCGCGGCCGGGGCTGCCCCGGCGCTGATCCAGAACCCGCCGGAGCGGCGTCCGCATGCAGATCGTGGTCAACGGCGAGCCACGCGACGTCGCCGCCACCACCCTGGCCGCCATGCTCGACGAGCTTGGCTATGGCGGCGCCCGCCTGGCCACGGCCCTCGACGGCGACTTCGTGCCGGCCGGCCGCCGCGACGCCGCCCGGCTGGCCGAGGGCTGCGCGGTCGAGATCCTGGCGCCGCGCCAGGGCGGCTGAGGGGACGGGGCGGATGCGGCTCTACGACGTCGAGATCGCTTCGCGGCTGCTGCTCGGCACCGCGCAATACCCGTCCCCCGACGTGCTGGCGGATGCCGTGCGGGCGTCGGGCACCGGGCTGGTGACGGTGTCGCTGCGCCGTGAGTCGGCCGGGCAGCGCGCCGGGCAGTCGTTCTGGTCGCTGATCCAGGATCTCGGCGTGCGCGTGTTGCCCAACACCGCCGGCTGCCACTCGGCGCGGGAAGCGGTGACCACGGCGCAGATGGCGCGCGAGGTGTTCGGCACCGACTGGATCAAGCTCGAGGTGATCGGCGAGCAGGACACGCTGGCGCCGGACGTGTTCGGGCTGGTCGAGGCCGCCCGCATCCTGTCCGAGGACGGGTTCCGGGTGTTCCCCTACACCACCGAGGACCTGGTCGCGGCCGAGCGCCTGCTGCGGGCCGGCTGCCGGGTGCTGATGCCGTGGGGCGCGCCGATCGGCTCCGGTCGTGGGCTCAACAACCCATTTGGGCTGCGCGCGATGCGGGCGCACTTCCCGGGCGTGCCGCTGGTGGTCGATGCCGGCATCGGGCTGCCCAGCCACGCCGCCGCGGCGATGGAGCTGGGCTATGATGCCGTGCTGCTGAACAGCGCGGTGTCGCAATCGGGCGACCCGGTGGCGATGGCGGCCGCCTTCCGGCTGGCGGTCGAGGCCGGCCACGCAGCCCGGCTGGCCGACCCGATGGAGCCGCGCGACATGGCGAGCCCGTCGACGCCGGTGCTGGGCCAGGCCGTCCTGTGACCGGGGCCGCCGGCTTGGGCTGGGCGCCGCCCGGCCGGTTCTACCCGGTGGTCGACAGCGCCGGTTGGGTGAGCCGGATGGCGGCGGCGGGAGCCCGGCTGATCCAGCTCCGCACCAAGCAGGCGGACGGCCCCGACCTGCGCGCCGAGGTTCGCGACGCACGCGATGCCTGCGCCGCGCACGGGGCGTCGCTGGTACTGAACGACCATTGGCGGGCGGCGATCGAGGAGTCGGTCGGCTTCCTGCATCTGGGCCAGGAGGATCTGGACGACGCCGACCTGGCCGCGATCCGTGCGGCCGGGATCCGGCTCGGCGTCAGCACCCACTCGCGCGACGAGCTCGACCGCGCGCTGTTGGTACGGCCGGACTACGTGGCGCTGGGGCCGATCTGGAAGACGACGCTG
This sequence comes from uncultured Acetobacteraceae bacterium, assembly GCA_937873205.1. Lineage (GTDB taxonomy): Bacteria > Pseudomonadota > Alphaproteobacteria > Acetobacterales > Acetobacteraceae > Lichenicola. The sequence continues at coordinate 21,390 of CALMVO010000002.1, forward strand.
AAGGCGATGCCGTGGTCGCCGCAGGGGCTGGACCGGCTCGCCGACTGGAAGCGCCGGCTGGGCGGCATCCCGCTGGTGGCGATCGGCGGCATCACGCTGGAGCGGGCGCCATCCTGCCTGCGGGCCGGCGCCGACTGCGTGGCGGTGGTCTCCGACGTCACCGGCAGCGCCGATCCGGACGCGCGGGCGCGGGCGTTTCAGGCTGGCCTGTAGGTCGGCTCGAGCCGGGAGCGGAGATAGGCGCCACCGGTGACCGGCGGGTAGCGCCGCAGGGCCTCCGCGCCGCCTAGAACCGGCGCCACGACGGTATCCGGGTTGGGATCGAGGAAGAACGCCAACGAGCGCCGCTCCCGGTCCGGTACGGCGACGCGGTGCGGCGTCGAGACGTAGACATCGTTGGTCCAGCGCATCAGGCAGTCGCCGATGTTGCAGACGAAGGCGCCGGGAATGAAGGGGGCGCGGGTCCAGCCGCCGTCGCGGCGGCGGAGTTCCAGGCCGCCGACGCCGTCGGTGGCCAGGATGGTGACGTTGCCGTAGTCGGTGTGTTCGCCGGCACCGGGCGCGCCGCCGGAGGTCCGGTCCGGCGGCGGGTATCGCAGCAGCCGCAGCGTCGCGATCGGCGCGTCGAGCTTGTCCTCGAAGAACGCCTCCGGCAGGCCGAGATCGAGGCTGAAGCCGCGATGCAGCAGGCGACCGAGCGCCCAGCTTCGGTCGAAGTAGTCCAGCATCAGCGCACGCCACCCGGGCAGCGGCGGCCAGGCGTTGGCGCCGCGGAACGGCTGCGCGTGGCGGGGGTCGGCGGGGTCGAGTTCAAGCCCGATGTTGAAGCCCTCCTTGCGGTCGGGCGCCGCCGCCGGGTCGAGCCGCTCCTCGGCCACTCCGAACCAGCCGCGGTTGTTGCCGGTGTGCCGCATCGCCAGGGCCAGCTTGGCGGCGTGGTCGAGCGCGAACAGGCGGTCCGCCGCCTCGAACACCCGCGTGACCAGCGCGTCCGGGATGCCGTGGCCGGTCAGGTAGAAGAAGCCCGGGCCGCGGCAGGCGCCGCCGAGGGCCGCCGCCACCGCGCGGCGGTTGCCCAGCTCCGCCGAACGGAGGCCGGCGACATCGATGACGGGAAGCGCGGGGTCCATAACCATATCCTGAAGGGGGCGTCGTCCGACCTCAAGCCCGACGTCTAGAGGATGATCCGATCGCTTAAGGCTCACGGATCATCCTCTAGCTTGTTGTTTTGACGAGCATCTTTATCCAATCGAACGAGTCCGTTCGATCGGATGATGCTCTAGCGCCTCCGCAGCACCGCGAGCACCGTCGATAGCGAGGTGGCCGGCGAGCGGCGCAGGGTCCGCCAGGCGCCGCCGCTGATCATCCGCCGCAGCAGCCAGGCGACGCCCTTGCGGACCGCCGCGGGCGGCGTCGGCTCGCTGCCGGGGGTCAGCACATAGATCGCCGCGCGGCCGCATGGCGGAAAGTCGTGGTAGCGGGGAGTCCAGCCGCTGCGCCGCGCCACCTGCATCAGGTAGTCGTGGGTGAAGCCCAGCTCCATCCAGCCGAACCGGCGAATGCAGAATACCGAGAGCGCGTCGAGCCGCGGCCCCCACGGATATGGCACGCCCGCCGAGGGGCCCGAGACCACCGGCTCGCCGCAGAGGATGACCCGGCCGCCGGGGTTCAGGCGGTCGTGCAGGCGACGCAGCAGCGCCTCGAATTCGAAGATGTGGTGGAACGACTCGTAGAACAGGATGCGGTCGTAGCGGCGGTCGCCGAAGCCCTCGCCGAACGAGGCGCACTCGGTCTCCACGTCGATCGAGAGGTGGCGCGCCTGCGCCTGGATCGCATCCAGCGCTTGGGCGTCGATATCGACGCCGCAGGCCTTGTAGCCGCTGCGGGCCAGCATGAGCAGCAGCTGGCCGCTGCCGGGACCGTATTCCAGCACCGAGCCGCCCGGCGGCAGGTCGAGCCGCGACAGGATGTGGCCCCAGGCCAGCACGTGCTCCGACAGCATGCGGGCGTCTCGGAACGACCACGGCACCAGCCCGGTCCACGGGTTCTGCGGCGGCGGCGTCGCCGGCGGCTCGTCGCGGCTGGCGACATAGCCCTCGCCGGGCCGGCCGCGCAGCGACAGGTAGAGTGCCATCGCCGCCGGGCGGTAGGCGGGCGAGAACGGGTCGATCCGGGCCAGCGCCCGGCTCTGCGGGATCGCGAGCACGAGCTCGGACATGCGCCTGTACTGGGCGGTATCCGGCACGCCGTCGCCGATCTCGGCCAGCAGCGCGTCGAACTCGGGCTTCGTGTCCAAAGCGACCATGGCGGAGTCTCGCGTGCGTCGTTGAAGGGGAAGGGTGGCCTCAGCCGATCCAGGCCAGCAGCGCGGACACCGTCGCCAGCGACAGCACGGTCGAGACCAGCGTGGCGCGGCTGGCGATGTCCGCTTCCCGGCCATACAGCCGGGCCAGCATGAAGGGGCCGGTGCCGGTGGGCAACGCCGCGATCAGCACCGCCGCCTGCGCCCACAGCAGCGGCATGCGGAACACCGCGAAGGCCAGCACCGCCGTCAGCGCCGGCTGCAGCAGCAGCTTGGCGGCGACCAGCCGCGCCACCGCGCCGGCCGGGGCCGGGCGGCCGGCCGTCTCGGCCAGGAACAGCCCGATCGTCACCAGCGCGCAGGGGCTGGCGGCATCGCCGAGCAGACTGGTGAAGTGCTGCACGGGGCCGCCGAGCCCGAGCCCGCACAGGTTCACGGCGATGCCGAGCAGCGGGGCCGCCACCAGCGGATTGCGCAGCAGCGCGCCCACGACCCGCAGCAGGGTGCGGGCGATACCGTGGCCGGACTGCAGGTCGAGCTCGACCAGGGCGATCGCCAGGGCGAACAGTGCACACACGGTCAGCAGCGTCGCCAGCACCACCGGCGGCAGGCCGGCCGGTCCAAATACGCCGAGGCAGAGCGGGATGCCGATGAAGGCGGTGTTGGCGTAGCTCGAGGTCAACCCCTCGATCGCGGCCCCGGACAGGCGATTGCGGCCGTCCGCCGGGCGGCGCCAGTCCGCCGCGAAGCCGGCGGCGAAGGTCGCCAGCATGCCGGCGGTGAAGGCGCCGACGAAGGCAGGGTGATCGACCTGCGCGCGGGTGACGGTGGCCATGCTCTGGAACAGCTCGGCCGGCAGCGCCAGCCGCACCACGAAGCGGTTGAGGCCGTCGGTGGCGCCGGCGCCCAGCCAGCCGCGGCGGCCGCAGACGAAGCCGGCCAGGATCAGCCCGAAGATCGGCAGCAGGACCGACAGGACAGCGTGCATGGGCGCGCCTTCAGCCTGGAGGGCCGGCGCGGCGGACCAGGAGCTCGACCGCGACCGGCGCGTCACCCACCGCGGAGAGCTGGAGGATGCCGCCGTCGAGCGTTCCGAGGTCGCTGCGGTCGCCGTCCAGCAGCATCACCTGGCCGGCGGCGCGGACCCGGATGCGGCCCTGGAACACCAGCGCGAAGCGATCGCCCGCACCCAAGGTCAGCTGCACACTCCAGCTCCCGGCCGGCGGCGCCAGCAGGTGCAGCGTCCGCAGCGGGTCGGGGACCAGGGCGAGGTCCAGCACGCGGTGCTCGCCCGGCCGCAGCACCAGCGTCTGGTCGAGCGGCTGGTAGCCCGGCAGCGATGCGGCGAGGCGGTAGGTGCCGGGCGGCAGCGCGACGTCCGTGGGGGCGCGGCCAAGGCGACGCGACGACTGCGCTCCGTATTGGGCGCCGTATTGAGCCCCGTGCAGCTCCAGCGCGGCCCCGGAGGGCATGGTGTCGAGGCTGAGCTCGGCATGGTGCGGGACCGGGTGCAGCGGCACGCGGCGGGTCTCGCCGGCGTGCAGCCGGATCGTCACCGCTGGCGTGGTCCAGGCGTCGGCGGCCAGGCCGATCACGTGGCGGCCGGGCGGGAGCCGGATCGGCGTGCCGGCGGGGCCGGAGAGGATGCCGTCGACCAGCACCGTGCCGTCCGGAGCGCCGGCTGCATCGGCCGCGGCGGGCGGCAGCGTCACCACGACGTCGCCATGCGGCCCCGCGGTCAGCAGTCGCCAGGCCACCGCGCTGCCGGCCAGGATAGCGCCGGCCAGCAGCAGCTGCCGCCGAGCCAGGGCGCGGGCGCGCGCCTGCGTCGGGGTCCGCGGGCGCGGAGGCGGCCGCTGGCGGACCCGGCGCGGGATCTGAGGCCGCGTGGGCGCCCGTTTGGGCGCCAGGCTAGGTGCCTGGGCCGGGGGCGACAACGACCAGAAGGGCCGCGGCGGTACCGGCGGCACGGAGCCCGGTCGGGGCGTCGCCGGGTCGGCTCGCGGCGGGTCGGCGGTTGGCGCAGTCGGTGCTGGCACCGGCGCCGGCGTGGGCGGCATCGCCGTAGCTGGGTCCGGGTCCGTCGAGGCCCCGGTCGCGGGGGACGGTGCCGCCGGCATCGCCTGCGCCCGGCCGCAGAACGGGCAGTGGCCGACCGCCTGCGGCAGCGTCGCGCCGCAGGCGACGCACGAACCGGACAAGGCCTGCATCTAGCGCATCAGGCGTCTAGATGGAAACATCTGGACGCAAGAGAATGCTTTGAAAACAACGGTCCAGAGGAGGATGCTTGAGCCACGGCGAACTTGATCCTGCTCTAGCGGATGCGGCCGCAGGCCAACGAGGCGCGGTCTGGGATCGGGTGCGGCGGCTGGCAGTCGCCGGCGGCCGGGATGCGGCCGATGGCGGCGTCGGCGAGGTCGAGCAGCGCCGGTTGCGGCTGTGGCACCGGCGGCACCTGCTCGTCGCGCTCAAAAGCCAGCAGCGCTCGGGTGAAGTCGTCGCTGGCGATGCCGTCGATGGCGCCGGGATAATACTCCAGCCGGTGCAGCGCCACCTGCAGATCGCGGATCAGCGGGCTCGCCTCGGGGGCGAGCGAGACCGCATCGGCGACGCGGCCCGGGCCCCAGCCGCCCTTGCCGCGGCGGCAGCGCTGCCCCTCGACCGCGAGCTGCCGGGCGCCGTCCCGAACGGTGACGCGGATCGCGCGGCAGAGCCCGTCGCCGCGCAGCGGCGGCGCCGCGGTCACGGTGCCGGACAGTCCGGAGGCGTCGTCGCTCCAGGGGAGCGGCTGGTTGGAGGCGTCCCGATCCAGCACCGTCCGCAGCGTCGACTGCAGGGTGGGCATCACCTGTTGCAGCAGGG
>CALMVO010000003.1 GCA_937873205.1 uncultured Acetobacteraceae bacterium
CGTCCGGACGCGGCGCCGGCTGCCGGGCTGGCCGTTGCTGCCCGCGCGGGCGGGTGGCGCGGGCCGCCAGCAGCACCGGGCCAGGCGGTCCGAACACGCCGTCGGGCAGGACAACCGGCACCAGCATCCGCACGTCCAGCGCCGGCAGCACGTGCGGCAGCAGCTCCGCCCTGATCGACAGGCGGGACGGCAGGTCCGGGGGCATCGCCGTCGGCCGCCGCCGCGTCAGCCAGCCGAGCTCGCCGGCCATACGCTCGGCGATGTCGAGCCGCAGCATGATCGGACCGCACGGCACCCAGCCGAGCCGGGACAGGAAGGCCGGAGTCGCGTCGGCGGCATACGATTCAGCGGCGAGCGCCGGTCCGTCCGGCTGCGCCGCCGCGTCCTCCGCGGCCGCGTCCGGCGGCGGCGCCCCCGGGGACGGCCGCAGCGGCGAGAGGGTCAGCGAGATCCGGCCCTCCGGCGGCAGGGCGGGCAGCGGGATGCCGGCCCGCAGCGCCAGCAGGATCGCCCGCAGCCGCGCCGGCCGCGGCTTCAGCAGCGCCGGCATGAACAGCGCGTAACGGCCGGCGCGGACGCCCAGCGCCTTCAACCGCGCACGCACGAGGGCCGGGATCGGCGCCCGCGGCGCGCCCGGCACCAGCCCGCCCTGCTCGACCAGCCCATGCAGGATGCCGCGCAGCTCGGGATCGTCGGCGGCGGCGCGCTCGGCTGTGAACAGCGGCGCCAGGCCCTGCGCCACCGCCGCCTCCACGAACGCCTGCAGCCGAGCCCGCACCCGCTCGCGCTGCGACCCGTCCAGGAACTCGCTGTCCAGCACCTCGACCATCGGCCGCAGCAGCACCGGGCCAGGCCGCAGCCGGCCGACCGGGGACTGATTCCAACAGACCTGCCGGCCGTCGGCGCTGAGCCCGAAGGCGCCGTCCGCCGCCGCCGCCAGCACCTGCACACGGCGTGGGATCTCGTCCCGCAGCGCCCGGCGCGCCGCCCGCAGCACCAGCCGCTTCTCCGGCCCCACCGCCTGCGGGTCGGGGATCAGCGAGAACCCGGACACGTGCCCGACCGAATGGCCCTCCACCACCACCTCGCCCTGCGCCGTCACCGCCGACAGCAGCTCGGCGCCGTCGCCGCGCTCGGCTTCGTCCAGGCTGCGGATCAGCAGGGCGGCGCGGCGGTCGACGAAGCGCGCCGTCAGCCGCTCGTGCAGCGCATCCGACAGCAGGTCCTCGATCTCGCGCGCCCGCGCCTGCCAGGCGGGGGCGTCGGGGAGCCAGTCCTTCCGCGCGGCGATGTAGGCGCATACCCGGACCCCAGACAGGCGCTGCATCAGCGTGTCGATGTCGCCGTCGGCGCGGTTCAGCGTGGCCAGCAGCTGCTCGAGCCAGCTCTCCGAGATCCGCCCGGCCCCCATCACCTCGTGGAACACCCGCGCGCACAGCCGGGTGTGGCTGTCGTCGCCCAACTTGCGGAAGTCGGGAATCTGGCAGGCCTCCCACAGCAGCCGCGTCGCCGAGCGGCCGACCGCGAGCCGCCGCACGTCGGGGTCCGCCGCCAGCGCCTGCAGCGTCTGCAGGTCGGACGCCTCGTTGCCCGACACCAGGCCGCGGACCCCGGGCGGCTGCAGCAGGCTTGCCAGCAGCGCGTCGGGCTCGGACAGGTCGAGCATGCTGTTGCGCCAGAACAGCTGCTCCAGCGGGTCGAAGCGATGCGCCTCCACCGCGCCCACGATCTCGTCCGGCATGGGCGCGCACGTGCCGGTGGTGCCGAAGCTGCCGTCGCGCATGCCCCGCCCGGCGCGGCCGGCGATCTGCGCCACCTCGGCCGCGGTGAGGCGCCGCGGCCGGGCACCGTCGAACTTTGACAGCCCGGCGAAGCCGACATGGTTCACGTCCATGTTGAGCCCCATGCCGATGGCGTCGGTGGCGACGAGGTAGTCGACCTCCTTGTCCTGGTAGAGCGCCACCTGCGCGTTGCGGGTGCGCGGGCTGAGCCGGCCCATCACCACCGCGCAACCGCCGCGCCGGCGCCGGATCAGCTCGGCGATGGCGTAGACCTCGGCGGCCGAGAATGCGACCACGGCCGAGCGCGGCGGCAGCTTGGTCAGCTTGGTGCCGCCCACGTGCAGCAGCTGCGACAGCCGCGGCCGGGTCTCGATCTCGGCGGCGGGGACCAGGCGCTGCAGCAGCGGCCGGATCGTCTCGGCGCCCAGGAACATGGTCTCCACCAGCCCGCGCGCGTGCAGCAGCCGGTCGGTGAACACATGTCCGCGATCCGGGTCGGCGCAGAGCTGGATCTCGTCCACTGCGACGAATTCCGGCCGCGGCATCTCGTCGCCGCCGAGATCCCGGCCTGTCCGGTTGATGGGATCGAGCGGCATCGCCTCGACGGTGCAGGAGAACCAGCGCGCCCCCGGCGGCACGATCTTCTCCTCCCCGGTGATCAGCCCGACCAGCGCCGCGCCCTTCTGCGCCACCATGCGGTCGTAGTTCTCGCGCGCCAGCAGGCGCAGCGGGAAGCCGATGATGCCCGAGCCGTGGCCCAGCAGCCGCTCCATCGCGAGATGGGTCTTGCCGGTGTTGGTCGGTCCCAGCACCGCCCTCACGCGCGGGGCGAACGGACCGTGCCCGCCCGAAGAACCGGCATGGGACCGGGAAGGGGTATCCGTCATGCAGGGATGGTCGGTCCGGCGGCGCCGGTTTGCAACCCGCAGGCTGGCCGTCGGGCGCTGCGTCGGGCGCTGCGACGCTTGACCGGTCCTCGCCGCCGCCGGACCGTCGCCCCCCCGCAGCCTCCGGAGCTTCCCCGATGTTCAACCGCCCGCTCGACTGCCTCGTCGACCCGGACGCCCCCGCCGACGGCCGCGCGGTCCGCGACGTCCGGGCGGTGCGGCCGGACCGGCTGCCGGCGCTGCTGCAGGAGCTGTCGCCGGCGGAGGCGGCCTGGCTGCGGGCGCAGGGCTTCGCCGCCCGCTCGGGCGAGCTCGTGACGCTGCCGGGCCCGGAGGGGATCGCCGGCGCCGTGCTGGGGCTGGGCGCGATCGAGCCTGGCGAGACGCAGGGGCCGTTCGCGTTCGGTGGCCTGGCCACGGCGCTGGCCATGCGCGGCGACGATCCGGAACCGGCCGCCTGGCGGCTGCTCCTGCCGGACGACGTCGCCGCGGATGAGGCGGTGCTGGGCTTCTGCCTCGGCGCCTACCGGTTCCACGTGCTCCGCGGCGGTACGCCGCCGCGCATGGCGCAGCTGGTGCCGCCGCCGGGTGCCGGGCATGGGGCGGCGGTCGCGCGCGCCACCTGGCTCGCCCGCGACCTCATCAACATGCCGGCGAACCTGCTGGGTCCGGCCGAGCTGGCGGAGGCGGCGCGGGCCGTCGCGTCCGGCTTCGGCGCAGAGGCCGCCATCGTGGCCGGCGCCGCGCTGGCGGAGCGCTACCCGGCGCTGCAGGCGGTCGGCGCCGGATCGGCACGGCCGCCGCAGGTGCTGGTGGCGCATTGGCGCGGCTCCGCCGCGACCGACGGGTCGCCGCTGCTGTCGCTGGTCGGCAAGGGCGTCTGCTTCGACACCGGCGGCTACGACCTGAAGCCGTCGGCGGCGATGCTGCGCATGAAGAAGGACATGGGCGGCGCGGCGCTGATGCTGGCGCTGGCCCGGCTGGTGATGGAGCACGACCTGCCGGTGCGGCTGGCGCTGCGGCTCGGCTGCGTCGAGAACAGCGTGTCGGGCAGCGCGATGCGGCCCTCCGACGTGCTGCACACCGCGCACGGCCTGACCGTCGAGGTCGGCAACACCGACGCCGAGGGCCGGCTGGTGCTGGCCGATCTGCTGGCGGACGCCTGCACCGAATCGCCGTCTCTGCTGCTCGATGCCGCCACGCTCACCGGTGCCGCGCGGACGGCACTCGGTCCCGACCTGCCGGCGCTGTTCTGTTCCCACGACGAGACCGCGGTGCTGCTGCTGCAGTCGGGCCGGCGCGCGCACGATCCGCTCTGGCGGCTGCCGCTGTGGCCTGGCTACGAGGACTGGCTGTCCAGCACCGTTGCGGACCTGAACAATGTTTCATCCAAGCCCATGGCGGGGGCTGTAACCGCGGCGCTCTTCCTGCAACGTTTCGTCTCAGGTCCGGTCCGCTGGGCTCATCTCGACAGCTACGGGTGGAACGACCAGCCCCGTCCCGGCCGTCCAGAGGGCGGCGAGGCGCTCGGTCTGCGGGCTCTGTTCGGCGCTCTGTTGCCAATTCTTAATGCTGCAACGTGACCGAAACACTCTGGTAACGTCATTGGGACTGAACCAAGTCATTTCCACGGATTATAGCTCGCAGCTGTTGCCGTCGCTCGATGCCCGAGACGGTTGTCGGTCGGCAGCATGGATCTCGGTCGGCACCACGCCGACGTTCACCGCGTGATGTGCCGGCCGGCCCTGCCGCTCCGGATCGTTCAGAAGAGGATCTTCATCCATGGCTCAGGCCGCAACGACCGACCACCTGGTCATCACGCTCCGCGATACCATCGTGTCGATGGTCCGTCGGGACGGTCCGGATCTCTCCGCCCGCCAACTCGGTGTGTTCCTCACCTGCTACCTGCAGGAGGGCGCCCACACCGTCCGCGGCCTCGCGGCCGAGCTCAACGTGTCGAAGCCGGCGATCACGCGGGCGCTCGACCGGCTGGGCGAACTCGATCTGGCGCGCCGCAAGGTCGACCCGATGGACCGCCGCTCGATCCTGGTGCAGCGGACGCTCAAGGGTGCCGCCTACCTGCGCGAGCTGCGCTCGATCATGGCCGAGGCCAGCGGCACCGGCCGCAAGGCGGCCGCCGCGGAGGAGCGTGGCGGACGCCGCGCCGCCGGCTGATCCGGGGGCGCAACCGACGGCCCGCTGGGGCGCTACCGCAGTCCCGGACCCGCACGTGGCGGGTCCGTCTTTAGTCTGAAGGAATGTTCAAGATGCGGATGGTCGCCCTCGCCTCCAGCCTACTTCTCGCGACGACCGCCGTCAGTGCCTCCGCGATCGCGGCCGCCGATCCGACCAGCGGGCAGCCCGACGCCACCGTGCTGATTTCGGAGAAGGCGGCGGACATCGGCGTCGGCGCGACCTGGGGTGGCGGCACGCTGCACTACCATGGCCGGTCGTATCACTTCACGATCAAGGGGATCGACGTGGCCGCGGTCGGCTACTCGCACATCACCGGCCGTGGTCGCGTCTACGAGATGAAGGATCTGCATTCCTTCAACGGCACCTACGTCGCGGCTGACGGCGAGGCGACCGCCGGTAGCGGTCTCGGCGGCCAGGTGCTGAAGAATGGCAACGGCGATGGCGTGCTGATCAAGATCGACGACCTCACCAAGGGCGCCCGCCTGGCCGGGGCCGCGCAGGGCATCACCCTGCAGCTGTCCGGCGTCAAGTAGCCGACGGTCGACCGGCCCGCGCCTGCGGGCCGGTTACCTCCACGCCCGGATCGTCCATGGGACCTGCGGCACCGCCACCAACAGGATGGACGCCGCCGGCCACCGGAGACCGAGGAGCCCGGCCAGCAGTCCCCAAAGGACGAAACCCCAGTGCAGCGCCGAAACCGCCGCTGCCGGCAGCACCCTTCGGGCGGCCCGCTGATACAGATGTCCGCGATGCGCCTGCGCTAGGCGTTCGCCGGCGAATGCCCGGCGGCCGAGTGTGAGGAGGACGTCCCAGAGGATGCCGGTCAGCATCAGCGGCACCAGGATCGCCGCCCGCCCGCCACCGTCGGCCACCACGAATAGCGCGAGTCCGCCTGTCAGGAGCCCGGCCGGCTGACTGCCGACGTCGCCCAGGAAGATCCGCGCCCGCGGGTAGTTGAACGGCAGGAAGCCGAGCAGTCCGGCGGCGGCCATCAGCATGACCGCGGCCAGCAGCGGATCGCCCAGCCACCAGCCGAGCCCGACGCCGGCGAGGCAGACGATCGCCGTGCTGCCCGCCGCGAGCCCGTTCAGCCCGTCGATGAAGTTGGTGGCGTTGGTGGTCAGCATCAGCCAGCCGAGCGCCACCACCAGGCCCGGCCCCAGCAGCGGCCAGGGCGGCAGCGTGCCGGCGCCGGCCAGCGCCGCCACCACCACCAGGGCTGCCGCGGCGAGCTGGGCGCCGAGCTTGGCGCGGTAGCCGAACTGGCGCAGGTCGTCGAGCCAGGACACCGTCGCCAGCAGCAGCACCGCGGCCAGCAGCGGAACGGCCGCCGTCCATCGGCCGGCGGACCCGGGCAGCAGCGCCAGCAGGGTGGGGGTGCCGAGCAGGATCGCCGCCACCATGCCGACGCCGCCGCCCTTGGGCGTTGGCCGCGCATGCGCGCTGCGGGCGCCGGGCACGTCCATCACCGCCAGCCGGATCATCATCCGTACCAGGGCCGCCGAGAGCAGGATCGCCAGCGCGGCCAGGCCGAGGCAGGCCTGGATCGGCCAGGGCATGCCGGCCACCGGTGGCGTGGGGAGGAAAGTCACGATCGGCGTCCCGTCCGCGCGGGTGCGCGCCACGGCCTTCTTGAGCAGGGGAGGCTGGGCTATAGGGATGCCGCCATGCCCTCGCAACGCCCCTCGGACGAACCGGAACGGCCAGGTCCGGCGCCGGCCGAACCGACCCGGGACCGCGCGCTGCTCCCGTCGCGGTTCGGGGCATCACGGCGGCTGCGACCGCTGAACCGCATCCTGGTCAATATGGCGCTGGACGGGGCGCTGGCGGCGGTGGCGGCGCCACTGGCGCGCTGGCTGGCCGACCCGGGCGGCGGGCTGCTCCACCCGCTCTGGTTCCTGGCCGGCGGCGCCATCACGCTGCTGGTCGGCGGCGTGCCGTTCCGGGTGTCGCAGCAATACTGGCGCTTCTCGGGCGTGGCCGACCTGCTGGGTATCGCCGGCGGCTCGGTCGCCAGCGCCATCCTGTTCGCGGCCCTGCTGCTGCTGACCGGCTTCCGCCTGCCCAGCGTCGCCTTCCCGATCATCCACGCCCTGACGCTGCTGGTGCTGCTGGGCGGCTTGCGCATCGTCTACCGGCTGTCGCAGGGCCGGCTGGCCGGCGGCGGCGGTGCAGACCTCCAGCGCGTGCTGCTGGTCGGCGCCGACCAGGCCTCCGACCTGTTCCTGCGCGCGGTGCGGCGGGCGCAATCGACGCCGCTGCGGATCACCGGCCTCCTGACGCGCGGCAGCCATCAGCCGGGCCGGCGCATCCACGGCGTGCCGATCCTGGGCACGGTGGGCGGCGTCGCCGGCGTGCTGGACCGGTTGGAGCGGGCCGGCCGGCGTCCGGACGGGCTGGTGGTGACCGACCCCGAGCTTCGCGGCGAGGACCTGGCCGCGGTGATCCGGGCGGCGGAGGCGCTGTCGATCCCGGTCGGCCGGGTGCCCGACCCGACCGCGCTCTCGCCCGCCACCCGGGTCGAGCTGCGCCCGGTGGTGATCGAGGACCTGCTCAACCGGCCCGAGGTGGCGCTGGACCGCGCCGCCATGGCCCGGCTGGTCGCCGGCCGCCGCGTGCTGGTCACCGGCGCCGGCGGCACCATCGGCGCCGAGCTGGCGCGCCAGCTGGCCGCCCTGTCGCCGGAGCGGCTGGTGCTGCTCGACCACGGCGAGTTCGCGCTCTGGCAGATCGACCTCGAGCTGGCCGAGTCGGTGCCTGCACTGGCCCGACACGGCGTGGTGGCCGACATCCGCGACCCGGTCCGGCTGGCCGCGGTGTTCGCCCTGCACCGGCCGGAGATCGTGTTCCACGCGGCGGCGCTGAAGCACGTGCCGATCGTCGAGGCGAACCCATCCGAGGGCATGCTGACCAACATCGTCGGCACCCGCCACGTCGCCGATGCCGCGCGCGCCGTCGGCACCACGGAGATGGTGCTGATCTCGACCGACAAGGCGGTCAACCCCAGCAGCCTGATGGGCGCCTCCAAGCGCGCCGCCGAGATGTACTGCCAGTCGCTCGACGTCGAGGCGCGCCGGGTCGGCCAGGGCATGCGCTGCACCACCGTGCGGTTCGGCAACGTGCTGGGCAGCACCGGCTCGGTGGTGCCGCTGTTCCGACGCCAGCTCGAGCGCGGCGGCCCGCTCACCGTGACCCACCCCGAGATGCGGCGCTACTTCATGACGGTCCCCGAGGCCGTGGGGCTGGTGCTGCAGGCCAGTGCGCTCGCCGGAGCCGGCACCGACACCGATCGGCTGCTGCAGGCGGGCGGCATCTTCGTGCTGGACATGGGGCCGCCCGTGAAGATCGTCGACCTGGCGCGGCAGATGATCCGGCTGGCAGGCTTGCGTCCCGACCATGACGTGCAGATCCGCTATACCGGCCTGCGCCCGGGCGAGAAGCTGTTCGAGGAGCTGTTCCACGGCAGCGAGCCGCCGGTGCAGACCCGCCATCCCGGCCTGCTGGTGGCGACGCCGCGGCTGCAGGACTCGCACGCGGTCGGCCAGGCGCTGGACTCGATCGAGGCCGCCTGCCGCGCCGGACGTGCGGAGCCGGCGCTGGCGCTGCTGAAGCGGCTGGTGCCGGAGTTCGAGCACAACCCGGCCGGCGATACCCGGCTGACACAGCCCGAACCGGAAGGGGCCCTCCCATGAGCAATGCCGCCAGTCCCGTCACCTCCCATCCCGCCGGGTTCCGGCAGGTGGCCTTCCTCGACCTCGCGGCGCAGCAGGCGCGCATGGCGCCAGCACTCCGGGCCCGGCTGGAGACCGTGCTCGGGCACTGCCAGTTCGTGCTGGGCCCCGAGGTCGCCGAGCTCGAGGGCCGGCTCGCCGCCTTCTGCGGCGCCGCGCACTGCGTGGGGCTGAGCTCGGGCACCGACGCGCTGCAGATCGCCATGATGGCGGCCGGGATCGGCCCCGGCTGCGCGGTGTTCCTGCCGGCCTTCACCTACACCGCCACCGCCGAGGTGCCGCTGGTGCTGGGGGCCACCCCGGTCTTCGTGGACGTGGATCCCGACACCTTCCAGATCGACCCCGTCCACCTGCGCGCGCGCATCCGCGAGGTCCGCCAGGAGGGTGGGCTGCGTCCGGCCGCGATCATAGGCGTCGACCTGTTCGGGCAGCCCGCACCCTGGGAGGCGCTGCGCGAGATCGCCGGCGAGGCCGGCCTGTTCCTGCTCGACGACTGCGCGCAGAGCTTTGGCGGCAGCCTGGGCGGACGCCGGCTCGGCCGCGAGGCCGACGCCACCGCGATCAGCTTCTTCCCGTCCAAGCCGCTCGGCGGCTACGGCGACGGCGGCGCGCTGCTCACCGACTGCGCCGACCGCGCCCGGCTCTATCGCAGCCTGCGCTCGCACGGCGAGGGCGAGACCCGCTACGACGTGCTGCGCACCGGCATGAACGGCCGCCTCGACACGCTGCAGGCGGCGGTGCTGCTGGCCAAGCTCGACCTGTTCGAGGACGAGCTCGCCCGGCGCGAGCGGATCGCCTGCGCCTACGACGTCGGGCTGGGCCCCCATCTGCGGATCCCTGCGCGGGTGCCCGGCAGCACCAGCGCCTGGGCGGTCTACGCGGTGCTGCTGCCCGGGGCCGAGGCCCGCGACGCGCTGCAGGCGGAGCTGCGGGGCTGCGGCGTGCCGACCGCGATCTACTATCCGCGGCCCCTGCACCTGCAGCCGGCCTACCGTCCGCACCACGACGGCAGCGCGCTGCCAGTCTCGGAGGACCTCGCCCGGCGGATCCTGGCGCTGCCGATCCATCCCGAACTGAGCGATGCCGACATCCGCCATGTCGTGGAGGCCGTGGTGGACTCGCTGCGTGTGGCGGGGATCGGGCCCGGTTAGGAAGACCAGGAGCGCTGCCCCTGGACCCCGCCGGGGCCGCGGCCTCCGGACCCCGTGGTCTTGCTACCGCTCCGAATGAAGAACTGCTAGACGGCGCCGATGCGGGGTAGGGATTGGGCATGGCCGAGAAGACCTACGGACGAGCGCGCCTGGTCCTGGCGCTGCTGTCGCTGCTGGGCGCCCAGCCGGCGCTGGCGCAGACCAAGCCTGTCGATCCCGGCAACACCGAGAGCCTGACGGTGACCGGGCACCGGCAGCATTTCGAGAGCGCGCCGGTGCCCGGGCCGCCCCTGCCGCCGCCGCCGGACAAGCCGCCGGTGCATCTGGGCCGCTACAAGATCTCCGGCGACCAGGAGCAGCACGACGGCATCGACGCCCAGACCGGCGCCCAGATCGGCGCGTTCGGCACCGCCTATACCGGCGCCAGCCCGGTCGCCGGCGGCCTGGCGGCGCAACACCCGAATTAGGCGCCTGCGGCGGGACGGTGATCGCCGTGTCATCAGCCAGTTCGTCTACGTGATCGGCAAGCCGCCGGGGTGGAAGATCAGGCCGGCGATCTGCTGACGCGTCGTCCACCATCTTGCCGACTGTCGAGGCCGGCGACCCGCGCGAGGCGTGAGTTTGACGTGGGAGGCCCGGGTATCAGCGTCAGCCGACGCGAAACGTTGATCGGGAAGAGTTCATGTCAACGGCATTGGTGACAGGCGGTAACTAGGGGATCGGCAAGGCGACTGCGCGCGCACTTGCTGCGAACGGCTTCGAGGTCTGGATCGGCGCTCGCGATTTGAGCCGGGGGAAACAGGCTGAAGCGGAGCTTCGACGCGAGGGTCTGGAAGTTTCCGTCGTAGAGCTGAACGTCACCGATCGACACTCGATCAGGCTGCTGTCGCCACCATCGCCGCCGAGACGGACGCGCTGGACGTGCTGGTGAACGACGCCGGCATCAGCAACGAGATGACGAGCACGTTCGGCGTGACGATCCCGCCGAACGAGTTGCCTGAGCAAAAGCTGCGCGAGATCTGCGAGGTCAACCTCTCTGCGCCGGTCGCCATGATCCAGGAGTGCCTGCCGCTCATCCGGAAATCACCGGCGGGGCGTATCGTCAACGTGTCGAGCAACCTCGGATCGTTCGGGCTGAGCACGAACGAGACGAGCCCGATCCGCTCCATCTCGACGCTCGGATACAAGAGCTCGAAGGCGGCCTTGAACATGGCGACGCTCATGTTTTCCAAGGAGCTTCAAGGCACGACGATCAAGATCAATGCCGCCAACCCCGGTTTGGTGGCAACGGACCTGACCGGAGTGGGCAACGGCGAGAAGTTCGCCGGCAGACCGGGCTTCGGAACCCCTGACGAGAGAGCGCGCATCATCGTCAAGCTGGCGACGCTCCCCGAGGACGGCCCATCGGGTGGGTTCTTCACGTACGACATGGTCGTCCTCCCCTGGTAGCGACCGTCGCATCGCATCGACGGGCTCAGTCCGGTACGGCGGACGCCGTTCAGGAACCGTTCGGTCGTCGCGGTCGCGTGGTGCGATGACGTCGCCTTGTCGGACAAGCTGTGGAGCATGGAGGACGTGGTGACGCCGATCGATGCGCGGGCAGGCACCGAAGGCTCGCGGGCCGTATAAGAAGCGCGCTGTCGCCTAGCCGAGACCGCCTGCTAGGCTCCCCCAGCAAGGGAAGTAGCCATGAGCAGAAACCGCAAGACGACTGTTCCGGGATTTGTGAGCCGTAACGGCCAGATGGTCCTGCGCAAAACAGACGCGCCCGGCAATGATCACAACCAGATTGTCTATGTGTTGCGGTGCGGCCGGTGCGCACACGAGTACGGTGCCAATGGCTCCGATATCTGGCTGCGCCGCTGCCCGTCATGCAGCGGTGGCAAGCCGGGACTCAGCTTCTAGTTTCAAACTGAGACACTACCGGTCAGTTAGCTAAATCCGAGGTTTTGATAGGAGTTCTCAGCATGACGGAAGCGGAACGCAAGCTGCTTACAGCCCTAGCCAACATGTGTGAGCAGTATATCTCAAAGGATGGCGTTCTTGATCACCTTTGCATGTCCGCCGGCGAAAGCGCCGTTGAACAGCTGGTTCAGTATGGTCTTGCAACCTCGGAACCGAGAGGCGCCATTTGGACTGAGGCTGGGCTGGCGGTTCTAGTTTCAAACTGAGACACTAGCCATACAAAACAGGACTCGGCTTATGGACGAGGACACGAGGACAGGGTCAACCAGGGCTGATGCATGGTGTTGGTTCCCGGCGTGTTCGACGCCGAGCGAGCGGCCCAGTCCGTTCGTTCCGGACCAGCGAGCTTAGGGATCGCTTGTTACTCAGCTGCTGACATCCTTCATCCTTGTTGGTCGGTGCAGGCATCCGCCGGCACCAGGCATCACCTTCCCGCGCAATCCCCGGTAACGGCTGTCGAGACTCGCTGGTGAACTGGGACGAGGACAACGATGGCTAGAGCATCATCCGATCGAACGGACTCGTTCGATCGGATAAAGATGCTCGTCAAAACAACAAGCTAGAGGATGATCCGTGAGCCTGAGCGATCGGATCATCCTAGGATCATGACCCGATGGACCAAACCATTCGTTCGGCCACTGACGTCCGCCTCGGCCTGATCCAGCCTTGGGACGGATCGGCCGCTACCGCACATTCGACCCGGCCGCGCCGATCAGCAGGAACAGGTTGGAGCTGCAGGGGCCGAGCCGGATGCCGGTGCTGCCGATGCGGACCGGGCGTCCGGCGGCGGTCTCGGCGCCCAGACGCCGCAGACGCGCCCGATCCATCAGGATCAGCTCGGCCGGCTCGGCCCACTTGCCCTTGCCGAGCGCCCGGCAGGCGAGGGCGAACGAGCGGTCGGTCCAGTGCAGCAGCGGGATGCCGGTATGGTGCTCGACCGGGAAGTAACGGTGCGGCACGCTGACGAAGACCGTCCGGGCGACCCGCACCAGCTCGGCCACGAACGCCGCTTGCTGCGCCGGGCCGCCGACATGCTCCAGCACCGCGTTGCTGGTGGCGACGTCGAAGCTCGCGTCCACGAACGGCAGCCGCGCGCCCGGCTCGACCTGCCGGTAGGCGACCTCGGGGTAGGCCGCCTGGAACTCCAGCGCCGCCCCCAGCCCCACCGCGGTCACCCGGTGCCGCGCCGGATACTGGCGCTCGATCATGTTGGCGGCGTCGCCCACCACGTCGGACACGCCCACGTCGAGCAGGGTGGAGTCGGGGGTCGGGCGGACCAGGCGCAGGAAGTCGCGGTAGATGCCGTCCCGGGCGGCGATCACCAGCCGCTCGGCCAGGGTCCCCGGCCGTGCCACCTCGTAGTAGCGCTGGTCGACGATCTGGTTCGTGGTCATCGGACGTCCTGATGCCGAGCCGGCCGGCTCGATACGCTACCGCGCGACCATGCCCTGGTTCGGCCGGTCGATGAAGCCCCGCACGAAGTCCCGCAGCCGCTCGACATCCAGCGGCGGCTGGCGGGCCACGCCGGCGGCGCGCACGTTGCTGCGGTCGAAGCGGCGGATCTGTCCGAGGTAGGGCGTGTAGTGCCGCAGCCGCTGCAGCAGCATGCGGGCCAGCCGGCTGACCTCCGCCGCCGCCTCGTCCTGGCGATCGATCGAAAACCCGGCCATCGGCGACAGCCGCGCCAGCACCTCGATCATCGAGAGAGGGCCGTCGCTGGTCAGGTGGAAGGCGTGGTCCAGCGTGGCGTCGCCCGCATCCAGCAGGTGAATCATCTCCGCCACCACGACGTCGACCGGGATCAGGTCGAGGGTCGCGTCCGGCGGCAGCGGCAGCAGGATCAGCTGGCCCTGGTGGCGCTGCACCCGGCCGAGCTGGAAGATGGTCTGCACGACGTTGTAGAAGCCGGACGACGACGACAGCCGGTGCGTGGTGGAGTGGCCGATGATGATGCTGGGCCGCAGGATCCGGTAGCCCATCCCGCGCCCGGTCAGCGCCCGCGGGCAGGCCTCGCGCACCACCGCCTCGGCGTCCCACTTGCTCTCCTCGTAGCCATTGCTGAAGCCGTCCGGACGGCACACTTCGTCCTCGCCTACGTCGCCGGCGCGGTCGCCGGCGCCGTAGGCGGTGGTGACGTAGTTGAACTCGGCCGCCTGCAGGCGCGCCGCCGCCGCCAGCAGCGACCGCGTGCCGTCGATGTTGATCCGCCGCACCGCCTCGCGGTCTTCCGGCCGGAACGACAGGCTGGCGGCGCAGTGCAGGACGCGGACGGCCCGGCCGCCTCCCTCGGCAGCCCAGCCGGCGGCGGCATCGATCCACCCCTCCTCGCCGAGCTCGCCGCGCAGCACCGCCGCCCGCGACAGCAGCGCCGGACCGACCTCCTGCCCGCTATCGGCCGCCGCCCGCAGCAGCGCCGTCCGCAGGCGCAGTACCGCCGTCACGTCGTCGGGCGCCCGCACCAGGCAGGCGACCCGGGCCTGCGGATGCCGCCGCAGCCAGTCCACGACCAGGTGCGAGCCAAGGAAGCCGCTGCCGCCGGTGACCAGGAGGTCCTCCCCCGGACCGGCACCCGACCCCATACCCGACCCTGGGCCGGCGTCGCCTTCTGGTCGCTGCATCACATCCTGTCCGTAGCCGCGGCTATGTGACGAGCACGCGGTCGCGGCACAAGCCGGATTCGGCTATAACACACGCGGGACGTCTCGTCCGGTCGCAACCAGCCGGGCCTGTCGGCGTTCGTGACGGCCGGAGCCGTCGTCGTTCCACCACCATCGAGGACTGCCACCATCTTCAAGGGAAACAAGTTCAACGAGCGGCAGACCGCCTCGGCCGAGGCCAAGCGCGCCGTGCTCGCCAAGTTCCAGTCGCGTCCGCCGGCCGACGATCCGGCGGTGCAGGCGCGCGCCGCCGAGCGCCGCGCGATCGCCGAGGCCCGGGATGCCCGCATGGCCGAGCGCCGCGTCGAGCGCGAGGCCGAGGCCGCCCGCCGGGAGGCCGAGCGTCTGGCGGCGGAAGTGGCCGAGGCGGAGCGCCGCAAGGCCGAGGAGGCCAGCCAGGCCGAGGAGGCGCGCGCGGCGGCATTGCTGAAGCTCGAGCAGAAGGCGGCCCGCGACGCCCGCTACGCCGCCCGCAAGGCGCGCCGCTGACCGCACGGCACGCCGCAGTCACCGGAGCGACCAGCGGCCTCGGCCGTTATGTTGCCCTGGGCCTGGCTCGGGCCGGCTACGAGCTGGTGCTGATCGGGCGCGACCCAGACCGGCTGGCCGACACCGTCGGCTGGATCGCCGACCAGGTGCCCGGCGGCCCGATCCGCACCGTGCTGGCGGACCTGTCCTCGCTGGCGCAGACTCGGCGCGCGGCGTCGGAGGTCGCCGAGCTGGCCCCTTCCCTCGACCTGCTGGTCAACAATGCCGGCGTGCTGTCGCCCCGTCGCACCGAGACCGCGGAGGGCCACGAACTCACCCTCGCGGTGAACCACCTGTCGCCGTTTGTGCTCACCGAGGCGTTGCTGCCGGCGCTGGCCACCGCCGGCCGCGCCCGCGTGGTGACCGTCGGCTCGTCCAGCTCGGACATGGCGGCGATCGATCCGGACGACCTCGAGCTGCGCCGCGGCTGGTTCATGACCCGCGCCTACGCGCGCTCGAAGCTGGCCTCGCTGATGACGGCGTTGGAGATCGCGCCGACGCTGCAGGTGTCGGGCGTGTTCCTGAACGTGGTGCATCCCGGCCTGGTGGCGACCAGTCTTGTGCGCGGCGGCGGCCCGGCGCAGCTGGCTTGGCAGGCGCTGGGGCTGGTCGCCTTCACCCCGCGCCAAGGGGCGGAGACGCCGCTGCGGGCGGCGCTGGCACCGGAGCTGGACGGCGTCAGCGGCCGCTATCTGAAGCCGCGCGGTACGGCGACGCCGAATCGTCGGGCGCTGGATCCGGCCCTGCGGGCGCGCGTGCTGGCCGCGACCCGGGCGCTGCTCTGACCCCGCTCCGCAGCGCGCGCCACATCCCGGCCAGCCAGAGCTGGCTGCTCCAGCCGCGCGCCAGCCGCACGAACGGGCCGTGCATCGAGTGGCCGGAGCGCCGCGTCTCGAACAGGCAGCAGACCGGTGCCCGTGTCTCGCCGCGGCAGGGCAGCTCGGTGGCGAAGCCGCTCTTCGAGACCAGATAGCCGGCCAGCGACGGAGAGAGCCGCGCCAGCCACGTGTAGGCCAACACGGTGCCGGTGAGCAGGCTCTCGCCGCCGCGCCCGGTGGCGCAGTGATAGACGCCGCGCGCGGCCACCTCGGTGCGATACACCGGCGGCACCGGCCGGGCCGGGAACCCCATGTGCGAGACCGCGTGCTCGAAGAACGGCGTGTTGATCGCCGGCGGGAACAGGGTGCAGACCCGGACCCGGCTGCCGGCCAGCCGCAGCTCGATGCGCAGCGACTGCCCGAACGCCCGCACCGCCGCCTTGGCGCCGGAGTAGGACGTCATCAGCGGCACGCCGTGGAAGACCACGGCCGAGCACACGTTGACGATGGCGCCGCCGTCCCGCGCGCGCATGTGCGACAGAGCGATCCGGGTGCCGTTCACGGTGCCGAGATAGGTGACGTCGGTGACGCGGCGGAACTCGGCCTCGGAGACGTCGCCGAAATGGCCGTAGACGCCGTTGCCGGCGGCATTCACCCAGACGTCGATCGGCCCCAGCGCCGCGGCGACGGCGCGGGCGGCGGCGGCCAGCGCCTCGCTGTCGGTGACGTCGGCCACCGCCCAGGCGGTGAGCGCGCCCGGCGAGCGACGCTCGATCAGGGCGGCGGCGGCGGCGAGCCCCTCCGGCCCGCGTGACACCAGCCCGACGCGCCAGCCCCGCGCCGCGAACAAAGCGGCGCTGCCGAGCCCGATGCCGGAGGAGGCCCCGGTCAGCAGCACGACCCGGGGCGCCAGGGGGGAGGAGACCATGGCCCATTAGCGCCGACGGGCCGCCGCTGTAAATTGCGCGGCCTCATGCGTCTGACCTCCACCCGGCTGGCCTTCCTCGTCGCCGGCCTCGGCACCGCGTGCTGGGCCTCGCTGGTGCCGTTCACGCGGGCGCGGTTGGGCGTCGGCGATGCCGGGCTCGGCCTGCTGCTGCTGACGCTGGGCGTGGGCTCGATCGCCGCGATGCCGGCGGCCGGGCTGCTGGCGCAGCGGTTCGGCTGCCGCCCGGTGATCCTGGCGGCCGGGGCCTTGCTCTGCGCCAGCCTGCCGCTGCTGGCGGCGGTGCCGGGCGTCCCGGCGATGGCCGGCTGCCTGGCGCTGTTCGGCGCGGCGCTGGGGGCGCTCGACGTGGCGATGAACGTGCAGGCGGTGCGGGTGGAGGACACGGCCGGCCGGCCGCTGATGTCGGGGTTCCACGGCCTCTACAGTGCCGGCGGCATCCTGGGCGCGCTCGGCATGGGCGGGCTGCTGGCGCTGGGCGCCGGTCCGCTGGCGGCGGCCTGCTGCCTTGCGGCGGGATGCCTGGGACTGCTGCTGGCCGCGGCGCCGGGCCTGCGCCCGGGCGGCGGGGCGGGTGCCGCCGCGCCCCTGCTGGCGCTGCCGCGCGGGCCGGTGCTGCTGATCGGGCTGCTGTGCGCCGTGAGCTTCCTGGCCGAAGGCGCCATGGTCGACTGGAGCGCGCTGCTGCTGCGGCGCTCGTCCGGGCTCTCCCCGGCGTGGTCCGGGGCCGGGTATGCGGCGTTCTCGGCCACCATGACGCTGGGTCGGTTGGGCGGCGACCGGCTGGTGCGGCGGCTGGGCGGCCGCGCGGTGCTGGCCGGCGGCGGCCTGCTCGGCTCGGCGGGGCTGCTGGTCGCGGTCGGCGGCGGCGGCTGGCCGGTGTCGCTGGTCGGGTTCGCGCTGGCCGGGGCGGGGGCGGCGAACCTCGCGCCGCTGCTGATCGGCGCCGCCGGTCGGCAGCCCGGGTTGCGGCCGGAGCTCGGCGTCGCCGCGGCCGGCACCCTGGGCTATGCCGGCATCCTGGCCGGGCCGGGGCTGGTCGGCCTCGCCGCCCAGGCGATCGGCCTGCCGGCGGCGCTGGCCATGGTCGCCCTGCTGCTGCTGGCGGTGTCCGCCGGAGCGTCTATCGTCGCCCGGCCCGGGGCTGTAACCGGGAGCGGCGTTTCGAGGAGCCTGCGTCCGTGATCTCGCTCACCCACCTGCAGCGGCTGGAGGCCGAGGGTATCCACGTCATCCGGGAGGTGGTGGCCGAGACCGAACGCCCGGTGATGCTCTACTCGGTCGGCAAGGACAGCGCGGTGATGCTGCACCTCGCGCGCAAGGCGTTCTTCCCCGGGCCGCCGCCGTTCCCGCTGCTGCACGTCGACACCACCTGGAAGTTCCAGGACATGTACCGGCTGCGCGACCGGGTCGCCGCCGAGAGCGGCATGCGGCTGCTGGTGCACCACAACCCCGACGCAATGGCGCGCGGCATCAACCCGTTCGACCACGGCGCGCTGCACACCGACCTGTGGAAGACCGAGGGGCTGCGGCAGGCGCTGGACCTGCACGGCTTCGACGCCGCGTTCGGCGGCGCCCGCCGCGACGAGGAGAAGAGCCGCGCCAAGGAACGGGTGTTCTCGTTCCGCTCGGGCAACCACCGCTGGGACCCCAAGACCCAGCGCCCCGAGCTGTGGCGGCTCTACAACGCGCGCAAGGGGCCGGGCGAGAGCATCCGGGTGTTCCCGATCTCGAACTGGACCGAGCTCGACGTCTGGCAATACATCCAGGCGGAGGCGATCCCGATCGTGCCGCTGTACTTCGCCGCCCAACGACCCACCGTGGAGCGCGATGGGCTGCTGCTGATGGTGGACGACGACCGGTTCCGGCTGCGCCCGGGCGAGGTGCCGGTCACGCGCAGCATCCGCTTCCGGACGCTCGGCGACTACCCGCTGACCGGCGCGGTGGAGAGCACCGCCGCCACCCTGCCCGCCGTGATCCAGGAGATGCTGCTCACCACCACCAGCGAGCGCCAGGGCCGCGCCATCGACCACGAGGCCGGCGCCTCGATGGAGAAGAAGAAGCAGGAGGGATATTTCTGATGCCGTCACCCTCCTACGAAGCCGACGCGCTGATCGCAGGCGACATCGATGCCTACCTGGAGCGCCACGCCACCAAGTCGCTGCTGCGCTTCATCACCTGCGGCTCGGTCGACGACGGCAAGTCGACGCTGATCGGCCGGCTGCTCTACGACAGCCGCACCATCCACGACGACCAGCTGGCCGCACTCGAGGCCGACAGCCGCCGCATCGGCACGCAAGGTGGCGCGATCGACTTCGCGCTGCTGGTGGACGGGCTCGCGGCCGAGCGCGAGCAGGGCATCACCATCGACGTCGCCTACCGTTTCTTCTCGACCGAGACGCGCAAGTTCATCGTCGCCGACACCCCCGGCCACGAGCAGTACACCCGCAACATGGTGACCGGGGCGTCGACCGCCGACCTCGCCGTGATCCTGGTCGACGCCCGCAAGGGCATCCTCACCCAGACCCGCCGGCACAGCTACCTGGTGCACCTGCTGGGCATCCGCCACCTGGTGCTGGCGGTGAACAAGATGGACCTGGTCGGCTACGACCGGGCCCGCTACGACGCCATCGTCGCCGACTACCGGGCGTTCGCCGCCCAGGTCGGCATCACGGGCTTCGTGCCAATGCCGATCTCCGGCCTGGCCGGCGACACCATCACCAGCCGCTCCGCCAACATGCCCTGGTACGAGGGCCCGACCCTGATCTCGCACCTGGAGACGGTGCCGCTCGACATCGCCGCCGACCAGGCACGCCCATTCCGGATGGCCGTCCAGCTGGCCCGCCGCCCCAACCTCGACTTCCGCGGTTATTCCGGCCTGATCGCCGCCGGCACGGTGCGGCCGGGCGACCCGGTGCGCATCCTGCCGTCCGGCCGCACCACCCGCATCGCCCGCATCGTGAGCTTTTCCGGCAACCAGGACGCCGCCGTCGCCGGCCAGTCGGTGACGCTCACACTGGAGGACGAGGTTGATTGCTCGCGCGGCGACGTGATCGCCGCCGCCGACAGCCCGCCGGAGGTGGCCGACCAGTTCGAGGCGACCCTGGTCTGGATGGCCGACGAGCCGATGCTGCCCGGCCGCTCCTACCTGCTGAAGCTCGCCACCCAGACCGTCTCGGTGCAGATCCAGGCGCCCAAGTACCAGGTCAACGTCAACACCCTGGAGCACTTGGCGGCGCGGACGCTGGAGCTGAACGCGATCGGCGTCGCCAACCTGTCCACCGACCGGCCGCTGGTGTTCGAGCCCTACGCCGAGAGCCGCGAGCTCGGCGGCTTCATCCTCATCGACAAGATCGGCAACGCCACGGTGGGCGCAGGCCTGCTGCACTTCGCGCTGCGCCGGGCCGCCAACGTGCACTGGCAGGCGATCGAGATCAGCCGCGCGGCGCATGCGGCGCAGAAGAACCAGCGTCCGCGCGTGCTGTGGTTCACCGGCCTGTCGGGGGCCGGCAAGTCGACCATCGCCAACCTGGTCGAGCGGCGCCTGCACGCGATGGGCCGGCACACCTTCCTGCTC
The DNA here is from genome assembly GCA_937873205.1 of uncultured Acetobacteraceae bacterium. GTDB lineage: Bacteria > Pseudomonadota > Alphaproteobacteria > Acetobacterales > Acetobacteraceae > Lichenicola. The sequence goes on from CALMVO010000003.1 coordinate 20,238, forward strand.
GACGGCGACAACGTCCGGCACGGGCTGAACAAGGATCTGGGCTTCACCGACGCCGACCGCGTCGAGAACATCCGCCGCGTCGGCGAGGTGGCCCGGCTCATGACCGATGCCGGGCTGATCGTGCTCACCGCCTTCATCTCGCCGTTCCGGGCCGAGCGCCAACTGGTGCGTGACATGCTGCCGGCGGGCGAGTTCGTCGAGATCCACGTCGACACCGCTCTGGCCGAGGCGGAGCGCCGCGACGTCAAGGGCCTCTACGCCAAGGCGCGACGCGGGGCGCTCAGCAACTTCACAGGCATCGACAGCCCCTACGAGCCGCCCGGGCAGCCGGAGATCCGCATCGACACCGCAACGATGACCGCGGAGCAGGCGGCCGAGCACATCGTCGACCGGCTGTTCGCGCTGCGAGACGAGGCGGCGTTCTCGATCTAGAGGATGATCCGATCGCTTAGGCTCACGGATCATCCTCTAGCCTTTTCCCCCCCCTGGCACGACGGAGCCCAGAGCATGAGCGATCAAGCCGCCTATACGCCGCCCGAGATCTGGAGCTGGTCGCCGGGCAATGGCGGCCACTTCGCCGCCATCAACCGCCCCATCGCCGGCGCCACGCATGACAAGGAGCTGCCGGTCGGGCGCCATCCGCTGCAGCTCTATTCGCTGGCGACACCCAACGGCATGAAGGTCACGGTGATGCTGGAGGAGCTGCTGGCGATGGGCCACGCCGGCGCCGAATACGATGCCTGGCTGATCCGGATCAACGAAGGCGATCAGTTCGGCAGCGGCTTCGTCGCCGTGAACCCGAACTCGAAGATCCCGGCGCTGCTGGACCGCAGCGGCCCGGCCCCGGTCCGGGTCTTCGAGTCCGGCGCGATCCTGCTGCACCTGGCCGAGAAGTTCGGCGCCCTGCTGCCGACCGACCCCGCCCGCCGCACCGAGTGCCTGTGCTGGCTGTTCTGGCAGATGGGCAGCGCGCCCTACCTCGGCGGCGGCTTCGGCCATTTCTACGCCTACGCGCCGACCAAGATCGAGTACGCGATCGACCGCTTCGCGATGGAGGCCAAGCGCCAGCTCGACGTGCTTGACCGCCGGCTGGCGGAGACCGCGTATCTGGCCGGCGACGACTACACCATCGCCGACATCGCGGTCTGGTGCTGGTACGGGCGGCTCGCCCAGGGGCTGCTCTACAACGGCGGCACGTTCCTGCAGGTGCAGGACTACGAGAACGTGCAGCGCTGGACGGCCGCCATCGACGCGCGTCCGGCGGTCCGGCGCGGCTGCATGGTCAACCGCGTCACCGGCGAGCCCTCCGGCCAGCTGCACGAGCGCCACGACGCGTCGGACTTCGAGACCCGGACGCAGGACAAGCTGGGGTCGACATGACCCCACGGCCAAGGCCGGGGGCTCTGCCCCTGGACCCCGCCAAAGGCAGTCGCCTTTGGAAACCATCCCTGGCCTTCACGCATTCGGCATCCGTACCCCGGACAGGCGCTCGCACTCGGCCAGCAGGCGGTCCTGGCGGGCCGGATCGCCCGTGGCGCCGCTCGGCGCCTTCGGACGCAGGTGATGGAAGTAGCCGCCGGTGCCGGTCGCGGCCGGATCGTCGTCGGTGGCCAGCCAGACCTGGGTGCGGTGGGCGGCGTCGAGGTCGCCGGTGGCGCGCGGACTCATCTTGGTGGCGACCCACCCCGGCTCCATCGCGTTCGACCGCACCTCCGGCCAGCGCCGCGCCACCGCGAAGGCGAGCAGCACGTCGTGCAGCTTGGTGTCGGAATAGGCCTTGTTGCCGTTCCAGGGCCGCCGCTCCCAGGCGAGGTCATTGAGCGACGGGTCGCCGCGCCGGTGCAGCTCGGAGCTGACATAGACCAGCCGCCGTGGCCGGAGCATCAGCGCGGTCAGCACGTAGGGGGCCAGCGTGTTGACCGCGAACACGTGCGCCAGCCCGTCCTCGGTCACCAGCCGCCGCGGCTCGCGGTAGCCGACCGCGGCGTTGTGGATCACCGCGTCGAAGGGACCGAGCGCGTTGGCCTGCGCGGCCAGGTCGCGGGTCTGCGCCAGGCTGGCGAGGTCGGCGACCAGCACCGCCTCCGCGCCGGGCACCGCCGCCATCGCCTCCCGCCCGCGCGCCGCGTGCCGGGCGTGCAGCACCACCGCGTGCCCCCGCTCGATCAACAGCTGGGCGGCCATGCGGCCGAGTCCGTCGGAGGAGCCGGTAACGAGGATGCGTGCCATGGGGGCGCAACGCGCCGGCCGGCGGATCCGCCACCCGCCCGCTATCCATCTTTGACAGCCGGCCCTGGGCCGGGCATGCCCGTCCGGGTGGCGAACCAGGTGTCCCGGAACGTGTCCCTCACCGCCGAGCTCGACGCCTCCGTCGCGCGGGAGGTCGCCTCGGACCGGTTCCAGAACGCCAGCGAGGTGGTCCGCGTGGCGCCGCGGCCGATGGCGGACCACCGTGTCCGCCTCGTGCCCCGGGCGCCGGCATCCCCGCCACCCATGGCTGACCGCGCGTCGTGAGCCGGCACGAGTTCCAGGACGATCTGGACGCGATCGCCCGGATCGACGCCGTGCCGCTGATCCTGGACGTGCTGTGCCGGACCACCGGCATGGGGTTCGCCGCCGTCGCCCGGGTCACCGAGGATCGCTGGATCGCCTGCCAGGCCAGGGACCAGATCGCCTTCGGCCTGGGGGCGGGCGGCGAGCTGAAGGTGAGCACCACCATCTGCCGGGAGGTGCGGGCGCGGTGCGAGCCGGTCGTGATCGAGCACGTCGCCGAGGACGCGCAGTTCCGCGAGCACCCCACGCCCGCGATGTACGGGTTCCAGAGCTACGTCTCGATGCCGATCGTGCGCCGCAACGGCGACCTCTTCGGGACGCTGTGCGCGATCGGGGCCCGGCCGGCGAAGGTGAACACGCCGGAGACGATCGGCACCTTCCGCCTGTTCGCCGAGCTGATCGCCTTCCACCTGGATGCCGACGAACGGCTGGCGGCGGCGGAGTCCGAGCGGCGCCTGAACGAGAGCCTGGAGGAGCGGCTCGCCGAGCGGTCCGCCGCGCTCCGGCTCTACGAGAACATCGTGCAGTCCGACGCGGCGCCGATCTGCGCATTCGACACCGAGTTCCGCCTGATCGCCTTCAACAGGGCCCACAGCGACGACTTCCACCGCATCCACGGCTACCGCGTGAAGATCGGCGACGTTTGTCCCGACCTGTTCCTGCCCGGCCGGTCGACGATCATGCGGGGCTTCATGGCGCGGGCGCTGGCGGGCGAGGTGTTCACCGTCACGGAGGAGTTCGGCGATCCGGACCTGACGAAGCCATGCTGGGAGGTGGCCTACAACCCGCTGCGGGACGAGGCGGGCCGCATCGTCGGCGCGTTCCACCACGCGGTCGACATCTCCGCCCGGATCCGCACCGAGGTCGAGCTGGCGGCCGCCCAGGACGCGCTGCGGCAGAGCCAGAAGATGGAGGCGGTGGGCCAGCTCACCGGCGGGCTGGCCCACGACTTCAACAACCTGCTCACGGGCATCACCGGCAGCCTGGAGCTGATGGGCACCCGGATCGCGCAGGGCCGCGCCGCCGAGGTGGGCCGCTACATCGACGCCGCCCAGGGTGCCGCCCGGCGCGCTGCGGCGCTGACGCACCGGCTGCTGGCCTTCTCGCGCCGCCAGACGCTGGACCCGAAGCCGACCGACGTGAACCGCCTCGTGGCGGGCATGGACGAGCTGATCCGGCGCACCATCGGCCCACAGGTCGCCATGGCGGCACCGGTCGCCGCCGCCGGGCTGTGGCCGACGCTGATCGATGCAAGCCAGCTCGAGAACGCGCTGCTCAACCTCGCCATCAACGCCCGCGACGCGATGCCGGACGGCGGCCGGCTCGCGATCGAGACCGCCAACCGCGTTCTGGACGCCCGCGTCGCTGCCGAGCGCGACGTGCCGGCCGGGCAATACGTGTCGCTGTGCGTGTCCGACACGGGCGCCGGGATGTCGGAGGAGGTGCGGGCCCGGGCGTTCGATCCGTTCTTCACCACCAAGCCGATCGGCTCGGGCACCGGGCTCGGCCTGTCGATGATCTACGGCTTCGTGCGGCAGTCTGGCGGCCAGGTGCAGATCCGCTCCGGGGTCGGGCAGGGCACCACGGTCTGCCTCTACCTGCCGCGATACCTGGGAAGCGTCGGCGGCGCCGAGCGGCCGCCCGAGCTGGCCCCCGCGTCGCGGGCCGTGTGTGGCGAGACCGTGCTCGTGGTGGACGACGAGCCGGTCATCCGCATGCTGGCGGCCGAGATCCTGAACGAGCTGGGCTACACCGCCCTGGAGGCCGCGGACGGCGCGGCGGCCCTGCGGGTCCTGCGCTCCGCCGTGCGCATCGATCTGCTGGTCACCGACGTCGGCCTGCCCGGCGGCATGAACGGCCGGCAGGTGGCGGACGCGGCGCGGGTAGGTCGACCCGGCCTCAAGGTGCTGTTCATCACCGGCTACGCCGAGACCGCCGTGCTTGGCCACGGCCATCTCGATCCCGGCATGCACGTGCTGACCAAGCCGTTCGCGATGGAGGCGCTGGCCGGCCGGATCAAAAAGCTGATCGGCGGCTAGAGCATCATCCGATCGAACGGACTCGTTCGATCGGATAAAGATGCTTGTCAGAACAACAAGCTAGAGGATGATCCGTGAGCCTAAGCGATCGGATCATCCTCTAGGCCGCGCTGTCGACCGCGGGCGTCGCGGATCACCGCGCCCGAGGCGCCGAGCCCACCCGCCGATCCTGTTGGGGATCATACCCTGATGGGCGCACGGCTGTTACGAGGCTCGCACCCGGGCGATACCGGGTCCGCTTCATCGGAGGATCGTCCATGCGCGTGTTCGTCACCGGCGCCACCGGCTTCATCGGCACCGCACTCGTCCCGGAGCTCATCGGCGCCGGCCATCGGGTGGTCGGGCTGTCCCGGTCCGAGTCCGGCGTCCGGACGCTGCAGGCTGCCGGTGCCGAGGTATATCGCGGAGATCTGGAGGACCCGGACAGCCTCCGGCGCGGCGCGACCGGCGCGGACGGCGTGATCCACACCGCCTTCGACCACGACTTCTCGAACTTCCTCGCCAACTGCGAGAAGGACCGGCGTGCCATCGCGGCCCTGGGCGCCGCACTCGTCGGGTCCGACCGGCCCCTGCTCATCACGTCCGGGACCGGGATGGGAAACGCTGCGCCGGGCCAGCCCGCCACCGAGGATGTCTTCGCGGCCGATCACCCGAACCCCAGGATCGCCTCGGAGATGGCGGGCGCGCTGGTCGCCGCGACCGGCGTCAACGTGTCGGTGGTCCGCCTTCCCCAGGTCCACGACACGGTGAAGCAAGGTCTCATCACCCCCCTGATCGCGGCGGCCCGCGCGCGGGGGGTGTCAGCCTATATAGGCGACGGCTCCAACCGCTGGCCGGCGGCGCACGTGTCCGACGTCGCCCGCCTCTACCGGCTGGCGCTGGAGCGGGCGCAGCCCGGCGCCCGCTACAACGCGGTCGCCGAGGCGGGCATCCCGGTGCGGGAGATCGCCGAGGTCATCGGCCGCGGCCTGAAGCTGCCGGTGGTCTCCCTGCCCCCGGAGCAGGCCGCCGCCCATTTCGGCTGGCTTGCTCCGTTCGCCGGCGTGGATCTCCCGGCATCGAGCGCGCTGACGCGGGAATGGCTGGGCTGGCACCCGACCGGCCCCGGGCTGATCGCCGATCTGGAGCGGATGCGCTACGATGCTTGAGTCCGACATGATATCGATAGCGCAACGGAGACCAGATCGAGCTTTCGCTCCGATTTCCACGTGCACATCGGCCGGTCGTGACGATGGCCAATGATCATGGTCGAACCTCGGTCCGGGAAACCCCATGAGTCACACTCTCAGAGCCTTGGTATGAGCTGCACGTTCGACATCGCGATCTGCTTGTCAGGGCAGCCAGCCAACGCACGGAAGCTGCCGGCGGTACATGCTTTCGCGCTGCCGAGCGCCTGTGCCTGTGCCTGTGCCTGTGCTGCGCGGGAAACGAACATCGCGAGAAGCGTGGCTCCGCCCATCGGCGTGGAGAACCGGTGGCTCCGAAGACATGAAGCCATTTCGATGGTGTCCAAGGCGCGTCAACGGAGTCCCTCCCGTCCATACCGCCCTCTGGTGCTTGCCGGGCCCGCGTTCGAGAAGCCGGACATACTCCACGTGTCTTCGACGTGACGCTCGGAACGGTCATCAGCAAGTCATGCCTCTGGATGGCGTCGGCACCCTGTCATGGTCCCAGCCCGTTTCACGAAACTGACTCCAACTCCTGTTCCGCGTCCATCCAGACGACCTCCGCGGCAGCCTCCTCGGCCGCGATCGCGGCGAGCCGAGTGTTCGCGTGAGTGATCTCGGTCGCCTGGTTGGCAGACCGATAGAGTTTGGGGTCGGCCAGCCTCGCCTCCAGCGCCGCCCGTTCGGCGCCAAGCTTCGCCAGCAGCGCCTCGGCGTCGCGGGCGCGCTTGCGTAGCGGCGCGGTGGCGCGACGCTGCTCGGCGCGGTCGCGGCGGTCCTCGGCGCGGGCCGGGGCAGGGGAGGCGCCCGGCTCCCGCGGCGCCTCGCGGGCGGCCGCCCGGGCGCGCTCGGCCAGCCACGTGCGGTAGTCGGCCATGTCGCCCTCGAACGGCGCCACCCGCCCGTCGCCGACCAGCCACAGCCGGTCCGCGACCAGCTCGACCAGGTGCGCGTCGTGGCTGATCAGCAGCACCGCGCCCTCGAACTCCGCCAGCGCCCGGATCAGCGCATCGCGGGCGTCGAGGTCGAGGTGGTTGGTCGGCTCGTCCAGGATCAGCAGCTGCGGCGCGTCCCGCGTCGCCAGCGCCAGCAGCAGCCGCGCCTTCTCGCCGCCCGACAGGTCCCGTGTCGGCGTGTCGGCGCGGTTCGCGTCGAGCCCGAACCGCGCCAGCTGCGCCCGCACCACCGTCGGCAGCGCCTGCGGCAGCGCCCGCCCCATGTGCTGCACCGGGGTCTCGTCCGCCACCAGCTCGTCGGTCTGGTGCTGCGCGAAATAGCCCACCCGCAGCTTCGGGCTGTGCTGCATCCGCCCGCGCAGCGGCGCCAGCCGGCCGGCGATCAGCTTGGCGAAGGTCGACTTGCCGTTGCCGTTGGCGCCCAGCAGCGCGATGCGGTCCTCCATGTCGATCCGCAGCGACAGCCCGCCCAGCACCACCCGGTCGCCATAGCCGATGTCGGCCCGCTCCAGCGTCAGCATCGGCGGCGCCAGCCTTGCGGGCTCCGGGAACGCGAACCGCGTCGGCGCATCCTCCACCACGTTCTCCATCGCCGGCAGCCGCTCCAGCGCCCGCAGCCGCGACTGCGCCTGCTTCGCCTTGGTGGCGCTGGCGCGGAACCGGTCCACGAACGACTGCATGTGCGCCCGCCGCGCCGCGATCCGCTCCGCCGCCCGGCCCTGCTGCAGCGCCTGCTCGGTGCGGATGCGCACGAACTCGTCGTAGCCGCCCGGCGTCAGGCTGAGCCGCCCGCGATCCAGGTGCGCGATCGCCTCCACCGCGCGGTCCAGCAGCCCGCGATCGTGGCTGACGATCAGCGCCGCCCCCGGGAAGCGCGCCAGCCAGCCTTCCAGCCACAGCGTCGCCTCGAGGTCGAGATGGTTGGTCGGCTCGTCCAGCAGCAGCAGGTCGGGGGCCAGGAACAGCGCCGTCGCCAGCGCCACCCGCATCCGCCAGCCGCCGGAGAAGTCGTCCACCGCCCGGGCCTGCGCCGCGGCGTCGAAGCCCAGCCCGGACAGGATGGTCGCCGCCCGCGCCGGCGCGCCGTCGGCGCCGATCGCCCGCAGCCGCTCGTGCAGGTCGGCCAGCCGCATCGGCTCGGTGGCCGCCTCGGCCTCCGCCAGCAGCGCGGTGCGCTCCACGTCCCCGGCCAGCACCGTGTCCAGCAGCGACGCCGGGCCGGACGGCGCCTCCTGCCGCACCCGCGCCATCCGCGCCCGGCCCGACAGCCGGATCGTGCCGCCGTCCGGCTGGATGTCGCCGGCGATCGCGGCCAGCAGCGTCGACTTGCCCGCACCGTTGCGGCCGACCAGCCCGATCCGGCGGCCGGGATCGACGGTGAGCTCGGCGCCGTCCAGCAGCGTGCGGCCGGCGATGCGGAGCGTCAGGTCGGACAGCACCAGGAGGCTCACGCGACACATCCCCAAGTAAGGCCAGGGCGCTGCCCTGGACCCGCCAAGGGCGGAGCCCTTGGAACCCTTTTGTGATAGCTGCTAAGTCGCGGCGACACCCAGGAGACATAACATGGCGATCGAGCACACCCTGTCGATCCTCAAGCCCGACGCGACCCGCCGCAACCTCACCGGCAAGATCAACGCCCTGTTCGAGGCGGCCGGCCTGCGCATCGTCGCCCAGAAGCGCATCCAGCTCTCCGAGGCCGAGGCCGGCGCGTTCTACGCCGTTCACAAGGAGCGGCCGTTCTACGGCAGCTTGGTGTCGTCGATGCTGTCGGCGCCGGTCGTGGTGCAGGTGCTCGCCGGCGAGAACGCGGTGGCCAAGCACCGCGAGGTGATGGGTGCCACCGACCCGAAGAAGGCCGAGCCGCACACGGTCCGCGCGCAGTTCGCCGAGAGCATCGAGGCCAACTCCGTGCACGGCTCCGACAGCCCCGAGAACGCGGCCACCGAGATCGCCTTCTTCTTCGCCGGCACCGAGATCCTGCCCTGAGCGCCGGCGCGGCCGCCCTCCCGAACGCGCCCACCCTCGGCCGCCGCCGCGCCGGCGGCCCGATGATCGCCGCCGCGGTCATCGGCAACCTGCTGGAGGTGTTCGACTTCATCGCCTACGGCACCTTCGCGGTGATGATCGGCCACGCCTTCTTCCCGGCGCACGACCCGTTCATCAACCTGCTGCTATCGGTCTCCACGTTCGGCATCGGCTTCGTCACCCGCCCGCTCGGCGCCATCGTGGTGGGCCAACTCGCCGACCGGTGCGGCCGCCGCGCCGGCATGCTGGTCTCGCTCGCCCTGATGGGGCTGGGCAGCCTGATCATCGCGGTGCTGCCGACCTACCGCAGCATCGGTCTCGCCGCCCCCTGCCTGCTGGTGCTGGCCCGCCTGATCCAGGGCCTCGCCTGGGGCGCCGAGGCCGGCCCCGCCACCACCTACCTGCTGGAGAACGCGCCCCCCGGCCGCTCCGGCCTGTTCAGCTCCTGGCAGGCCGCGAGCCAGATGCTGGCCGTGCTGGCCGCCGGCCTGCTCGGCTACGGCGCCAACGGGCTGCTGGGCTCGGCCGCGATGGAGGCCTGGGGCTGGCGCTTGCCCTTCGCGCTCGGCGTTCTGGTGGTCCCGCTGGGCCTCGTGCTGCGCCGCGGCCTGGAGGAGGCCCCGATCCCCGACGCGGCCGCCCCGGCGCCGGCCCGCCTCCGCCTCCTGTTCTCCGGCGGCGCCCTGCCGCTGCTCTGCGCCCTGATGCTCCTGACCGCCGGCACCGTCAGCCAGTACTTCGTCAACTACACCACCACCTACGCCCTGACGGTGCTGCACCTGCCCACCGGCCTGGCCCTGCTCGGCACCGTGGTGGTGGGCGTCGCCGGCACGCTGGCGGCCCTGGGCGCCGGCCACCTGTCGGACCGCATCGGCCGCTTGCCCGTGATCGTGTTCCCGCGCCTGGCCCTGGGCCTGCTGATCCTGCCCCTGCTGTGGCTGCTCGACGCCTACCCCGGCGCCTGGACCTTCTCCGCCGTCGCCGCCACCATCGCGGTGCTGCAGGTGGGCGGCTTCGCCGGCTCCGTGGTCCTGCTGGTCGAGCTGTTCCCGCCCGCCGTCCGCACCACCGGCTTCGGCGCCCTCTACGCCATCGCGGTCTCCCTGTTCGGCGGCACCGCCCAGATCGTTTTCACGGCGCTGATCCACTGGACAGGTGATCCGGCCTCGCCGGCGTGGTATCTGGCGGCGGTTAATCTACTCGCGGTTGTAGCTGGGATGACCCTTAGGAGTAATAAGGTAGATACTTCAGCAACGTTAGCATAACCAATTACTTTATTTTTATCTCGTAATCCGTTTTTAGAACAAAAGAGGTAGGAAACGGTTATCTACTTCCGTAATTAGTATGACGTGTCTGAAGATGGTGCGTGAGCGTCGTGGCCGTATTATTAACATAACAAATCTATCGAGATTGAACTTCCTTATTAAGGTAAGCTTACTTAGGGCAAGCGAGCCGAATTTGGGACGAGAGATATGGTAGTTGCGGTGGAACGCGGTCTGGAACTTGCTCGGGAACTTCATGTTCTACATCAAGAGCGGGGCTTGCTTAAGCCTAATCGGAGTTTTCGTTGGACAACGCCCGAAGCCGGATTTTTGCAAGACAAAACCCTGAAGCCAAAGTTATACGATGAAATCTCTAACAACGTACTCCAGGGCCATCACAGTACACACATTGTTGTCGGTTATTTATGGGATCAGGGTTCAGGTAAAGAAGGTATTACCTTCACCGATACCGCGCTGTTCGTCACGTCAGCTAGGAATAGTGAACGCTTTAGCGTGAGCTACGACATGCTCGAAAGCACCACCCATGAAAAGATTGCAAGTAGCAGGGAGAGAATTCTCCTGGTTACTATGTCGGGCACACGCTACGTGCTGGATAGTAGCTTGTACGAGCTATCTACAATCAATTTATTTATACAAAAAGTAATTGCCATGCATGAAGTTTGGCAAAATACTGGCTTATATGACAGCCGAGGTCCGGCTTTGGATGGTTGGAGCACTTTGCTGGGTAATATAGTAAGGCATGATCCCACCGTTCAAGCCCAAGCCGCCGCCAATAGCGCGCGTGATTATGCCACTAATATTAAAACGGTGCAGCCTCACGGCGTTTGGGCAGAGCAGGGTAATCATCTTTACGACAAAGTAATGGGTAAAAGCGTCAAACTCCTTGGGAGCGACAATATCCCAAATGGAGCCGATCGTAGCGTGGATGGCGTATTGCTACAGTCTAAATATCATAAAACGGCATCAAGTTCGATCTCCGCCTGTTTCAGCGATGACGGTGCTTATCGATATTGGAATCCTGATGGTACGCCGATGCAAGTCGAGGTGTCAAAGGACCAATATAAGGCTGCGGTTAAAGTCATGGCTAGGCGCATTAAGGCTGGCAAGGTACCGGGGGTAACTGATCCGGAACAAGCTAAGGAGATTGTCCGGCAAGGTAATATCACCTATCGGCAGGCTATTTTATTAACCAAAGCTGGCACGATTGAAAGTCTTACTTACGATACAGTCAATGGTATCACTATGGCTGGAGCAGTCTTTGGCCTGTCTTCCGGTGTAAGTTTTGCAGTTGCACTATGGAACGGTAAACCTTTGAATGATGCTATATCAGAGGCGTTTTTGACTGGCGTTAAGGTAGGAGGCATTGCGCTTCTCAGCAGCGTGTTGAGTGCTCAGATAGGCCGGACGGCGCTAGACGGAACGCTCCGCATCGGCACGGACTGGCTCATCAATCAGTTTAGTACGACGTTTGTTGAACGCCTAGCTAGTGCTTTAGTAGGTAAGGTGCTCATTGGCGACGCCGCCATCAATGCGCTTAGTAAGCTGATGCGCGGCAACGTCATCGCGGCTACTACCACTACGGCAATACTCTCCGTTGTCGATGTTTATCGGATTTTTGAGGGTAGCATCTCGGGTATGCAATTCTTCAAAAATATTACCCGTACTGCTTCGGGTGTGACCGGGGGTATGGCTGGAGCGCAAGGTGGGGCCATCGGTGGGGCTGCCTTCGGCACGATCCTCTTTCCGGGCCCGGGTACGGCTATTGGCGGCTTTATTGGTGGTATCGGCGGTGGCCTTGGCGGCGGATTTGTGATGCAGTGGACTACTAAATTTGTGATGGACAAGCTTATTGATGAAGATGCTGCATTGATGCTGAAAATCCTCGAAGAAGCATTTGTGAAGTTGGCGCAGCTTTATCTGCTTAATAACGACGAGGCAGAACAGGTCATGCAGAGGCTCGGGGAACTTGATATACCTGTTCGACTGCGCGCCATGCATGCCACCGTCGACAGGAAAAACTATGGGCAACAGGTACTCGAACCCCTTATGGAGTATGTTGTTCGCCGACGCCACCATATCGCTCCGCTTTCAGGAGAAGAGTTTCAACGCGGTCTGCTAGTCTCGATTAGAAAAATAACTAGTCAGCCACATGGTCCAAATGAGGCGATAGGTTGAGCAGGGTATTAGACTAGATGCTTCCCGGCTTCTACGAACGTCACACTAGCGTCCGCCAAGAAAAGATCGGTAGGATATCTCATGCCTATATATTTAAACTTGTTAATATAAAACGATGATGGCAGTATGGTCATCGAAATTTATGTCATTGTCGGCTTCTGAATTTTACCTCGCGATGCTTGGCCACTTTTTCCGCCAATGACCCCCCTCCCGCTCGACATCGCCCGCATCTACCTCGAACCCGCCGTGGACGCCCACACCCGCGGCCGCGACATCCTCGCCCGCTTCCCCCACGCCGAGCGCATCCCGGTCGCCTCCCACTGGCGCATCCCCGAGCTCCGCGACGCCGACCCCGGCGACTACCTCGCCGCCAAGCGCCAGGCCCTGGTGCTCGGCGTGAAGAAGGGCCTGACCTTCCGCCCCAACGGCCGCAGCGCCGACTTCATCGCGCCCTCCTCCTCCAACGGCTGCGCCATGGCCTGCGCCTACTGCTACGTCGCCCGCCGCAAGGGCCACGCGAACCCCATCACCGTCTTCGTCAACATCGACGCGCTCGCGGCCGCCACCGCCCGCCACGTGGCCCGCCAGGGCCCCAAGACCGTGCCGAACCAGGTGGACCCGCACGCCTGGGTCTACGACCTCGGCGAGAACGGCGACCTGTCCGTGGACGCCGCGGTCTCCGACAACGTGCGCGACCTGGTCGGGCTGTTCCGCACCCTGCCGACCGCCAAGGGCAGCTTCGCCACCAAGTGGGTGAACCCCGACCTCCTCGGCTACGACCCCCAGAACCGCACCCGCATCCGCATGTCCCTCATGCCCCCCGACCTGGCGCGCCTCCTCGACGTCCGCACCGCCCCCGTCGCCGATCGCATCGCCGCCATCCCAGAGCTGCACCGCGCCAGCTACGAGGTCCACCTGAACTTCTCCCCCGTCGTGCTCCGCGAAGGCTGGGAGGCCGAATGGGGCGCCCTGTTCGGCGAGCTGGACGACGTCCTGCCCGCCGCCGTGAAGGACCAGCTGGCCGCCGAGATCATCATGCTCACCCACAACAGGGACCTGCACGAGCTCAACCTCGCCTGGCACCCCAAGGCGGAGGAGCTGCTGTGGCGCCCGGACCTCCAGGAGGAGAAGCTGTCCGAGAGCGGCGCCGTGAACCTGCGCTACCGTACCGGCTGGAAGGGCCAGTGGCTGCGGCGCTTCCGGGACCTACTGGCCGTCCGCATGCCTTATTGCCAGGTGCGCTACGCCTTCTGAAGTCGCGGGATTGCCCTGACCGTCCAGACCGGGAACGCCCATGGGCCGGATTCGCGCCGGTCGTGACGGATAGGGACGGCCTGGTACGCCTGTCGCTCGCGGTGTCCGTCCCGGCTGCCCCCTAAGGGGACGTCCTGGCAAGGCGCCATCCCATGTCCCGCATCCTCTACGCGATCGGCGCGGCCCCAACCACGGGCGCCGCATCGCCGCCGCCGTCACGGTCCGGCTGCCGGGGTGGGTTCGGAGCTTGGACACGCATCCCGATGCCGAGTGTTCGCGGACACACCGGTCCGGGTGGTACCCCTAGGGCGGGCGAAACGGCCCGCCGGCCACGTCACAGCCCCTTGGCCGGGTCGTTGATCAGAGGCTCGAGCTGGAAGTAGCCGATCAGCTCGTCCTTGCTGTCGGGGATGTAGTGCAGGGCGACGGCCGTATAGATCTTCTCGCCGGACTGGGTGACGCCAACGGTGAGGAGGGTCTTGCCCTGCGGGTCCCCGGTCAGCGCATCGGGGGCGATGCGGATGCCAATCCGGTCGTTGATGATGCAGACGCTGTCGATCTTCTGGAACTGGCTGGGACCGCCGAACTGGAACTTGGCCCCTGTCAGCAGGGTACCTTGGTAGGGCGGTATGACGAACAGCCTGTCCATGGTGACGCGGAAGCGCCCCTTGAGGAAGTGCGCGACGTCCGCCCGCAGCGACCTCTGCTCATCCAGATACTCGGCCGACCCTATGGCCCTCTCGCCAGGCCAGATGTTGGGGGGAAACCTGTCGACCAGCATCGGGGCGTGCTCCTGCGTGTTCGGCGCGACGGCGGCGGAGGCGGACCCGAGTGCCAGTCCGATGAGGAAGGCCATACCGGCCGGCAGCCCCGAGCGGTGCCTGTTGTCCAGGATGGTCTTCAGGCCGGCCACGTCACAGCCCCTTGGCCGGGTCGTTGATCAGAGGCTCGAGCTGGAAGTAGCCGATCAGCTCGTCCTTGCTGTCGGGGATGTAGTGCAGGGCGACGGCCGTATAGATCTTCTCGCCGGACTGGGTGACGCCAACGGTGAGGAGGGTCTTGCCCTGCGGGTCCCCGGTCAGCGCATCGGGGGCGATGCGGATGCCAATCCGGTCGTTGATGATGCAGACGCTGTCGATCTTCTGGAACTGGCTGGGACCGCCGAACTGGAACTTGGCCCCTGTCAGCAGGGTACCTTGGTAGGGCGGTATGACGAACAGCCTGTCCATGGTGACGCGGAAGCGCCCCTTGAGGAAGTGCGCGACGTCCGCCCGCAGCGACCTCTGCTCATCCAGATACTCGGCCGACCCTATGGCCCTCTCGCCAGGCCAGATGTTGGGGGGAAACCTGTCGACCAGCATCGGGGCGTGCTCCTGCGTGTTCGGCGCGACGGCGGCGGAGGCGGACCCGAGTGCCAGTCCGATGAGGAGGGCCACGCCGGCCGGCAGCCACAGGCAGCGCATCAGGGCGTGCGCCCCAGCCTTCGGGTCGGGCTGGCGACATCGGTCTGCGTCACGCCCTGCGAGGTCTTCATCAGCTCCAGCCCCTTCGCCGCCAGATCGGACCAGTACCTGCGGTGCGGATCGCTCGCCACGGGTTGGTCGGATACGGGCTGCACCGCGGCATCCGTGACCGGTGCTCCGGCGGACGTATCCTGCCTCGCCCTGGCCGCCACCTGGGACCAGCGGTCGCGAAGGGGATCGCCCGCCGTGGCCTGACCGGACGCGAACCGCGGGACATCGTCCACGGTCGATGCCCCGGGTGCCCCGTTCTGCTTCGCCGCCTTCCCCGTGTGGGTGGCGTCCGAGGCGGTCCGCCTCTGCACCAGGCCGGGGCCAATGGTCACGTTCTCCAGGTGCCCGTTGTCCAGGATGGTCTTCAGGCGGACGTGCACGATCGGGTCGAGGCTGTTGACACCTTGTTTCGGAAAGCTGTTGTCCCCCCATGGATTGCGAAGCGTCAGGGAGACGTTGCCGTCCTTGTCCTTGCTGACGCGTTCCACGGTGTAGGCATGGCCCGAGTTGAGCGGATTCCCATCCCCTAGATAATTCCCTTTGACCAGACCGTCCGTCGGTGTGTCCTTCATCGGGTTGGTCGCCAGCAGGACCGCCCGGCCGTCCCTGATCGAGCCCTTGAGCAGCTCGTAGGCCTTGTCCTGGTCCCGCAGCTGCGACGCCCATACCTCGCGCGTGTCCGATTGGCCGGTCAGCGCGTGGATGGCGTTCCTCGGCCAGCCGCCCCCGGCGATGCCGCCCAGATCGGTGCCGGTCGCGTCGCGCGGCGACGCGGCGTTCAGCTTCGCGTAGGCCACCTCCATCACGCCCGGCCACGCCGGGGGCCGCGACCCGTCCGCATGCGTGCCAGCCCAGCGGGCCGGACTGCTCACGCCACCGGTATGATCGACACCATAGGCGCGATCCGCTCGCAGGTCGTCCTGCGTCACCGTGATGGTCCTGGCCCGGCCGGCCGCATCGTGCAGCGTGACGCCGAAGCTTTGGTCCCTCGCGTCGTAGCGGATCGCGTCCCTGATCACGCCAGGCTGGCGGTCGGCATACTGTCCCAGCGTGGAGATCAGGTAGCAGTCGCCGAGCTCGCCCTGCGCGATGTCGGACCCGTGCGGCCGACCCGACCTGTCATACAGGTCCGCTGCCGTGACCGGTGGTGCCGACGTGTCGTGCCGCTGCGTCCGGCTCCCGTTCATCGGCGTCTCTTCCTATGCGACGAGGTATCGACGACACCGGTACACGATGCCGCGCCGATCCCTGTCAAGGGGCCGGAGCCCGCCGACCCACGCTGGACCGCCCCACCCCGACCCGAGGGAAGGCTCGATCGCGCCCGGAGCGTCTGGGCCTGGATACGAGGGGGGATGGCAACGCCCTTGAGCCGCCGTGCCGAACGGCATCGGCAGCCTCCGCCGCCGCCCCTGTTCTAGACCACGATCAGCGACCGGTCGCTCCAGGGAAGCGCCGCCCGCCCCAGATGCCGGGCCAGCGCCGCCGGATACAGCACGTGCTCCTGCGCCAGCACCCGCTCGGCCAGCGCCCCGGCGGTCTCGTCCGCCCGCACCGCGATCGCCGCCTGGCCGAGGATCGGACCCTGGTCCATCACCTCGGTGACCAGGTGCACCGTGCAGCCGTGCAGCCTCACCCCCGCGGCCAGCGCGCGCTCGTGCGTGTGCAGGCCGGGGAAGGCGGGCAGCAGGCTCGGATGGATGTTCAGCATGCGGCCCTGCCAGCGCGTGGTGAGCCAGGGGGTGAGAATCCGCATGTAGCCGGCGAGGCAGACCAGCCCGATCCCGGCCTCGG
Source organism: uncultured Acetobacteraceae bacterium (assembly GCA_937873205.1). Lineage (GTDB taxonomy): Bacteria > Pseudomonadota > Alphaproteobacteria > Acetobacterales > Acetobacteraceae > Lichenicola. Next base: position 36,994 of record CALMVO010000003.1, read on the forward strand.
CCAGGGCGGCGTCGATCGCCCGCTCGTGCGCCTCGCGGTCGCGACCGAAGGGGTGGTGGTCGATGGCGACGGTGGGGATGCCGGCCGCGGCGGCGGTACGGAGGCCGGCGGCGTCCGGAACGTTGGCCAGCACCAGCGCGATCTCGGCCGGGTAGTCCGGATCGCGGGCGGCCTCGACCAGGGCGGTCATGTTGCTGCCGCGGCCGCTGATCAGCACCGCCACCCGGACGCGGCCGGCCACGCTCAGAAGGCCGGCGGCGGGGAGAAGCGCAGGCTGGCGGGGGCGTCGGGCGAGGGAGCCGCCTCGATGCGGCCGATCAGCGCGAACGGCTCGCCGAGCTCGGCCAGCATCGACGAGGCGCTGGCGACGTTGGTCACCACCAGCGCCATGCCGATGCCGCAGTTGAACACCCGCAGCATCTCGTCCGGCGCCACCGGCCCGGCCTCGGCCAGCCACCCGAACACCGGCGGCATCGGCCAGGCGCCGCCGTCGATCACCGCGACAACGCCGGGCGGCAGCACGCGCGGCAGGTTGCCGACCAGGCCGCCGCCGGTGACGTGCGCCGCCGCCCGCAGCAGCCGGGACCGCTGCAGCGCCAGCACCGGACCCACGTAGAGCCGCGTCGGCTCCATCAGCGCCTCGCCCAGCGATACGCCCGGAGCGAACGGCGCCGGCGCGTCCCAGCCGAGCCCAGCGGCCGCCGCGATGCGGCGCACCAGCGAGTATCCGTTGGAATGCACGCCGCTGGACGGCAGCCCCAGGATCACGTCGCCGGGCGAGACGCGGCCGGGCAGCAGCGCGTCGCGCTCGGCCGCCCCCACCGCGAAGCCGGCCAGGTCGTAATGGCCGGGCGCGTACAGGCCGGGCATCTCCGCGGTCTCGCCGCCGACCAGCGCGCAGCCGGAGCGTCGGCAGCCCTCGGCGATGCCGCCGACCACGCGCGCCGCGTCGGCGACGTCGAGCCGGCCGGTGGCGAAGTAGTCCAGGAAGAACAGCGGCTCGGCCCCCTGCACCACGAGGTCGTTCACGCACATCGCCACCAGGTCGATGCCGACGGTCTCGTGCCGGCCGGTCTCGATCGCCAGCATCAGCTTGGTGCCGACGCCGTCGGTGCAGGACACCAGCACCGGGTCCAGGAACCCCGCCGCCTTCAGGTCGAACAGCGCGCCGAAGCCGCCCAGCCCGCCCAGAGTGCCGGGCCTGTCGGTGGCGCGGGCGGCGGGCCGGATCGCCTCCACCAGCGCGTCGCCGGCCGCGATGTCGACTCCGGCGTCGCGGTAGGAGGCGATCTGCGGCGTGGGCGGGGTCGAGGAACTCATGCGGACGGCTCTCCCGGGCGGCCTCGGTGCGGCCTGGGGCGGGCCGTCGTGATCGCGACCATTTACGGCAGCCCGCCCGTCGCGCAAAGCGGAGCCGGGGCCGCGGCGCACGGCCCGGAGTCGCGCGGGAGCTAGGGGGCGGCCATGCACGTGCAGACGACCCAGGACGTCGGATCGCCGGGCCTGCGCCAGCTGGCGCTGCCGTTCGCGCACCGGCCGCGCATGGGCCGCGCCGACTTCCTGGAGGCGCCCTGCAACCAGGCGGCGCTGGCCTGGCTGGCACCGCGCGCCGTCGCGCGCTGGCCGTGGCGGCGGCTGGCGCTGTGGGGCGAGGCGGGCGGCGGCAAGACCCACCTGCTGCACGTCTGGGCCCGCGAGCAAGACGCGCTGCTGCTGCCGGGCACGGCGCTGCGCGACCTGGACGCGCTGTTCCGCGCCCCGGACCGCTGGGGCGGCATCGCCATCGACGACGCCGACCTCACCGCCGATCCGCACGCGCTGCTGCACGCGCTGAACGCCGTGCACGAGGCCGGGCTGCCGGTGCTGCTGGCGGCGCGCGCGGCGCCGGCGCGCTGGGAGGTGGCGCTGCCAGACCTGCGCTCTCGGCTGCGCGCCATGCAGGCGGTCGAGCTGGCTCGTCCCGACGACGCGCTGCTGCGCATCCTGCTGCTGCGGCTGCTGGCCGAACGCCAGCTCGCCGTGGCCCCGCCGGTGATCGACTGGCTGCTGCAGCGGCTGCCGCGCACCGCGGCTTCCATGCGCGAGCTCGCGCGACGGCTGGACGAGCGCGCGCTGGCCTCGGGCCGTGGCGTCGGCCGCGTGCTTGCCGGCCTGGTGCTGGAGGACATGCTGTCGGCGGCACCGGCCGCGGGAGGTGACGCGGCGGCCGCCGAGGACGATCCCGGGACCGCATCGCTGATCTGAGGCCGGAGGCTGCGCGTAGAAGGCCAGGGGCGCTGCCCCTGGACCCCGCCAAAGGCGGCGCCTTTGGAAACCTTTCGTCGATGACCCGCGACGAATTCATCGCCTATCACCGGGACCGGCACGCGCCGCTGCTCCGCGCCCCTCCCGGGTCCGAGGCCTACCTGGCGACCATCCGACCGGACGAGGCGCGCGTCCTCGACCCGCACGCCTGCGAGTTCGTGCTCTCCACCGAGACGGCGGTCATCGCCTGATCGAAAGGCCAGGACCCTGGACCCCATTCTGATAAGCGGTTTCCAAAGGCGAGCCTTTGGCGGGGTCCAGGGGCAGAGCCCCTGGCCTTAATATGCCAGCGCGCACCCATCCGCGCGCATCTCGCTGGCGGCGGCCCAGACCCGGTCGGGGCCGCTCATGCGGTGCTCGATGCACTCGTAGCGGCCGAAGCCGCCGTCCGAGGGCGCCATCGTCCAGCCCAGCCCCGCCAGCGCGCTCTTCGTCGCGTCCGGCACGCCGCTCTCCAGGCGCAGGATGCCGTCGGATGGCAGTCCGGCCTGATCCTCGCCCATGCTCTGCGAGGAGCCCTCGTGGTGCCAGCGCGGGCTGTCGCCGGCAGCCTGGATGTCGAGGCCGTAATCGACCCGGTTCACGATGATCTGCTGCTGGCCCATCGGCTGCATGTCGCCGCCCATGACGCCGAAGCTCATCCAGGGCTGGCCGCCCCGGGTCGCGAAGCCGGGGATGATGGTCTGGAACGGCCGCTTGCCCGGCGCATAGATGTTGGGATGGCCGTCTTGCAGCGAGAACAGCTGGCCGCGATCCTGGAACATGAAGCCGAGCCCGTCCGCCACCAGGCCGGAGCCCATGCCGCGGAAGTTCGACTGGATCATCGACACCATCATGCCGGACGGGTCAGCGACGGTGAAGTAGGTGGTGTCGCCGTGGCTGGGCGCGTCGCCGGGCCGCACCGACCGGTTGATGCGGTCGGGACTGATCAGCGCCGCGCGCTGCGCCGCATACTCCTTGGAGTTCAGCCACTCGACCGGGATCTTCGCGAAGTGCGGGTCGGCGTAGTAGCGCGCGCGGTCCTCGTAGGCGAGCCGCTTGGCCTCGATTTGTACCTGCAACGAGGCCGCCGACTGGAAGCCCATCGCGCGCAGGTCGAAATGCTCCAGCATGTTCAGCATCTGCAGCGTGGCCAGCCCCTGCGTGTTCGCCGCCATGCCGTACACCTCGACGCCGCGGTAGCTGGTGACCAGCGGATCGAGCCATTCGGAATGGCGGCGGCGCAGGTCGTCGCGCGTCATCCAGCCGCCGATGCGGTGGAAGTAGCGCTGGATGGTGTCGGCGATCGGCCCGTCATAGAAGGCGTCGCGGCCGCCCTCGGCGATCATGGCGTAGGTGCGGGCGAGGTCGGGGTTGCGGAACACCGCGCCCTCGCGCGGCGCCTGGCCGCCCGGCGCGTAGGTGCGCAGCGCGTTGGCGGTCTCCTCGACGCCGGAGCCGGGCCGCGTGAAGGCGCGCAGGTTGCGATAGATGTAGTAGCCGATGATCTGCGGCACCGGCACGCCGTCGGTGGCGAGCCGGATCGCCGGCTGGAACAGCTCGCGCCAGGGCAGCCGGCCGTAGCGCTGGTGCAGCGTCCACCAGGCATCGAGCGCGCCCGGCACCGAGACCGTGACCGCGCCGAGCTTGGGCAGCGCGCCGCTCACGGCATGGGCGCGGGCGGTGGCGAGGCTGAGCGCGCGGGGGCTTTCGCCGGAACCTGCCAACGACACCACGCGGGCCCGCTGCGGGTCCCAGATCATCGCGTAGCAATCGCCGCCGAGGCCGGAGCTGGTCGGCTCCAGGAAGCCCAGCGCCGCGTTGGCGGCGATCGCCGCGTCGACCGCGGAACCGCCCGCCCGCAGCGTCTCGATCGCCACCTGGGTCGCGACCGGCTGCGCGGTGCCGGCGGCGCCGTTACAGCCCATCGCCGCCGAGCGGCTGGCGAAGCTGGCGCCGGATGGGCGGTCGCCGGCATGCACGTCGGGACGGATGAAGCGCTCGGCGCCAGCGGGCTGGTATCCCGGCAGCGCCGCCGGGGCGGACGGTGCTGCGCCGGCCGGGACGCTGCCTGGCACGTCCGCCGCGGTCGCCCACGCCGCCGGGAGCGCCGCCGCGGGCAGGGTGGCGATGAAGGTTCTGCGTCGCACGCGAAGTCTCCCAGCACGATCGGTGTCGCGCAGGGGGACATGATTGTCATCGGATTATCAACCGCCGGCGCACCCCGGGCCCGTGCTATGCGAGGCCATGGACGATCTGGAGAGCCGAGACGTGGACGACGTGCGACCGGCGGATGGCCCGAGCAGGGCCAAGACCGCACGAACCCGCCCGCTGACCAACCGGGGCGCGTCGCGGACGCGGGCGCACGCGGCGCCCGTGGACGGGCCCGCGGCGCGGGTCGCCGGCGACGCGCCCGCGGCGCGGGCCCGTCCACGGG
>CALMVO010000004.1 GCA_937873205.1 uncultured Acetobacteraceae bacterium
GCCCGTGACCTTCACCCACTTGCCCTTCTCCAGGTCCTTGTAGCGGGTGAAGAAGTGCTCGATCGCCTGGCGGGTGATCTCCGGCAGCTGCATCACCTCCTGGATCTCGGTGAACTGGGTGTGCATCTTGTCGTGCGGCACGCAGACGATCTTCTCGTCCATGCCGCTCTCGTCCTCCATCTTCAGCATGCCGATCGGACGGGCGCGGATCACCGCCCCCGGCACCATCGGCGCCGGCGCCAGCACCAGTGCATCGGCCGGGTCGCCGTCGGCCGCCAGCGTGCCGGGGATGAAGCCGTAGGCGGCCGGATAGGCCATCGGCGTGAACAGGAAGCGGTCCACGAAGACGGCGCCGCTCTCCTTGTCGATCTCGTACTTCACCGAGGAGCCGGCCGGGATCTCGATCACGACGTTGATGTCCCAGGGGACGTCCTTGCCGGGGCTGAGTTTGGAGACGTCCATCGGTGCGCTCTTTCTGCGGGGGCTTACGTGCGGGCCAGACCGTATCGGCGGCATTCGTCTTTGCCAAGGATGGGCTTGGCCAAGCTGGGTCCGCCTTGCCAACGCCGCCCAGTTGCGCGATCTGATCGCTGGCTTGTGCGCCCGTAGCTCAATGGTCAGAGCGGGCCGCTCATAACGGCTTGGTTGCGGGTTCGAGTCCTGCCGGGCGCATGCCTCGTTCCGCGCCTTCCCAGCATGCCCACGTCGGAGCTTCGCCATGGCCGCCTATCAGTATGTCTATGTGATGAAGGACCTGACCAAGGCGTATCCGGGCGGCCGCGAGGTCTTCAAGGGGATCACCCTGTCGTTCCTGCCCGGCGTCAAGATCGGCGTGCTGGGCATCAACGGTGCTGGCAAGTCGACGCTGCTCAAGATCATGGCCGGCATCGAGACCGAGTACGGCGGCGAGGCCTGGGCGGCGGAAGGCGTTACCATCGGCTACCTGGAGCAGGAGCCCAAGCTCGACGAGAGCCTGACCGTGGGCGAGAACGTGGCGCTCGGCTTCGGTCCGCTGAAGCATGCGGTGGATCGCTTTAACGAAATCTCGAACCGGTTCGCCGAGCCGATGGGCGACGACGAGATGACGGCGCTGCTGGCCGAGCAGGCGACGCTGCAGGAGGAGATCGAGGCCGGCGACGGTTGGGAACTCGACCGCAAGATTGAGATGGCGCTGTCGGCATTGGCCTGCCCGGCGGCCGAGAGCCCGGTGACGCGGCTCTCGGGCGGCGAGCGCCGCCGCGTGGCGCTCTGCCGGCTACTCCTGGAGCGCCCGGGTATCCTGCTGCTCGACGAGCCCACCAACCACCTCGACGCCGAGAGCGTGGCCTGGCTCGAGCGCACGCTGCGCGAGTACGAGGGCACGGTCATGGTGATCACCCACGATCGCTACTTCCTCGACAACGTCACCAACTGGATCCTCGAGATCGAGCGCGGCCGCGGCTACCCGTTCGAGGGCAACTATTCCTCCTGGCTGACACAGAAGCGGAAGCGGCTGCAGCAGGAGGAGAAGGAGGAGAGCGCACGCTCCCGGGCGCTCGCCGCCGAGCAGGAGTGGATCGGCGCCAGTCCCAAGGCGCGGCAGGCCAAGAACAAGGCCCGCATCCAGAAGTACGAGGAGATGCTGGCGCAGAGTCACGACAAGGCGGGCGGCACCGCCGACATCGTCATCCAGCCGGGACCACGGCTGGGCGGCACGGTCATCCAGGCCGAGCAGCTGCGCAAGGCGTTCGGCAACCGGCTGCTGATCGACGACCTCGACTTCAAGCTGCCGCCCGGCGGCATCGTCGGCGTGATCGGACCGAACGGGGCCGGCAAGTCGACGCTGTTCCGGATGATCATCGGCGACGAGACGCCGGACGGCGGCTTGCTCAAGGTCGGCGAGACGGTGAAGCTCGGCTACGTCGATCAGTCCCGCAACAGCCTCGACGATGCCAAGTCGGTGTGGGAGGAGATCTCCGGCGGCACCGACGTGCTCTATCTGGGCAAGCGCGCGGTGCCGAGCCGCGCCTACGTGGGCGCCTTCAACTTCAAGGGCTCGGACCAGCAGAAGAAGGTCGGCATCCTGTCGGGCGGCGAGCGCAACCGGGTGCATCTGGCCAAGATGCTGCGCCGGGAGAGCAACGTCATCCTGCTCGACGAGCCAACGAACGATCTCGACGTCGACACGCTGCGGGCGCTGGAGGACGCGCTGTCGGAGTTCGCCGGCTGCGCCGTGATCATCAGCCACGACCGCTGGTTCCTGGACCGGCTGGCGACGCACATCCTGGCGTTCGAGGGCGACAGCCACGTCGAGTGGTTCGAGGGCAACTTCCAGGCCTATGAAGAGGACAAGCGACGCCGACTCGGTGTCGACTCGACGGAGCCGGCCCGGATCAAGTACCGGCCGCTCGCCCGCTGACACTCCACTGAGTGAGGCACCGATCGGCCGTGTCGTCCGCACCGCGCGGCTGGTGCTGGCGCCGGTCGGCTGGCGCGACATGGACGACATGGCCACCCTCAAGGGCGATGCAGGCGCATTCGGACTGATGCTGGGCGGCGTGCGCGGCCGGGTCCAGGCCGAGGCGGAGATGGCCGACGACCTCGCCTTCTGGGCGCGCCGCGGCATCGGCATCTTCACCATCCGCGAGGCCGGCCGGTTCCAGGGCATGACCGGCCTGCACGAGCGGCCCGACGGGCTGGGGGTCGGGCTGCGGTTCGCCCTGTTCCTGCGCGCGCGCGGCCAGGGCTTCGCCCGCGAGGCTGCGGCGGCGGCACTCCGGTTCGCGCACGATGCCGGCGAGGCGCGGGTGGTGGCGGTCGCGCGCGAGACCAACTTCGCGTCCCGGACCACGCTGGGCGGCATCGGCATGACCGTCTGCGACGGCTTCGAGCGCGACGGCTACCGCATGCTGATCTACGAGAGCGTGCGCCGGCCGATCTGACCGTCCCGGTCAGGACGCGTGCGAGACCTGCCGGGTCAGGGCATCGATCAGCGCCTGCACGCTGTTGCCGTGATGGGCTAGGTAGCTGGCGTAGTCGTCACGCTCGTTGATGCTGAGGCTGACGCCCTCGGCCACGATGTCGATCACCTTGGGCGCGCCGCTGGCGTTGCTGATCTTCCACTGGACATTGACGGGTGCCTGTCCCGGCCGGTCGATGACGGTTGGTACGAGACCGTCGCCGTTCTCGGAGGTCGCCTGACCGACCGAGATGCTGACGCCGCGATAGTCGCCCAGCTTGCCGGTGATGGAGTTGACCAACACCTGGTGGAACAGCGTCAGGTACTGCTCCTGCTGCGCCGGTGTGGCGAAGCGCCAGAACCGGCCCAGGCAGAACCGCCCGATGGCATCCACGTCCACATCATGGGTGAGGATCGGCAACACCTGCGCCCTCTTCTCCGCCGTGCTGCCCGTGCTGTTGACGATCGCGGTCAGCCGGTTGCCGAGAGACTGCAGGAACGCCGCATCCCCCGCCTGGGCATAGGCCGCGGCGACCGGAGACAGCCCGAGCGGCGCCAGCACGGCGTTCACCGCCAAGGCGGCGGGCACGGCGGCAGTGAGGGCCAGAACGGCGCGGGTGATGGTCTTCAGCATGGCGATCCTGCCCCGATTCAGTGGGTATACCAGTCCGGAACCGTCATTCGGTGGTCGTCGCGCACCGCCTGGATTTCGGCATGGCGATGCTGCCGGTAGAGACTGCGTATCGTCGCGTAAGGGTCTAGCGCATTCCTCTTGATCTGGTCGAGGTCGCCCAGCACCTCGGATCGGGCGTCGATCACGTTAACGCCGTAGCGCACGGTGTTGAGCGTGAGCAGCCCGTAGCCGCGCGGCACGTAGGTGAAGGGCGAGAGCGCCACATCGATGCCGAACCCGTTCGCGTCGCGCGAGGTTGACGGGCCCAGAAACGGCAGGAACAGGTAGGGTCCCTCGGGCACGCCCCAGATCGCCAGCGTGAGGCCGCCATCGCTATCGTGGAACGGATAGCCCCAGCCCGAAGCGACGTCGACGATGCCGCCGACCCCAACCGTGGAATTGATCAGCAATCGCATGAAGGTATCGCCTGCCAGGCGCGGCTTGCCCTCGAACACGTTGTTGAAGAAGCGTGGACCGCTGGACAGGTTCGTCAGCACGTTGTGGATCCCGGTCCGGCCGGGCAGCGGTATGAGCCAGACATAGGCCTGCGCCACCGGCTTCAGGGTGTAGGCATCGAGCGTGTTGTCGATCCGGTAGAAGAACCGGTTGGCAGGCTGGAAGGGGTCGTTGGTCTGCTCGTAGTCGGCCAGCGCCGCCGGATCGGTCGGCTTGGTGGCGCATCCGGAGAGGCCAAGCAGGCACGCCGCGACGCCGCCGAGCCAGGCGGACAGCGTTCCGCGAGATCGGTTGAGGGAAGTGTGCAGGCACATCGATCGACCTCGGCTCGTCTCGCCGGGTGCTGTGTCCCGGGGCGGCTCCGGGCAGACGGCGACGCCGACCAGTCCCCACTCCGCTGCCCGATCTTCCTAACATGGCATCGTCGCGGCGCAAGGCGGCGGCGAAACCGAGTTTGCCGGGGCGGCGGCTTACACCCTAGATTGCCGTCACCATATGCTGAGCTCGGCTGCCTCAGCCGCCAGCGTGCTCAGGCGTGCCCGGGCCACCCGGCCGCATCGCGTCGATCTCGAGCTTCCGGACCAGCATGAGCGATCTCAAGGACGATATTTCGGCGCGGCGGGACGTAAGCGGCGATGATGAGGCCGGCGGCCGGCTGCCCGCCCGCGCGCGACCGGAGCGTTCGGGCATGCCGGCGCTGGAGCGCTGGCTGACCGGCCCACGCGTCGCCGGCCTGCCCGAGGTGAGCGCCGACCGTACGCCGCCGCTGCTGTCGTTCGAGTTCTTCCCGCCGCGCACCGAGGCGCTGGAGCAGCAGCTCTGGGCCTGCATCCGCCGGCTGGAGACGCTGCGGCCGAGCTTCGTGTCGGTCACCTACGGCGCAGGCGGTTCGACCCAGGCGCGGACCCACGACACCGTGACGCGGCTGGTGCGGGAGACCGCGCTGGTGCCGGCGGCGCACTTGACCTGCGTCGACGCCAGCCGCGGCGCCGTCGACGACGTGGCCCGGCGCTACTGGGACGAGGGCGTGCGGCACATCGTGGCGCTGCGCGGCGATCCATCGGTCAAGGGCGGCCGCTTCGAGGCACACGCCGAGGGCTACGCCAACGCCGCCGAACTGGTCTCAGGGCTCCGGCGCGTGGCGCCGTTCGAGATCTCCGTGGCCGCCTATCCGGAGGTGCACCCGGAGGCGGCCAGCGCCCGGGCCGACCTCGACAACCTGAAGCGCAAGCTCGATGCCGGGGCGACGCGGGCGATCACGCAGCTCTTCTTCGACGTCGAGACCTACCTGCGCTTCATCGACAGCTGTCTCGCGGCCGGCATTACGGCGCCGGTGGTGCCTGGCATCATGCCGGTCTCGAATTTCGGCTCGGCGCGGCGCTTTGCGGAGGCCTGCGGCACCCGGATGCCGGACTGGCTGGTGCGCATGTTCGCCGGCACCGAGACCGACCCGCAGACGCGGCACATGGTGGGTGTCGCGGTGGCGGCCGAACAGGTCAGGCTGCTGCAGGCGAACGGTGTCGACGAGTTCCACTTCTACACGCTGAACCGGCCGGACCTGACCTACGCGATCGCCCACATCCTGGGCGTCCGTCCCGACCCACAGGTCGAGACGCCGAAGGCCTGACCGGCCGGGCGGCTCAGGCCTGCACGTTGAGGCGGCTGCCCGGCGCGCCGTCCGAGGACCCGCTACCGTTGTCGCTGTCGCCGCCGACGGTGCTCACCGAGACGACGTTGCCGCTGGAGTCGGTGACGGTGGTGGTCACGGAGCCGTCGGCATTGGTGGTGACGCTGCTCGTCGTACTCGAGGAGGCGGCGCTGCCACCGCCGGACGACGTGCTGCCGGACACGCTGCCGCCGGACGGGGCGGCGGGCTTGGCGCCGTCCGAGACGGGGGACAGCAACGAGGTGGCTGGGCTGGACGCTGGGCTGATGCTGCCGCTCATGATCGGGTTCCGGGCTGACGGGCGTTCCATCAGGATGACCGTCAAATCCTAACCGCCCGTTAAGCGCCGCCGCTTTCTTTGGAGTCGGCTTGCGTGCCGTGCCCTTCCAGCGCCCGCACCGGCGGCACGTGCCAGGCGAGGTTGTGGATCAGCAGCGCGACCAGCCCGGACCAGCCGGTCTGATGCGACGCGCCGACGCCGCGGCCGGTGTCGCCGTCATAATATTCATAGAACAGCAGCAGGTCATGGAAGGCAGGGTCGTCCTGCAGCAGCGTCGTGTCGCCGTGCACGGGCCGGCGGCCGTCGGCGCCGCGGGTGAACAGGCCGATCAGGCGCCGCGAGATCTGCTCGGCGACCTCGCGCAGAGTCGCCTGCGTGTCGGAGCCGGTCGGGAAGGCGATGCGGTAGCTCTCGCCGTAGTAGCTGTCGAGCCGGATCAGGCTCTCGATCAGCAGGTAGTTGACCGGCATCCAGACCGGCCCGCGCCAGTTCGAGTTGCCGCCGAACAGCCGCGACGTGCTCTCCGCCGGCTCGTAGTCGAGCTCGAAGCTGGCACCGTGCCAGTCGAAGCGGTACGGCGCCGCCTTGTGCGCCCGCGAGACAGCACGGATGCCGTTCGCCGACAGGAATTCGTTCTCGTCGAGCATGCGAGAAAGAGTGCGGGTCATGCGGTGGGTGCGCATCAGGGACACCAGCGCGGTGCCGCCTTGGCCGGTGCGCTCCCAGGTCGAGACCAGCTCGGCCAGGTCAGGACGATGGGCCAGGAACCAGCGCATGCGCGCGGCAAACGCCGGTAGCCGGTCGATTTCGTCCTGGCGCAGGATGGTCACCGCGTAGAGCGGGATCAGCCCGACCATCGAGCGCGCGCGCAGCGGGATCCGGCTGCCGTCGGGCAGGTTCAGCGTGTCGTAGAAGAAGCCGTCCTGCTCGTCCCACAGCGCGTTGCCATCCGCCGCCGCGATCAGCAGGAAGTGCTCGAAGAACTTGGTGGCGACGTCTTCGTACACCGAGTCGTGCAGGGCGAGCTCGATCGCGATGTGCAGCATCGCCAGCGCGTACATCGCCATCCAGGCGGTGCCGTCCGACTGCGACAGCGTGCCGCCGGTCGGCAGGGCGGCAGACCGGTTGAAGACGGCGATGTTGTCGAGGCCGAGGAAGCCGCCCTGGAAGATGTTGCGGCCCTGCGCGTCCTTGCGGTTCACCCACCAGGTGAAGTTCATCGACAGCTTGTTGAACACGCGCTTCAGGAAGGCGTGGTCGGGCGTGCCGCCCAGCGCGCGGTCGGTCTCGAACACGCGCCAGGCGGCCCAGGCGTGCAGCGGCGGGTTGGCGTCGCCGAACGACCATTCGTAGGCCGGCAGCGCCGCGTTCGGGTGCATGTAACCCTCGCGCGTCAGCAGGAGCACCTGGTCCTTGGCGAAGTCGGGGTCGACCAGCGCCAGCACCACGCTCTGCAGCGCCAGGTCCCAGGACGCAAACCAAGGATATTCCCACTTGTCCGGCATCGAGATGATGTCGGCGACGCTGAAATGGTCCCAGTCGGCGTTGCGGCCCTCGTTGCGCTCGGCGGGCGGCCGAGGCTCGGCCGGGTCGCCCTCCAGCCAGCGATGCACGTCGTAGCAATAGAACTGCTTCGACCACAGCATGCCGGCGAAAGCCTGGCGCTGCACCGCCCGTGCGTCGGCATTCGTGATCGGCCCCTGCAGGGCGGCATAGAACGCGTCGGCCTCGGCGGCACGGGCGGCGAACACCGCGTCGAAGTCGGCGAAGGCGTCGTCGGTGCCGGCGTCCGGGCTCAAGGGTACCGCCCGGAACCGCAGCCGCATCACGTGCTCCGCCCCGGCCGCGATCTCAACCTGGCGCAGCACCGCGCACTTGGTGCCGGTGCGGGCCGGATTGACCGCATCGGCGCGGCCGCCGACGACGTGGTCGTTGATGCCGTCCTTGAAGTGGCCGGCCGCGGACTGGCCATCGAGCCGGTTCACGTTGGTCTCGTTGTCGCAGAACAGCAGCGTGGCGCCGGGCTCGACCGAGAGCCGCATCTCCGGCAGCGACGGGTGCGTGGCGGCGACCTCGGTGTCGGACAGCGCCCGCAGCGCAGGCCGGCGGGCGGCGTTAGACCACGACCAGGTGTTGCGAGACCAGAGCTGCGGCAGCAGCCAGAGCGTGGCCGGGTCCGGCCCGCGATTGACCGCGCGCACCCGCATCAGGATGTCGTCGGGGCCGGCCTTTGCATACTCGACGAACACGTCGTGGTAGCGGCCCTCCGCCAGCACGCCGGTATCGAGCAGCTCGTACTCCGGCTGGTCCTGGCCGCGACGGCCGTTCTCCTGGACCAGCTGCAGGTACGGGTACGCCCCATGGGGATACTTGTAGAGCATGCGGGCGTAGGAGTGGGTCGGTGTGCTGTCCTGGTGGTAGTAGAGCTCCTTCACGTCCTCGCCATGGTTGCCCTCCTGGTTGGTGAGCCCGAACAGCCGCTCCTTCAGGATCGGGTCGTGGCCGTTCCAGAGCGCCACGCCCAGGCACCAGCGCAGCTGCCGCTGGCCGAACCCGGCGATCGCGTCTTCGCCCCAGCGATAGGCACGGCTGCGCGCGTGGTCATGCGGGAACGACGTCCAGGCCTCGCCGTCCGCGCTGTAATCCTCGCGTACCGTGCCCCACTGGCGGTCGCTGAGGTAAGGCCCCCACGCCTTCCAGGCACCGTCCGCGCGGTCGGCGAGCAGACGACCGCCCTCGACGGTGTCGAAGATCGCCGGCGCGCCCGGCGTCGCGTCGCTCAAAGCGCCAGGCCGGCGACGGCGGCGATGCGGCCGCGGGTGCCGGCGTCGGCCAGTCCGTTCACGGTCTCCGGACGCCAGTGCCGCTGGAAGGCGGCGAGCACGGTGGCCAGCGGCGTATCGAGGCCGCCGCTTCCAGCCACGTCGTAGCCGATCCGTCGGAGCTGCGCGCGCATCCCGGCCAGCGCGTCCGCCGCGTCCTGCGGATCGCCGGCGCCGGCGTCGGCGATGCCGTGCGGGTAGGCGCCAATGCCGGCGGCGGCGAGCCGGCCCCAGGGGAACAGCTCGCCCGGGTCCTGTTTGCGGTCCGGGGCCACGTCGCTGTGCGCCACCACGCGCAGCGGTGGGATCGCATGGCGTGACAGGATGGCCCGGCAGAGCGTCTCGACCGCGGTGATCTGCGCATCGGGGAACGGCCGGTAGCCCCATTCGTGGCCGGGATTGACGATCTCGATGCCGACGGAGCTGTCGTTCAGCATCGCGCGACCCTGCCAGAACGAGATCCCGGCATGGGCGGCTCGCAGCGCCTCCGGCACCAGCCGGAACACCCTGCCATCCTCCTCGACCACGTAGTGGGACGAAACCTGCGCCGCCGGGTCGCGAAGGCGATCGATCGCCGCCTGACCGGACTGCATGCCGGTGTAGTGCAGCACCAGCGTGTCGATTGCCGCCCCCGGTTCGCGCGCGCGGCAGTTCGGGCTCGGCAGCTCGATGATGTCCTCGGGCACTCGGTCCATGTGTCAGAGCCCCCGGTCGCGCTTGATGCGATCCCAGGCGGCGTTGACGCGGGCCACGCGGTCCGAGGCGGCGTCGATCTCGGCCGGCTTGGCGCCGCGCGCCGCCAGGCTGTCGGGATGGATCTCGCGCATCAGCCGGCGCCAGGTCGCCCGGATCTCGTCGTCCCCGGCGTTGCGCGTCACGCCCAGCACCGCATAGGCGTCCGGCTCATTGGCGGCCGGGCGCGCGGCGTTGCTCTCGGCGCGGTCCCAGGCGCCGTGGCCGAGCCCGAAGGCATGGTGGACGCGGCCGAGGAAGTCCGTTTCCTGCCGGTTTGGCGGCCCGTCCGACCGCGCGATCTGGAACAAGGCGGCTAGCACCTCCTCCAGCACGTGCGGCTGGTCGGCGAAGCTGCGGCCGAGCTCTTCGGCGAACGGCATATAGTCATCGGTGCGGGTGCGGGCCTGGTCGAACAGCCGGCCGACCTCGCTGGTCGATTCGAGCGGGATGCGGAAGCTGCGCTTGAAGCTGTCGATCTCCCTGCGGTTCACCGGCGCGTCGCACTTGGCCAGCTTTGCGGACAGCACCACGACCACGATGGCGAAGAGCTGGTCGCGCTTGCCGGTGACGGCGGCCATCTTGACCGCGATCCGCAGCGCCGCGTTGTTCGGGTCGGCCGCCAGACGGTCGCGCGGCTCCGAGCCCAGGAAGCCGGTGCCGCCCCAGGGACCCCAGCCGCCGGCCGGCGGGTCGAGCAACGCCCCGCGATCCGCGGCATGGCCCAGCGCGGTGCCGACGACGGCGCCGATCGGGCCGCCCATCGCGAAGCCCGTCATGCCGCCGAACAGCTTGCCCCAGATCGCCATGTCCCTCCTGTATCATACGACCATCCTGATACGCAGCGCCTGCGCGAGCGTTCGCCGGGACAGACCGGGTTCACGGCCGATGACAGGGCGAGGGCCGGCGGCGTAGTCAGCAGGACGGGCATGCCGGACGGCGACGGGAGACGGACGATGCGGGCGATCAGGGTCAGGGCGCCGGGCGGGCTGGACCGCCTCGAGCGGGTCGAGCTGCCGGACCCGGGCGTGCCAGGGGCGGGCGAGATCCGCGTGCGCCTGCATGCCAGCTCGCTCAACTTCCATGACCTCGGCATCGTCACGGGGCAGATCCGATCGGCGGACGGACGGATCCCGATGTCCGACGGCGCCGGCGTCGTGGAGGCCGTGGGCGAGGGCGTGACGGAGTTCGCCGCCGGCGAC
This sequence comes from uncultured Acetobacteraceae bacterium, assembly GCA_937873205.1. Lineage (GTDB taxonomy): Bacteria > Pseudomonadota > Alphaproteobacteria > Acetobacterales > Acetobacteraceae > Lichenicola. The sequence continues at coordinate 10,770 of CALMVO010000004.1, forward strand.
CACGTGGTCTCGTGCTTCTTCCCGGGCTGGCTCAGCGGCGGCGCCAGGGTTTCGAACTTCACGACGGTGCCGGGCGACGGCGTCGACGGCTACGCCCGCGAGGTGATCAACCGCCCCGCCCACTGGTTCACGCGCGCGCCGGCCGGCTACAGCCATGCGGAGGCCGCGACGCTCACCACCGCCGGCCTGACGGCCTGGCGCGCCCTGGTCGTGGATGGCGGTCTGAAGGCGGGCGACGTGGTGCTGGTGCTGGGGACCGGCGGCGTGTCGATCTTCGCGCTGCAGATCGCGGTCGCGATGGGGGCCCGCGTCGTCGTGACGTCCTCGTCGGACGAGAAGCTCGAACGCGCGCGGGCGCTGGGCGCGTCCCACATGCTGAACTACCGCACGCATCCGGACTGGGGCATCCGCGCCCGGGACTGGGCGGGCGACGGCGTGGACCACGTGGTCGAGGTCGGCGGTCCGGGCACGCTCGCCCAGTCCATCGCCGCGGTCCGAACCGGCGGCCACATCTCCCTGATCGGCGTGCTGACCGGGCGGAGCGGGGAGGTTCCAACCGCCGCCCTCATGGTCAAGCAGGCGCGCCTGCAGGGCCTGATCGTCGGCAGCCGCGAGGACCAACTCGACATGGTCCGCGGTCTGGAGGCGGTAGGCGTCCGGCCGGTGATCGATCGCACCTTTCCGCTTGCGGCGATCGCGGACGCCTTCCGATACCAGGAGGGAGCCGGTCACTTCGGAAAGATCGCGTTGTCGATCCTGGAGTGAGTGCCGGCCGGCGGCCAGGATACGGTAAGTGGCGATGTTGACGGTCCATCACCTCGGCGTCTCGCAGCCGGAGCGTATCGTCTGGCTCTGCGAGGAGCTGGAGATCCCTATCGGCTTGAGGTGTACGCGCGCGATCCGACGACCAGGCTGGCTCCGCCGGCGTATCGGACACTCCACCCGCTGGGGGTAGCGCCGGTGATCACCGATGGCCCAGTCGTGATGGCCGAGTCCGGCGCGATCGTCGACTACATCCTGGCGGGTACGGCAACGGCCGCCTTTCGGTCCCCGCCGACCGTCCGGAGTTCCACGAGTACCTGTACTGGTTCCACTTCAGCAACGGGACGCTGCAGCCGGGGTTCATGCGCCTCATGTTCGCCGCCATGAGCGGGCAGGGTCCGGATCATCCGCTGGTGAGGCGCCTCACAGCGCGCCAGGCGGCGATGCTGGCCATGCTCGACCAGCGGCTGGCCGACCACACCTACCTCGCCGGCGAGGCGTTCACGGCGGCGGACGTCATGATCGCCTTCTCACCGACCACCATGCGCGTCTTCCAGCCGTTCGACATCCGGCCGTACCCGCACATCCTCGTTTACCTGAAGCGTCTTAGCGACGGCCGGCCTGCCGTCGGGCGCTGGAGAAGGGCAATCCGGGGATGACGCCGCCGATTGATCGAGCGGCATCCTCCAGCCGGCCGGCGGTCGTCCGGCCGCCCCCGGCAGGATGCGAACGCGCCTTGCCTCAGCGACGCGCGGGACGGTCGTTGCAGACGGTGTGGGCGAGGCGGAGCAGGCGGGTGGCGCTGGCGGGCAGGCCAGCGCGATGCGCCTCCTCGGCCAGCGACAGCAGCTGATGGGACAGCATCAGCGGGCTGACGACGGTGTTCTGACGGTCGGCGAGGGCGGTGGTGCTGCTCATGTGCATCGGAGTTCTTCCTGTCTGATGGCACCGTGTTGGTGCCTCAAGAGGAACCTGACGCCCAAAGGTTAACGGCTTCCTAACGCCCGAAGACTTTTTCGTCCCGCCCGCGCAGCGCCAGCAGCCGCAGTGCCGAGGCCAGGCCGCAGCCGGGATCGCGAACCGCATCCTCGGCCGCCACCAGCTCGATCAGGCTCTGCCCGCGCGTCTCCGCCAACGTTTCGAGAGCCGTCCAGAAGGCGGGCTCCAGCGCCACGCTGGTGCGGTGGCCGGACAGCGACAGGCTGCGCTTGGTCAGCATCCGTCCGCGAGTCGCGCGCAGGCCCAGCCGGCGGCCTCGGCCACCACCGGATCGGGGTCGCCGGCAAGGTCGCGCGCCAACGGCAGCAGCGTCGGCAGCGCGGAGTTGCCGATCGCGATCAGCACGTTGCGCACGAAGCGGTCGCGGCCGATGCGCTTGATCGGCGAGCCCGCGAACAGGCGGCGGAAGCCGGCCTCGTCGAGTCGGGCGAGCTCGGCCAGGCGTGGCGCCGACAGGTCGTCGCGCGCCTGCAGCCGGGCGGTGCGGCCGACGGCGGCGAAGCGGTTCCACGGACAGACCGCGAGGCAGTCGTCGCAGCCATAGATGCGGTTGCCCATGGCAGCGCGGAAGGCGTGCGGGATCGGTCCGGCATGCTCGATGGTGAGGTAGGAGATGCAGCGGGTGGCGTCGAGCCGGTACGGGGCCGGGAAGGCGTCGGTCGGACACGCCGTGAGGCAGCGCGTGCAGCTGCCGCAGCCGCCGGCGCGGAGCGGCGTCTGCGGCAGCTCCAGCGTGGTGTAGATCTCGCCCAGGAACAGCCAGGAGCCGTGGTCGCGCGACACCAGGTTGGTGTGCTTGCCCTGCCAGCCGAGCCCGGCGCGGGCAGCGAGCGGCTTCTCCATCACCGGCGCGGTGTCGACGAACACCTTGACCGCCTGGGTTCCATCCGCCTGGGCGACGATGAACTGCGCCAGGTGCTTCAACATTCCCTTCAGCACGTCGTGGTAGTCGCGGTGACGGGCATACACCGAGATGCCGCCGCGGTCCGGCCGCGCCTGGATCGCCAGCGGGTCGTCGGGCGGCGCGTAGGACAGGCCGAGCGCCACCACGCTGCGCGCCTCCGGCCACAGCGACCGCGGCTGCGCGCGCTGCTCGACGCGATCGGCGAGCCAGCCCATCTCGCCGTGCTGGCCGGCGGCGAGGAAGTCCATCAGCCGGCTGCGCGCCTCGGCGCCGAGCTCGGCGCGGGTGATGCCGAACGCGTCGAAGCCGAGCGAGAGGGCGCGGTCGCGGATGCGGTCATGCAGCGGCGCGCTCACGCGGCGGCCGCGTCGCCGGCGGACCAGCCGGCCCGCAGCGCCTCGGCGTGATTGTGGAGCCGCCGCTCCAGGATGGCGGCGCGCAGGCCCTGCATCAGGCGCTGGTAGTAGGCGAGGTTGTGCCAGGTCAGCAGCATCGGCCCCAGCATCTCGTCGGCGCGGAACAGGTGGTGCAGGTAGGCGCGGCTGTGGCGGGCGCAGGCCGGGCAGGGGCAGTCCGCCTCGAGCGGCGCCGGATCGGCGGCATGGCGGGCGTTGCGCAGGTTCAGCGTGCCGGTCCCAACATAGGCGCGTGCGGTGCGGCCGGCACGGGTCGGCATCACGCAATCGAACATGTCGATGCCGCGCTGCACGCTGCCCAGCAGGTCGTCCGGGGTGCCGACGCCCATAAGGTAGCGAGGCCGGTCCGCCGGCAGCAGCGGCACGGTGGCGTCCAGCGTGGCCAGCATCAGCGCCTGGCCCTCGCCGACCGCAAGTCCGCCGACGGCATAGCCTTCGAACCCGATGGCGGTCAGCGCCCGCACGCTCTCGGCCCGCAGCTCCGGCTCGGTGCCGCCCTGCACGATTCCGAACTGCGCGTAGCCGTCGCGCGGCACGAACGCCTCCCGCGAGCGGGCGGCCCAACGCATCGAGAGCCGCATGGAGGCGGCGACCGTCTGGACCGGCGCGGGCAGCGCCGGGCACTCGTCGAAGCACATGGTGATGGTGGCATCGAGTGCGTGCTGGATCGTGGTGGAGCGCTCCGGGGTCAGCCGGTGCTCCGAACCGTCCAGGTGCGAGCGGAAGGTAACGCCGTCCGAGTCCAGGCGCCGGAGTGCCCCCAGCGACATCACCTGGTAGCCGCCGGAGTCGGTCAGGATCGGGCCCGGCCAGTCCATGAACCGGTGCAGGCCGCCGAGGGCGTGCACCCGCTCCGCACCCGGCCGGAGCATCAGGTGGTAGGTGTTGCCGAGCACGATGCCGGCCCCGGTCGAACGCACGGCATCCATGGTCATCGCCTTCACCGTGCCGGCGGTGCCGACCGGCATGAAGGTCGGTGTCGAGACGCTCCCGTGCGCGGTGTGCAGCCGACCGGCACGGGCGGCGCCGTCGCTGGCCTCCGCCTGCCAGCGGAAGGAGCTCAACCGCCCGGCTCCAGCAGGCAGGCGTCGCCGTAGGAGTAGAAGCGGTAGCCGCTGGCGATGGCGTGGGCGTAGGCCGCGCGCATGCGCTCCTGGCCGGCGAAGGCGCAGACCAGCATGAAGAGGGTCGAGCGCGGCAGGTGGAAGTTGGTCAGCAGCAGGTCGACGGCGCGGAAGCGGTGGCCCGGCAGGATGAACAGGCTGGTCTCGCCGTCGAACGCGTGCACCTGGCCATCCTTGCCGACCGCGCTTTCGAGCAGGCGCAGCGAGGTGGTGCCGACGGCAACGATGCGGCCGCCGCGCGCGCGCGCGGCGTTGATCGCGTCGGCGGCGGCCTGGATGACGATCCCGCGCTCGGGATGCATGCGGTGCGCCGACACCGCGTCCTCGCGCATCGGCAGAAACGTGCCGGCGCCGACATGCAGGGTGACGCTGGCCTGGGCGATGCCGGCCGCCTGCGCCTGGGCCAGCAGCGCCGGGGTGAAGTGCAGCCCGGCGGTGGGGGCGGCGACGGCGCCGTCATGGCGGGCGAACACGGTCTGGTAGTCCGCCTCGTCCTCGGCCGTGGGGCCCTGCGGACGCTCGATGTAGGGCGGCAGCGCCAGCCGGCCCGCCTCGTGCAGGAAGGCGCCGAACGCGGCCCCCATGGCGGAGAACCGCAGGGTGGCGCTGCCGCCCTCGTGCAGCGCGGCCACCGTCGCCGTGACCGCGCTGTCTTCGAAGTCGAGCTCGTCGCCCTCGTGCAGCCGGCGGGCGTTGCGCACCAGCGCGTGCCACTCGCCATCGGGCAGTGCCCGGTCGAGGGTGATGCCGATGCGCGCCGCGCCACGCCGCGCGGCCAGCTGCGCCGGGATCACGCGGGTGTCGTTGCTCACCAGCAGGTCGCCCCCGCGCAGTAGGGCGGGCAGGTTACGCAAGCCGTGGTCGCGGTCGCCGTCGGGGCCCACGTGCAGCAGCCGCGCCGACTCGCGCGGACGCGCCGGCGCCTGCGCGATGCGCCCCGGCGGCAGGTCGAAATCGAACTCCGAGGCGAGCAGGGTCATGGCGTCCAGGATCTACGTGCTGCAACGGGCTGCGACCAGGGCCGCGACCAGCGTTACAATCCCGGGCCTCGCCGTTGCCGATGTGATTGACCGTCCGACACGAGCATCTCGGTCGACCTGTCCCCTCCGCTGTAGCGGAGCTTCCTCGGCTTCCTCGGGCCGATGATGCTGAGCAACATCCTGCAGGCGTTGTCCGGCACCGTCGGCAGCATCTTTCTCGGCCAGATGATCGGTCCAGGCGCCCTCGCCGCCGCCGGCGTGTTCTTCCCGATCATGGTCTTCTTCATCTCGCTGGTGATCGGCATGGGCGCCGGCGCCACGGTGCTGATCGGCCTCGTGATGGCGGCCGCGCTGACGCCGGCGGCGGGCTGGATGCTGCGCGGGCTGGCGACGCCGCCGGCCGTGCTGCCGGGCGCCATCGCCTACGGCAGCGTGATCCTCGGCTTCAGCCCGGTGTTCTTCGCCTTCCTGCTGATGACCCAGATGCTGCGCGGCGTCGGCGACACGGTGACGCCGCTCTGGGCGCTGGCGCTGTCGGTCGCGATCGCGGTGGTGCTGACGCCGGCGCGGGGGGGGGCGGGGGGCGGGGGGGCGGGCCGGGGGCCGGGCGGCGGCG
>CALMVO010000005.1 GCA_937873205.1 uncultured Acetobacteraceae bacterium
CAACAAGCTAGAGGATGATCCGTGAGCCTAAGCGATCGGATCATCCTCTAGCATCACCCGACGCGCCGCGATCGACACGCTGAACGCCGCCGATCGTGCCTGGTAGGTCGCCTTCAGCAGCGAGAGCCTGAGCGCACTCGTCGCGGCGTTGCGGGCGGGGCTGGGCGTCGGCGCGCAGTCCACGCTGCTGGCGTCGGCGGACCTGGCGGAGGTGTCGGCACTGCCGCACCTCCCGGATGTCGAGTTCATCGTGCTGGGTGGCGTCCGCGAGCTGCAGGGACCGGCGAAGGCGCTGCGGGAGGCGATCCTGCTTCGCCTCGGACCCGGCACGGCTCGCGCCCCTCGGCCTCCCTCATGACAGCGAGAGGGCGCTGTTGATCAGGGCCAGGTGGCTCAGCGCCTGCGGGAAGTTGCCCGACAGGTGCCGGCCGGTCACGTCGTACTCCTCCGCCAGCAGGCCGAGGTCGTTGCGCACGGCCAGCACCCGCTCCAGCTGCGCCCGTGCCTCCTGGTGGCGTCCCTGCAGCGCCAGGCAGTCCGCCATCCAGCAGGAACAGGCCAGGAAGGCACCCTCGTTCGGCCCGTCCGCCTTGGCCTTCGTGCGCCGGATCAGCCCGTCCTCGTCCAGCTCGCGGCCGATCGCCTCGATGGTGGCCGCCATGCGCGGCTCGTCCGCCGGCAGGAAGCCGTGCGCCGGCAGCAGCAGCAGGCTGGCATCCAGCTCCTGGCCGCCGAAATACTGCGTGAAGCTGCCGCGCCCACCCTGCAGGCCGGGGTTCCAGCCCTCGCGGCACACGGTGTCGTGGATCGTCTGCCGCAACTGGGTGAGCCGGCGCACCGTCTCGGCCCCCTCGCCCCCGGCCTGCGTCAGCTCGTCGCCGCGATGCTCCAGGAACAGGTTGATCCCCGACCACGCCATCGCCGCCGAATAGGTGTAGCGCCGCGGCGTGTCGCGGGACTCCCAGATCCCCGAGCCGGGCGTGTCCCACACCTGCTCCAGGTGCAGCACGATCGCCAGGATCGCCGCCTCCTCCTGGTCCGACGGCGGCACGCCGTCTCGCCGCGCCAGCCCCAGGCAGTTCAGCACTTCGCCGAACACGTCGATCTGATGCTGCGTCGAGGCCGCGTTGCCGATCCGCACCGGCCTGGCGTGGCGATAGCCGGCCAGCCCCTCCGCCTGCCATTCCGCCAGGTGCCGGGCGCCGTCGACCCGATACATGATCCGCATCTGCTGCGGCGTGCCGGCGATCGCCCGCAGCAGCCAGTCGCGCCAGCGCTGCGCCTCGTCGACATAGCCCGAGCGCAGCAGCGCCGTCAGCGTGAAGGTGGCGTCGCGCAGCCAGCAATAGCGGTAGTCCCAGTTCATCGTGCCGCCCGGCGCCTCCGGCAGCGACGTGGTGGGAGCCGCGACCAGCCCGCCGCTCGGCTGGTGGATCATCGCCTTGCAGGTGATCAGCGAACGCCGCACCGCCTCCGGCCACCGGGTCCGCGTGTCGTCGAAGCGGCCGATCCAGTCGCGCCAGTGGCGCTGCGTGGCCAGCAGCGCCGCCTCGACGTCCATGCCTCCCGGCGCTGCCATCGGCACCGGCACGTAGCCCAGCACGAATCCCAGCCGCTGCCCGGCCTCAACCGTGAACGACGCCTCCGCCGTATCCCGCTCCTGCGTGACCGGGACCGGCGCGTGCAGCGCCACCAGATCCGGGCCGATCCGCGCGACCAGCCCGTCCGCGACCGGCTCCACCCAGGGCGGCACCGTGCCGTAATCGAAGCGCAGCCGCAGCGTCATGCGCATGTCGACCCGGCCACGCAGCCCCTCCACGATCCGCACCAGCGACGAGCCCGGCCCGTCGCGCGGCGGCATGAAGTCGATCAGCCGCACCGTGCCGGCCTCGGTCTCGAACTCGGTCTCGACCACCAGCGTGTCCGGCTGGTAGGCCCGCGTACCGCCCGTCACGCGCCCGGCCGGCGCCAACTGCCAGCTGCCGTTCTCGGGCGTGCCCAACAAGGCCGCGAAGCAGGCGTCGCTGTCGAAGCGCGGCCAGCACAGCCAGTCCACCGAGCCGCCGCGGCTGACCAGCGCCGCCGTCTCGCCGTCGCCGATCAGCGCGTAGTCCTCGATCATGTCGCTCATGAGGGCTGCCTGAACGGCACGGCGCCGCGCGCGAACCTGGCGATGACGGCGATCCTGTTCATGTCGTGATCCGAGCGGTCCTGCCCTGCAGCGCGCCATCCCCGCCCGGGTTGCGGCCGGCACGCCCGCTTAGAGGGTGCGGGCGATCGCGGCCAGCGCCCTCTCAATGTCGGCCTCGTCGAGTGCCCCGATGCAGCCAATCCGGAAGCTCGGCGCCCGCGTCAGCTTGCCCGGATAGATCACGATGCCGTCCGCCTGCAGCGCCGCATGGAAGCGCTCGAACGAGAATGGCGGCCCGGGATCCCGGAACGTGACGATGATCGGCGCCTGCAACGCGGGGGTCAGGTAGGTCTCGAAGCCGAGTGCGGCCATGCCCTCCACCAGCCGCGCATGCAGCCGCCGGTAGCGGGCGCCGCGGGCCGCCACGCCGCCCTCCGCGTCGAGCTGATCGAGGGCTGCGTCGAGGGCGGCCGCCACCTGCACCGGCGGCGTGAAGCGCCACTGCCCGTCGGCGCGGAATGCCGCCGCCTGGTCGAACAGGTCGAGGCTGAGGCTGGACGCTTGGCCGGCGCAGGTGGCGAGGTGCGCGCTGTCGGCCACCACGAAGCCGATTCCCGGCACCCCCTCCAGACACTTGTTGGAGGACGCCATCACCGCGACGAGGCCCAGCCGTGCGGCGTCGATCCTGAGCGCCCCGAAGCTGCTCATCGCGTCCAGCAGCAGCCGGCGCCCGTGCCGCCGCACCACCGACGCCACCGCCTCCAGCGGGTTCAGCAGCCCGCTGGTGGTCTCGCAATGCACCAGCGCCACGTCGCCGACGGTGGGGTCGTCGGCCAGGATGGCGTCGAGCTCGCCCGGATCGACCGCCTCGTCCTCGGGCCATTCCCGCACCACGTGGTCGCGGCCGAGACGGCGCAGGATCTCGGCCATGCGCCGACCGTAGGCGCCATTCACCAGCAGCAGCGTCCGCCCATCCCGGGGGATCAGGCTGCCCAGCGCCGCCTCGACCGCCGCGGTGCCGCTGCCGGCCAGCAGCACCGCCTCGTGCGTGCCGGCACCGCCGGCGATCGCGGCCAGCCGCCGCCGCAGCCGGTCCGAGAGCGCCACGAATGCCGCGTCGCGCGATCCCCAGTCGCGTTCCATCGCGGCACGGGTGGCGTCGCTGGTGGTGAGCGGCCCCGGCGTCAGCAGCAGGGTGCGCGGGGCGGCGGCCGGGTTCGATGTTTTCAAGGTCCTGCCCGTCCGTTACATGGTGCGGCGGCGACGCCCGCCGTCTCCTGACGCTACCCGACTGGACCCCTCCCATGAAGCTGCTCACCCTGATCGGCGGCACCGTCGGCGCCGGTCTGGCGATCTGGCTGCTGACCCGCTACGGGTTCGGCCACGTGCTGGAGCTGCTGGAGCAGGCCGGCTGGGGCATCCTGGCGGTGATGGGCTTCCACCTGGTCCAGATGCTGTTCTCCGCACTGGGCTGGCGCACCATCGCCGGCCCGACCGTGCCGCGGCCGTCGCTGGCCGACTTCGTGATGCTGCGCTGGGTGCGGGAGGGGGTGAACAGCCTGTTGCCTGTGGCCCAGGTCGGCGGCGAGTTCGCGGTGGTGCGCCTGCTCGGCCGGCGCGGCGTGCGGCTGGCCGAGGCCGCCGCCGGCACGGTCTGCGACCTCACCCTCGAGATGCTGACCCAGATCCTGTTCACGATCGCCGGCCTCGCCCTGCTGCTGCACCTGCTCGGCCGCAGCCGGGTCACCGACGAGGTGATCGGCGTCGTCGGCGTGACGCTGGCCGCGGGCCTCGGCTTCTTCGCCAGCCAGTGGTTCGGGCTCGCCCGCCTGATCGAGCGCGGTTTGATGCGCCTGGCCGGCACCTTCGGCTGGGATGGCATGGACACCATGCTGGGCCTGCACGACCGGCTGCTCGGGCTCTACCGCTCGCCCGCCCGCGTGCTGCTGGCGACCATCTACCAGTCGGTGTCCTGGCTGCTGGGCGCCGTCGAGGTGTGCCTGGCGCTCCATGTCCTGGGCCATGATCGCGGCCTGGGCCCCGGCCTGGTGATCGAGAGCCTGGCGCAGGCGGTGAAGTCGGCCGCCTTCGTGGTCCCGGGCGCTCTCGGCATCTCCGAAGGCGGCTTCATCGTCGTCGGCAGCCTGTTCGGCCTGCCGCCCACGGTCTCGATCGCGCTGGCCCTGATCAAGCGGCTGCGCGAGATCGTGCTGGGCCTTCCGGCGCTCGCCGTCTGGCAGTGGCTCGACCGGCGCTGGCCCAGCCTGCCGGTCCCGTCCGGCGGCGATGCGGGGCCGCCGCTCCGGCAGGATGCCGGCCTGCCGGTCCTGCGGGACGCCGTGCTCGAATGCGGCGACGCCTCGTGAACGAGACCTGGAGCCATCGCCTGGCGCGGCTGGCGGTGCGGCCGCTGCTCGGCACCGGGGTCACGCCGAACCAGCTCACCACGCTGCGCCTGCTGACCGGCGTCGGCGCGTGCGCGTGCCTGGCGGTGCACCCGATGCTGTCCCTCTATGGCGGCCTGCTGTGGATCGTCTCCGCCTTCCTCGACCGCGCCGACGGCGAGCTGGCGCGGATCTCCGGACTGACGAGTGCCGCCGGCCACCGCTACGACTATTTGGTCGATAACGGCGTCAACGTCCTGTTCTTCGTCGCCATCGGCTTTGGCCTCGCCGGCTCGCCGCAGCTCGGCGACTGGTCGATCCTGCTCGGCCTCTGCGCCGGCGGCATGCTGCTGCTGTGCAACTGGATGGCCGAGCTCTACGAGAGCCGGGTCTCGAACGAGCGCGTCATCGCCGGCGCCTGGGGCTTCCATGTCGACGACGCGCTCTACCTGCTCGGCCCCGCCGCCTGGTTCGGCCTGCTGATGCCGGTGCTGGTCGGCGCCGTGGTCGGCGCCGGGATCATGGCGCTGGTCATCCTGGTGCGGCTGCGGCGGCTGCCGAAGGCACCGCACCCCGTCCGCCAGCCGGCCTGACGCGATGTCGGGTCCGCTCGGCCGCCTGGCCGCCCTCTGCTCGCGCCGGGCCCTGCTGGTCTCCGCCCTGGCCCTGCTGCTGGCGGTGGGGGCCCTGTTCGCCACCGCCACCCGGCTCGGCGTCACCACCGACACCGGCGGCCTGTTCTCGGCGCACCTCGCCTGGAAGAAGCGCCAGGCCGAGCTGCAGCGCGACTTCCCGCATGGCGAGGACCAGCTGGTCGCGGTGATCGAGGGCGACATCCCGGAGGAGGCCGCGGTGACCGCGGCGCAGCTCGCCGCCCGCCTGCGGGCCGAGCCCGCGCACTTCAAGCTGGTGCAGACGCCCGGCCAGGTGCCCTACCTCGAGCGGAACGCGCTGCTGTTCCTGGACGCCGGGCCGCTCGGCGACCTGCTGGAGAAGACCATCGACGCGCAGCCCTTCCTGGGCCAGCTTGCCGCCGACCCCTCGGCGCGCGGCCTGTTCGGCGCGCTGGCGCTGATCGGGGAGGGGGTGCAGCGCGGCCAGGCCAACCTCGGCGCCTTCGCAGCCTCGCTCGACGGCTTCGCCGCCAACCTGTCGGCCGCCGCCGCCGGTCACCCGACCCCGCTCTCCTGGCAGCGCCTGCTGTCGGGCAAGTTGAGCGACCTCGGCGGCCACTACCAGTTCGTGGTGACGCAGCCGCGTCTCGACTATGGCTCGTTCCAGCCGGGCGGCGCCGCCACGACGGTGATGCGGGACGCGATCGCGCAGCTGGAGTTCGTGCGCTCGGGCCAGGCCCATGTCTACCTCACCGGCCAGGTGGCGCTCGACGACGAGGAGTTCGCGAGCGTGGCGGAGGGCATGGTGGCCGGCCTGATCGCCTCGCTGATCCTGGTCAGCCTGTGGCTGGTGCTGGCGGTGCGCAGCTGGCGGGTGATCGTGCCGATCCTCACAACGCTGGTGCTGGGCCTGCTGTTCACCACCGGCTTCGCCGCACTCGCGGTCGGCACGCTGAACCTGATCTCGGTGGCGTTCGCGGTGCTGTTCGTCGGCATCGCGGTCGATTTCGCCATCCAGTTCTCCGTGCGCTTCATGGCCCAGTCGCTACCGGACGGCACGCGCCCGACGCACGAGGCGGCCCTGGCGATGACCGGCCGCGAGACCGGCGTGCAGATCCTGATCGCGGCCCTGGCCACCGCCGCCGGCTTCCTGGCCTTCACCCCCACCGCCTTCGTCGGCGTGGCGCAGCTCGGCCTGATCGCGGGCGTCGGCATGCTGATCGCGTTCGCCTGCACGCTGACCATCCTGCCGGCCCTGCTGACGCTCTGCCGGCCGCGGCCGCTGGCGGGCGAGATCGGCTTCCGCTGGGCGCGGCCGATCGATCGCGCGGTGCGCCGCCGGCGCGTGCCGATCCTGGCCGGGTTCGCGGTGCTGGCGGTGGCGGGTACGGCCTGCATCCCGCTGCTGCGCTTCGACGGCGACCCCCTGCACACCAAGAACCCGAACGCGGAGTCGATGCGGGCGCTGCATCTGCTGATGGCCGATCCGGTCACCTCGCCATACAGCGCCGAGATCCTGGCCCCGGACCTGGCGGTCGCCCGCAGCCTGGTGCCGCGCTTCGAGGCGCTGCCGCTGGTGCACGACGTGCTCTATCTCGACAGCTTCGTGCCCACCGACCAGCCGGAGAAGCTGGCGCTGATCGCCGACGCGGCGCAGATCCTGCTGCCCACCATTGCCGGGGTCGGCCCGAAGCCGGCCCCGGACGCGGCGCAGATCCGCGCCGCGGCGCTCGCGACCGTGGCGGCGCTGGCCCCGGTCGTGGCCGCCCTGCCGCCGGCCGATCCGCTGGTGCGGATCGAGGCGGCGCTGCGCACGCTGGGGGCCGCCCCCGACGCTGCGCTGCTTGCCGCCAACGCCGCACTCACCCGCTTCCTGCCCGCACAGCTCGATCAGCTGCGGCTGGTGCTGTCGGTGAACGCGCCCGCCACCCCGGCCGACATCCCGCAGGAGATCCGCGAGCAGTACCTGCTGCCGAACGGCCAGGCGCACATGGAGGTGCATCCGCGGGGGGCACTCAACGACAACCTCGTGCTGCACGAGTTCGTTCGCCAGGTGCGCTCGGTGTGGCCCGATGCCAGCGGTGCGGCGATCACCATCGTCGCCAGCGCCCAGACCATCGTCGACGCCTTCGCGGTCGCCGCCGCGAGCGCGCTCGGCGCCATCGCGCTGATCCTGTTCGTGTTCCTGCGCCGGCTGTCGCACATGCTGCTGGTGCTCTCGCCGCTGGTGCTGTCGGCGCTGCTGACCGTGATCCTGGTGGTGGCGATCCCCCAGCCGCTCAACTTCGCGAACATCATCGCGCTGCCGCTGCTGCTCGGCGTCGGCGTGTCGTTCAACATCTACTTCGTGATGAACTGGCGGCAGGGGTTGGACGGGCCGCTGGGCTCGCCCACCGCGCGCGCGGTGCTGTTCTCGGCGCTGACCACCGGCACCGCGTTCGGCTCGCTGGCCGCCTCGCACCATCCCGGCACCGCCAGCATGGGCCGCCTGCTGCTGCTCAGCCTGGCCTGCACGCTGGTCGCCACCATGATCTTCGAGCCGGCGCTGCTGCCCGAGCGCCGGCCGAGGGATCGCTGATGCGCTTCCTCCCGGCCCTGGCCGTCCTGTTCGCGGCGGTGGCCGCCCGCGCCACGCCGCTGCCGATCCGCGTGGTGGTGGTGACCACCTTCGAGATCGGCGCCGACACCGGCGACGCCCCCGGCGAGTTCCAGGCCTGGGTCGAGCGCCTGCCGCTGCCGGAGGCCGTGCCGTTCCCGCAGGGATACCGCGACCTCCGGCTGAACCGGGCGCTCGGCGTGCTCGGCATCGTCACCGGCGAGGGCCCGGCCCGCGCCGCGGCCTCGATCGAGGCGCTGGGCGACGATCCCCGCTTCGACCTCAGCCACGCCTACATTCTGCTGGCCGGCATCGCCGGCATCGACCCCGACGTCGCCTCGCCCGGCTCGGCGTTCTGGGCCCCGCACGTCGTCGACGGCGACCTGGCGCACGAGATCGACGCCCGCGAGATCCCGCCGGACTGGCCGACCGGCTACGTGCCGCTGCAGCGGAGCGAGCCTTACCAGCTTCCGGTGCCGCCGGCGCAGTCCGTCACCGGGACCAACGTCTTCACCCTGAACCGCTCGCTGGTCGACTGGGCCTACGGCCTCACCCGCGCCGTCCCGCTGTCCGACACGCCGGTGCTGCGCGCGATCCGCACCCGCTACGTCGACACCCCGGCCGGGCAGCGCCCGCCGGTGGTCGGCGTCGGCGACACGCTGGCGGCCGGCACCTTCTGGATCGGCGGCCGCATGAACCGCTGGGCCGAGGGCTGGGTCGGCTACTGGACCCACGGGCAGGGCCGCTTCGCCACCACCGCCGAGGAGGATTCCGGCATGATGCAGGCGCTGACCTTCCTGGCGCAGGTCCATAAGGTCGATCTGGACCGCGTGCTGGTGCTGCGCACCGCCAGCAACTTCGACATGCCGCCGCCCGGCCAGACCCCGGCCGAGCTGCTGGCGGCCGAGAACCGCCCCGGCAGCTACTCCGGCTACATCCCCTCGCTCGACGCCGCCTACGCGGTGGGCAGCGTGGTGGTCCGCGAGCTGACCACCCACTGGGAGCGCTACGCCGCCCACGTCCCCTAAACGAATGCGTGATCCCGCTGGGGGTGTGGTTGGGACAGCCTATCGTGGCGGTCCCGACGCCTCAGCCCCAGCCTCTAGGATCTCCGCCATGGCCCTCCGCGCCGTCGCCTTCGACGTCATTGGCACCCTGTTCTCGCTCGAGAACCAGCGCCCGCTCCTGGTGGCGCTGGGCCTTCCGGGCTCGGCGCTCGAGACCTGGTTCGCCAGCTCGCTGCGCGACCTGTTCGCGCTCGGCGTGGTCGGCCGGATGGTGCCGATGGCCACCGTGCTGGAGGACAACCTCTGCGGCATGCTGGTCGCCGCCGGGCTGGAGCCGCCGCCGCACCGCATCGAGATGGCGATCGCCGGCATGGGCTGGCTGTCGCCGCAGCCGGGTGCCGCCACCGCGCTGCAGGTGCTGCGTGAGGCCGGGCTGCAGTGCCTGGCGCTCACCAATGGCAGCCGCGCCACCACCGAGGCGCTGCTGGAGCGCGCCGGCCTGATCGCCTCCTTCGACGCCGTGCTCTCGATCGACGATGTCGGGCTGCCCAAGCCGCGGGCCGAGGTCTACCTCGCCGCAGCCCGCCGGCTGGGCGTCGCCTCCGCGGAGCTGGCTCTGGTCGCCGCCCACCCCTGGGACATCCAGGGCGCCAGCACGGTGGGGCTCACCACCGCCTACGTCGCCGGCGAGGGGCTGTTCCCGTCCTGCTTCGACCAGCCGACCCACCGCGCCAGCGGCCTGGTCGGCATCGCGCACCGGCTGGTCGGCGCCTGAGAGGTCTGCTCCTCAGGTCTCGGCCAGGGCCCGGCGACCACCGTCCCGTCGTCGGTCGGCACGACGGGGAAGCTGGATGAAGCTGGCGTCCGGAACACCCGCATCTCCGCCTTTTTATAATCGCCCGTCTTGGCGAAGACGATGTTCGGCACGCAGGTCTGCGGGTCGCGGTCGTGGAGCGGGAACCAGCTCGACTGGATCCGCACCATGATCCGGTGCCCAGGCAGGACGCTGTGGTCCACGTTGGGCAGCCGCAGCGTGTAGGCCACGGTCTTGCCGGCCGGGATGGCGCTCGGATGCGCCGGATCGTCGCGGTAGCGGCCGCGCAGGATGTCCATCGCCACCGGCACCTCGTAGCCGCCGAGCTCCGGCTTGGCCGGCACCTCGTCCGGATACGCGTCGATCAGCTTCTCCGCCACGTGCGGCGTTTCCTCCCGGCTGGTCATCTTCTTGGCGCTGTAGGGCGTGCGGTCCAGCATGATCGGACCGTGCTTCACGGCATGCGGCCCGATCAGCACGGCGTGCAGCGAGACGCCGGCGCGCATCGGGATCATCACGTCGCGACGGTCGTGGTCGTAGAAGGATAGGACCGACTGAAAATGCCGCGGAATATCCCCGCCCGACCCCGACGCGCCGCCCTGCAAGTCTCAGGTGTCCGGCGCCATACCGGCGGCCTGCCCCGTCTTGGAGGACTGAGCCTCGGCCGGCGCCACGCCGCGGGCGAGCGGCGCCACGCCCATCAGCGCCATCATCGTCAGCACCGACCATCTTCGCGCCATGACCACACCACCCTGGAGACGGCGCGATCATGTGTCCGGCCTGCCGCGTCGCAACACGAGCGTCGGTTCAGGCGGGCACCGCGTCCTCCAGCAGCGCCCGCGCCTGCTTCAGGTCGGCGACGAAGGCCGCATACTCCCGCCGCTTGGCGTCCTCGTCCGGCAGCCGCAGCAGGTAGGACGGGTGCACCGTCACCAGCCCCTGCGCGTTGGAGCCGAACTGGTCCGGCAGCGCCATCGGCCGCGAGCGCTCGCGCGAGATCGTCACGGTGCGACCCAGCACCGCCCGCGCCGCGGTGGCGCCCAGCATCACCAGCAGCGCCGGCCGCACCGCCCGCCGCTCCTCCACCAGCCAGCCGGAGCAGGCGGCGATCTCGGTGAGGTCCGGCTTGGCATGGATGCGCCGCTTGCCGCGCGGCTCGAACTTGAAGTGCTTCACTGCATTGGTGACGTAGACCTCGCGGCGGTCGATCCCGGCCTCCACGATCGCCCGGTCGAGCAGCTGTCCCGCCGGTCCCACGAACGGCCGGCCGGCCAGATCCTCCTGGTCGCCCGGCTGCTCGCCCACCATCATCATGCGCGCATGCTCCGGGCCCTCGCCAAAGACCACCTGCGTCGCCGGCTCCCATAGCGCGCACCGCCGGCAGCCGGCCGCCGCCTCGGCCAGGGCGGCGAGCGATCCCGGCTGGATCGGATCGGCGACGGGCTTGGGTGCCGCCACGCGCCGGCGCGGCGGGGTCTGGTCGTCGGGGGGCATGGGCTTGGTCTCCAGCATCGTCTCGGTGCGGCTGGCGGCGGTCCGGATCAGTTCCGGGATCGCCGCCGCCTCGGGCAGGTTGCGCCAGTACTTCTTCGGCATCTCCGACGTCATGGCGGAGATCTTGAGCCGGGCCGGATTGAAGATGGCGGCGAAGTAGGCCCGCCAGTAGCGCTCCAGCGCGTCGTCGTCCGGCACCTGCGCCGGATCGGCGCCGGGCGCGAACCGCAGCTCGGCGCCGGTCCAGTGTACGCTGCGGTAGGGGGTGAGGATCGAGAACACCATGGTCGCGAAGCGGCGCACGAAGAAGTCCGCGTTGGCCTCGACGATGTAGTGGTCCGGCTCGAACCAGGCGACGTAGCGGGTGCCGTCCTCCTCGCACACCTCCCGGAAGCGCAGGAACGCCCGCATCTTGTGGGTGTCGCGCCGCACCGACTGCGCCAGGCGGATCGCCCGCTGCACCCCGGGATCGGTGACCAGCTCGGTGATGCGCCGCTCGCCTCGGTGCGCCCGCCACACCAGCCCGTAAAGCAGATCGAACCGCTCCGGCTCGCGCGCCTGGATCACCGTCTGCGCCAGCTCGATCAGCGCCCGCGACACGCTGAAGCTGCCACCCGCCTGCAAGGCCGCCGGCTCCGACTCGCCCTGCGCGAACAGGTCGTCCGGCTCGCCCACAGAGAAGTGCGCCTGCTCCGGCGGCACGCCGTCCAGCGCCAGCCGGCGGGCCGCCTCGCGCCATCCGGCAAAGTCGACTTCGTGGGCGAGGATGATGCTCTGCATGGAAATCCGACAGAAGGCCAGGGCTCTGCCCTGGACCCGCCAAGGGCCTAGGCCCTTGGAACCTTCTTATAAGTGGTTTCCAAAGGCGAGCCTTTGGCGGGGTCCAGGGGCAGAGCCCCTGGGCCTTAAAGCAACGCGAGCTGCCGCGGTTTCGGCGCCAGTCGCTGCGACAGCCGCACGCTGTCGAGCTCCTGCGCCGGCCGATGGTCCAGGGCGACCACGAACGGCGACACCTTCGCCAGCGATACCCGCAGCCGCGCCAGATCCTGCATCCGCAGCATTTGGTGCCGCCGCACCGTCAGCATCCGGTCGACCGACTTCACCCCA
The DNA here is from genome assembly GCA_937873205.1 of uncultured Acetobacteraceae bacterium. Classification (GTDB taxonomy): domain Bacteria; phylum Pseudomonadota; class Alphaproteobacteria; order Acetobacterales; family Acetobacteraceae; genus Lichenicola. Next base: position 12,148 of record CALMVO010000005.1, read on the forward strand.
AGCCCCGGCACCCGCAGCAGCGCCTCGCGATCGGCGGTGTTGACGTCGACCGGAAACATCTCCCGGTGCGCGAGCGCCCAGGCCAGCTTCGGGTCGTGCACCAGGTCGAGGTTGCCGGCGGCGTCGGTGGCCAGCTCCTCGACGCCGAAGCCGTAGAACCGCAGCAGCCAGTCCGCCTGATACAGCCGGTGCTCGCGCAGCAGCGGCGCCGGCTGCAGCGGCAGCGCCGCCGACGCGTCCGGGATCGGGCTGAACGCGGAGTAGTATACCCGCCGCAGCCCGTAGGAGCTGTACAGGTTGCTGCTCATGCGCAGGATGGCGCGGTCCGGACTCGGATCGGCGCCGACGATCACCTGCGTGCTCTGCCCCGCTGGCGCGAACCGCGGCGGCCGCGCGGCGCCGGGCCTGGTCCGCTCCGACGCCGCGTCGATCCCCTGCCGCATCCGCCCCATCGAACGCCGGATGCCACCCATGTCCTTCTCCGGCGCGTAGTCCTTCAGCGCCGCCTCGGTCGGCAGCTCGACGTTGATCGACAGCCGGTCCGCCCAGCGCCCGGCTTCCTCGAGCAGCAGCGGATCGGCGTCGGGAATCGTCTTCAGGTGGATGTAGCCGCGGAACCCGTGCTCGACCCGCAGCGTGCGGGCGACGCCGATCACCTGCTCCATGGTGTAGTCGGGCGAGCGGATGATGCCCGACGACAGGAACAGCCCCTCGATGCAGTTCCGCCGGTAGAAGCCGAGCGTCAGCTGTACCACCTCGTCCACCGTGAACCGCGCCCGCCGCACCGAGGACGAGGACCGGTTGATGCAGTAGGCGCACTCGTAGAGGCAGAAGTTGGTCAGCAGGATCTTGAGCAGCGAGATGCAGCGCCCGTCCGGCGCGTAGGCGTGGCAGATGCCCATGCCCTCGGTCGAGCCGATGCCCTTGGCCTTGCCGCGGCTGTCGCGCGCCTCGGTGCCGCTGGACGCGCAGGACGCGTCGTATTTGGCGGCGTCCGCCAGGATCTCGAGCTTGGCCAGCAGGTCCATCCACCCATCCCGTTCCGCCACGGGCCGATCAGGCCGGCCGTTCGATCTCAGATGGGGATTGCGAGAGTCCCTGTCAGCGGTGGCGGCTCGAAGCCCGGTCAGGTCCGATCCCGACCACCCGCCAGCAGCTGGTCCGGCACGTGGATGCGCGTCACCTTCCATTGCCACTTCTCGACGCGCAGCGTGACCAGCACCGGCGGCGCCTCGACGTCGGGGGACAGCCGGATCGCCGCCTCGAACTCGGTGGGCGATACGAAGCCGATATGCTGCACGCGGTCCAGCATCGAAGGGCCGGGCCGGTCGCCGGGGTCGGACGCGCTTCGCGACAGCATCGCGGCGAGGTGCTCGGGCGTCATGACGTCGTCGATCACGTGCGAGACGATGGTGGTCGCGAACGAGGATCCGAACTCGGGCAGGTCGTCTTGGCCCGCGTCGGCGGCCTGATGCAAGCTGGCCAGGCTCACCGGCACGCCGGGGCCCAGATCGGACTTCAGCCCGGCGCGCACCTCCCGCCAGTCCAGCGCCGTGCGCAGCGCCCGCACGTCGTCGCGGTGCAGCGCCGAGGCCGCGCACCAGAGCGTCACCAGCGGCGAGGCGGCATAGATCAGGAGCGCCAGCGCCAGGCAGGATGCCGACAAGGCCAGCGGGTGGACGGAGCGACCAAAGCGGACCGACATCATGCGTGCCCTCTGTCCAGACATCGACCGTCCTGCGCCATCCGACTGCTCGACACTATCTTCCGCGGTCCCGGGAACGGTCAAGGCGGATTACAATCCCTCCGTCACGATTCGTCGAGCTATGGCGATATCCGGTTCTTGGCCGATCCTGGCAGCAACGCGTTAAACAACGGTGAACAGGACATCTCCGCGATGGATCTCGATTTTTCCGAGGACGAGGTGGTGCGCTACTCGCGCCATATCCTGCTGGGCGAGGTCGGCGGCATCGGCCAGGCGCGGCTGCGCGCGGCTCGCGTGCTGATCGTCGGCGCCGGCGGCCTCGGCGCGCCGCTGGCGCTCTATCTGGCCGCCGCCGGCATCGGCACCATCGGCCTGGTCGACGACGACCGGGTCGAGCTGTCCAACCTGCAGCGCCAGGTGGTGCACGGCACCTCGCGGATCGGGCAGCCGAAGGTTAGCTCGGCCGCTGACGTGCTCGAAGACCTCAACCCGCTGGTCCGGGTGCGCCAGCACGCGGTGCGGCTGGACGCCGGCAACGTCGCCGCCCTCGTCGCGGAGTACGACCTCGTCTGCGACGGCAGCGACAACTTCGCCACCCGCTACCTGCTGGCCGATGCCTGCGCGCTCGGCCGGCGCACCCTGGTCCAGGCCGCGGTGTCGCGCTTCGACGGCCAGCTCTCCACCTTCAAGCCGCATCTGGGCGGGCCGTGCTACCGCTGCCTCTATCCCACCCCCCCGGCGGCGGGGGAGGCGCCCAACTGCGCCGAGGCCGGCGTGCTCGGCGCCGTAACCGGCGTCATGGGCACGCTGCAGGCCACCGAGACGCTGAAGGAGTTGCTGGGTCTGGGCGACGGGCTGTCCGGCCGCGTGCTGGCCTGGGACGCGCTGGCGATGCGCTTCCACACGATCCGGCTGCCGCCCGACCCCGACTGCCCGCTCTGCGGACCCTCACCCACCATCCACGATCTGTCCGCGCATGGCTGAACCGGCGACGCCCACGCTCGGCATCCTGCTGCTGAGCGGCGCCTTCGAGCGCGCGCACTATGCCCTGGTGCTGGCCGCCGGCGCCGCAGCGATGGACCGCCGGGTGGTGCTGTTCGCCACCAACGGCGGCCTGCACGCGCTCTGCCGAGACTGGTCCGGGCTCGCCGGCAGCGAGGCCGACGCGGTGCTGCAGGAGCGCGGCGTCGCCGGCTTCGCCATCCTGCGGGACGCGCTGGCGCCGCTCGGCGTCGCGCTGCTCGCCTGCGAGGCCGGACTGCGCGCGATGGCGCTGCCGGCGGCCGCCCTGCTGGACGGGGTCGAGGTCGCCGGCGTGCCCAGCTTCCTCGCCGCGGTCGGACCCGGGCAGATGCTCTCGATCTGACCCCTTGCCCTCCCGGGTGGCGCTTGGCACGCAGGGCGCATGCCCGCCCCCGCTTCCCGTCCCCGTTCCGCGCTGCTCGCGGTCGCCTGGCTGTCGCTGTCCGGCGCCGCCTTTGCCGACCCGCCGACCGTTCACGCGCCCGCCCATCATCCGGTGCGCCGGCTGTTGGGCCACCTGCATGCCGTGGCGCGGCGTGCATCGGCACATCCGGCACCGCCCCCGCGCCACGCTGCGCCCCCTTCCGTCGTCGTCCCGCCGCCGGCAGCCCCGGTGCCGGCCCTGCCGCCGGCTCCGCCCCGGGGCACCAG
>CALMVO010000006.1 GCA_937873205.1 uncultured Acetobacteraceae bacterium
GCATAGGTGTAGGTCTCGGTGCAGCCGCAGCGGGGGCAAAACGCCGCGCCGCCGTTGTCGGCGAAGCGGATCGCCGCGAAGGTGGCGTGCGCCTCATCATCCGACATGCGGAAGATGGCCTTGAGGCTCAGGGTCCGGGCCGCCGCAGAGAGGAGGAAGTGCTGTGCCACCGGCTAAACCCCAACGGTATTCGTTGAGGTCATTGATATAGGAGTGTTACGCGGACGTCAACGAAAAACGTTGACTGGCGCGCCGATAGAATCTATATCGGACGAATGATCACACCTGAGCAATGCCGGGCAGCGCGCGGTTGGCTCGACTGGAGTCAGGGAGAGCTGGCCTCCCGCGCCAACGTGTCCCTCAGCACGGTTCGGGACTTTGAGAAGGGGCGTCGGCTACCGATCGCTAACAACATCGCGGCCATGGCCTCGGCCCTGCAATCGACCGGGTTCCGGTTCACGAGCGCCGATGGCGAAGCCTCCGGGATGGTGTTCCAGCACCGTATCCGGGAGAAGGACACTTACGTCCCTGTGTTGGAACTACTGGACGACACGCCGGACGGGTTCATGACCACGGCCGACCTGATCAAGAACCTTGAGATCTACATGAGCGTCCGTGGCGAGGATGCGGAGATCCTGGCGAACCGTAGCGACACCCGGTTTTCCCAGATCGTTCGCAACATCGTCTCGCACAAGTCAGTGCCGACCAACCCCATAGGGGCAGGCTGGGTAATCTATGATGCCGGGCGGCACGGCATGACGATCACACGAGCAGGCCGCGAGCACCTTGTCGCCGAGCAGGGGAAGCAGAGAACCTAGCCTTGTAGCCCGGCTGGAGCCACGCAAGCTGGGTCGCTCCCGCGTGGTCCTTGTCCCAGACGAACCACGCATAGGCCGTGGTGCCGCTGCCGGCGACGACGGCGCCCTTGGGATAGAAGGTGATCCGTTCGCTGAACACCCAGACGCGGCTCGGCGGATGCTGATGGAAGATGGTGTTGGCCCGGTTGGCGCCCTCCAGGAACGCGAGCCGCAGCAGCAACGCGAACTTGGCCCTGGCAGCCTGCAACGCGGTGGCGACGAAGCCCTCGGCGCTGTTGTAGGGCGGGTTCGTGATGATGTTCGGCGCCCGGCGCGTCGTGCCGAGGAAGTCGCGCCCAACCTCGCCAAAGCCCCGGTCGTAAAGGTCCGAGCTTGCGATCGAACTGCCGGTCTCGGCGAGTACGTCGGACATGGCGCCGTCGCCACATGCCGGCTCCCAGATGTCACCTTGAAACCGCTCGCTCTTGATCAGGGCGAAGGTCGCCCAGCGTGGGGTTGGGTAGAAGTCGGGGCCATCGAGGTCGGCGGATCGCTTGGCGGTCGGCTTGAAGCCGCCGTTGAGGTTGTAGGTGGTATCCATATCAATCCCTTAGCCTCTGCCGAGAGTCTAACGATAACAACGGGATATGGAAGCCGTTTTTGAGTCCAAATCGAAACAGAATGATCTGTCGGTTAAGCCCTTGAAGAGACTCAGAACCTAGGATCGTCGGATGTCCCTTTGGTCCCGCCGCCGCACCCGCCCCCTATCCAACGACTCGGAGCACGAAGCGGCCGAGCGCCAAGCGCGGACGCAAGCCGACTTCGATGCGCTGCTGGTGGAGCTGGTGGGAACCGATGGAGCTGCCGGAGCGGATCGTGCTGGTGAGGCCGGAGCGGCCGTTGGCGCCAAAGGCGAGGCGGCGACCGACACACCCTAGGTATTACCTAGAAGACACACCCAACCATAAACCAACGTAATTCGTTGAGGTTAGTATTTGCTACATCATGTCGGGGGCTTCGAGCCCGGCGGCGATCCGCAGCAGGCTGCTCTTGCCCACGCGGCTCGGTCCCCGCGGCACCACGAAACGGCCGCCCTCGACCAGCAGGTCGCGAGGTCCTCGAAGATGGTGCGGCCGCCGTGGCGGAGCGTCAGGCCCTCGATGTGGAGGCCGGGTGAAGGCCAGGGCTTTGCCCCTGGACCCCACCGAAGGCGGAGCCTTTGGAAACCATTCGTTCAGGCGCTCCCAGGCGCTTGGCCTTCCTGTTAAGCCAGATGCGACGCGAGGGGACACCATGGACGGCACGCTCGAAACCCGCCTGCCCAGCCTGACCAAGGGGGTGTTCGGACGCCTGCGACAGGGTGCGAGCCCGGAATGGGAGGCGTATGTCGGGCATCCCTTCGTGCGCGGCATCGCCGACGGCACGCTGCGGCCGGAGTATTTCCGCCGCTTCCTGATGCAGGACTACCTCTATCTGCTGCAATATGCCCGGGTCTGCGCGCTCGCCATCTACAAGGGCGACAGCGTCGCCGACATGCGCGCCGCGTCCGCCACCGTGAGTGGCCTGCTCGACACCGAGCTCGCGATGCACCTGGGCTACTGCAGCGGCTGGGGCCTCGACGAGGCGGCGTTGCAGGCGGAGCCGGCCTCGATCGAGCTGCTCGCCTACACCGGCTTCATGCTCGACCGCGCCCAGGCCGGCGACCTGCTCGACCTGCTGGCGGTGCTGGCGGCCTGCCTGGTCGGCTATGCCGAGGTCGGCGTGCGGCTGGCCGACGACCCGGCGACGGTCCGCCACGGCAATCCGTACCGGTCGTGGATCGAGATGTATTCCGGACCGAAATATCTGGGGCTGGCGGAGGCCGGTATCGTCCGGCTGAACGAGATGGCCGAGGCGCGCGGCGGCGAGGCGAGGTTCGCCACGCTGCTGCGCGACTTCCGCACTACGGTCAGGCTGGAGGCGTCGTTCTGGAGCGGGGCGATGGCGGAGCCCCCCGCTACAGGCCCAGCGCGCTGAGCCCGGGATGGTCGTCGGGCCGGCGGCCCTGCGGCCAGCGGAACAGCCGGTCCGCCTCGGCGATCGGAAGGTCGTTGATGCTGGCATGGCGGGTGCGCATCAGCCCGGACTCGTCGAACGCCCAGTTCTCGTTGCCGTAGGAGCGGAACCAGCGGCCGGCCTCGTCGTGCCACTCGTAGGCGAAGCGGACCGCGATGCGGTCGGCGTCCGTCGCCCACAGCTCCTTGATCAGCCGGTACTGCCGCTCCCGCGCCCACTTGGCGGTGAGAAAGGCCACGATCTGGTCGTGGCCGGTCACGAACTCGGCGCGGTTGCGCCAACGGCTGTCCGGCGTGTAGCCCAGCGAGACCCGCTCCGGATCGCGGCCGTTCCAGTTGTCCTCCGCCATGCGAACCTTTCGGATCGCCGTTTCAACGGTGAAGGGCGGCGACAGGGTGCTCATGCGGAACTCCATCGGACGGCGCGAGTCGGGAGACGCGGTCTCGCCGACGGTGCCGTCTCCGGCTGGTCGACGCCGATGAGCCGGTATCGCGACAAATCTCAGCCGGCGATCATGAAATCGTGGCGCAGCCGGCTGGAAGCGGGCAAGGAATAAACGCCATCGCGCATGATCGATATCATAGGAGCGTCGAACGCATGAGAGTGGGTCCCGTTGCCTGGTGGCTCCCGGCCGTGATCGGCCTTTCGACGCAGGCGGCGGCGCAGACCGCCGCCCAGTTCAACCTGCCGATCGCGATCGGCATCACGGCGGATGGGGGTGCCCCGTTCTCGGCGGCCAGCGTCGACCTCACCTCGCCCGGCAGCGGCACCAATGGCCCGCAGACTGCCCAGATCGCCGCCAACGTGCATTGCTCCAAGACCAACTACCCGACGGCGACGACGGTGGGCGAGGTCGACTGCATCTACGCGACGCTGCGCCAGGACGGACCGGGCAGCGATGGCAGCGGCCTGCTGATCGATGCCGGGAACACCGGCCTTGGCTTTCTGTCCGACACCGAGATGGTGGCCAACGCGGTGAGCCCGGTGACCGGGGTGACGCAGCTCGGCCTCGACGTGCAGGAGGGCGTGATCAACCTCGGCACGACGATGTACGGCGCGGTCTATACCGCCAAGGTCGGTACCGGCGACACCGCGCTGCTGGTGCAGACCGCAGACGGCGCCGGCTGGAACTATGCGCTCCGCGCCAGCAGCGGCGTGGGCGCGCAGTATTTCTCGCTCGACAGCCAGGGCAACACCGTCCAGGCCGGTGCGGCGACCATCGGGCAGAGCCTCTCCGTCGCCGGGGTGCTGAAGGCGTCGGCCTCGCAGGTCGAGTCCATGGGCGGGACACGGACGGCGCGGCGGGACGATTGCGGCGCGGTCCTGCGCAGCGGCTCCGACACGCCGCTGCGGCTTCGGATCCCGTCAGGGCTGCCGGTCGGATGCCGGATCGAGATCATCCAGGCCGGCCGCGGCGCCGTGCTGATCGCCGGAGTCGGCGACATGCAGGTCGAGCGGCTGGGCGCCCAATCTGCGGTGCAGGCGACGGCTGGCCGCTTCGCGCAGGCATCGCTTCTGATCGACAGCAAGACCAGTGCGCTGGTCGATGGTGAGGTGGCGGATGCCGGTGGCCAGATCCTCGCCTCGGCCGATCGTGATGCGCCAATCGCCGCGGTGTCGTGGCGGCGTCCGGTCGGCGCCCAGTAAACGGGATCCAAGGGCCACGGCCCTCGGGCGCGGTCCAGGGCAGAGCCCTGGCCTCCTGACCCGCTACGGCTGCCTCATCAGCGCATCGACAAGCGGTGCAGGACGGCGGGGCTGCCGCAGGTCGGCGTCCAGGGCGCTCTCGGCCACGGGTTTCGCGAACAGGTAGCCCTGCATCTCGTCGATCCCGGTCGCGACCAGGTACCGCCGCTGCGCCTCGGTCTCGACGCCCTCGGCGGTGACCTGCAGGCCCATGGCGTGGCCCAGCTCGATCACCGTGCGGGTGATGGCCGCCGCCTCGGCGGTGTCGCCAAGTGCGGCGACGAAGGACTGGTCGATCTTGACGCGATCGACGCTGCAGCGGTGCAGGTGGCGCAGCGAGGAGCAGCCGGTGCCAAAATCGTCCAGCGCGATGCGCAGGCCCGCCGCCCGCAGCGTCGCCAGCTTGCCGTTGATGCTGTCGAGGTCGTCCATCAGCGATGTCTCGGTGATCTCGAGCTCGATCTGGCCCGGCGGCACGGCGGAGGCGCGCAGCGCCTGCAGCGTGTCCTCGACGAAGTGCGGATGGCGCAGCTGCACCGGCGAGACGTTCACCGCGACGTCGAGGGTGGGCCAGCGCGCGGCGAATCCCAGGGCCTCCCGCAGCACCCAGGCGCCGAGCCGGACGATGACGCCGGTCTCCTCGGCGATGGAGATGAGCTGGTTGACCGGGACCGGGCCGCGGATGGGATGCTGCCAGCGCAGCAGGGCCTCGACGCTTCGGGGCCTGCCGCCGGCGTCGACCTTGGCCTGGTAGTGCAGCCTGAGCTGGCCGCCGGATGCCAGGGCCGCCTCCAGATCGGCCCGGAGGCGGGCACGGTCGCGGGACGACCGGTCGAGCTCATCGCAGAAGATGCGGTAGCCGTCCCGGCCGCCCGCCTTGGCGGCGTAGAGCGCGATGTCGGCTTGGCGCATCAGCTCGCTGCCGTCCCACGACTGCGCAAGTCCGACCGCCAGCCCGATGCTGGCGCTGACCTGGACCGGGACCCGGGTCGGGCCGCTCGTCAGCAGGAAGGGCATCCGCGCCGCCTCAATGATCGTGCGGCAGAGCGCCTCCGGGTCCGGATGCGCCAGGCCCCGGGAGGTCGGGCCGCAGGGCGTCAGCATGGCGAATTCGTCGCCGCCGAAGCGCGCCAACGTCGCCTCGGGACCGGCGATTGCCAGCATGCGGGTGCTGAAGGCGCGGAGCAGCTCGTTCCCGGCGCCATGTCCCATGGTGTCGTTGACCTGCTTGAAGCGGTCGAGGTCGACGAACAGCACGGCGCAGTCGGTCGGCGTGTGCAGCAAGGCGCCCAGCCGGCGGCGGAACAGGTCGCGGTTGGCTAGGGTGGTGACGGTGTCGTGCGTCGCCGCGTAGGCGACGGCGTCCTTCATGCGCAACTGGCGACGCGCGTTGCGGCGCTTCTCACCGAGCGCGTTGTTGGTGGGAACCGCGCACAGGAAGATCGAGACCAGGAAGGGCTGCAGCATGCCCTGGCCGAGCAGCAGGTCGCTTGCGGTGTGGTCGGCGAGCGGGCCGTAGCCGTGCGTGGTCAGGCTGCACGAGATGAGGGAGGTGAGCAGGATCGAGGCCAGCACCCAGGGAGCCCCGGCCCGGAACGCGGTGAGCACGAGCAGCGGGTAGATCAGCATGAAGGACGGCGATTGGGTGAAGCGGAAGGAGGCGGCGGCGAGGATGGCGGCGCCGAGGAGGAGGCCCCACCGCTCGAGCCGTCCCGCGTCGCACGGGTAGGCGTTTCGGGCGCTGCCCAGCGAGAGCAGGAGCGCTGGCGTCGTGATCAGGAAGCCGAAGCCGTCGCAGAGCGTCCACTGCAGCCAGTCGTTCAGGACCTGGACCTTGACGCTTCCGCCGGGGTCGAGGATTTCACCGACCGTCGATTCGATGGCGGCGGCCAGGAACGCGATCGCGCCGAAGGTGGCAAGGCGGCGGAAGCGCGACAGGTCGGTTGTGGCGCCGCACAGGGTGCGCGCGAGGAACGCCACCAGGACGCTGACGGCGATGTTGAGGGCGCAATAGAGCAGGCTGTCGAAGACGGTGTAGTGGGTGACGAGGTCGAGCCCGACGTTCAGGACGAAGCAGCTCGCGAGCGTCGGGACCGCGATCCGGGTCGGAAGAATCATCAGCGCGACCACCATGGCGCTGTTGGCGGGCCAGAACACCGTGTTGCCGTTCGGGTCGCGGCAGCTGAGTCGGGTGACGACGGCCAGGACGATGAAGACCGCCACCAGCAGCGCCGCCATCGGCGGCCCCTGAATACGGTCGGTGGCGCGGTAGATCGTCCGGCGCAGACGCATCCCGACTTCCCCTCGCCCAGAACGTCTATCTAGTCGGCGCATCGTTACGGTTGGGTTAATAGACGAGCCGACCCGCATCCGTCGATCGATCCATCCCGTCGATCGTTTCGAGCGCTTCAATCCGATGGAAGGCTTTTCGGTCCAGGCTCATCCTCCCGTCCCCGAGACGAGGTTGACCATGGCTGCCGGCGCTTTCCTCCTGCCCTTCCCGCAACCATCCGTCCGTCCGGCGTTCGGGGCCGCCCAGGACGGCATCCGCCGCGTGCTGCCGGGCGTCGCGCTGTGCCTGCTGGTCACCGGCGCCGCGACCCTGCTGGCGATGGCCGAGCGACGCGTGCTGGGTGCGGCCTGGCTGGAGAGCCTGGTGCTGGCCATCGTCGTGGGGGCCGCCCTCCGCACCGCCTGGACCCCTTCGGCATACTGGCGGGTCGGGATCGAGTTCAGCGCCAGGACGCTGCTGGAGGTCGCGGTGGTGCTGCTCGGCGCCTCGGTCAGCGCCGGCACCGTGCTGGCCGCCGGCCCCGGCCTGCTGTTCGGCATCGCCGCCGTGGTGGCGCTGGCGATCGGCTGCTCGTGCGCGATCGGCCGGTTGTTTGGCCTGCCGGCCCGCATGGCCATCCTGGTCGCCTGCGGCAACTCGATCTGCGGCAACTCCGCGATCGCCGCGGTGGCGCCGGTGATCGGCGCCGACGGCGAGGACGTCGCCGCCTCCATCGCCTTCACCGCCGTGTTCGGCGTCGTGCTGGTGCTGGCGCTGCCGCTTGCGGTGCCGCTGCTGCATCTGAGCGGCCTGCAGTACGGTGCGCTGGCGGGTCTCACCGTGTATGCGGTGCCGCAGGTGCTGGCCGCCACCGCCCCGGTCGGGACCGTCGCGGTCCAGCTCGGCACGCTGGTCAAGCTGGTGCGGGTGCTGATGCTGGGTCCGGTGGTGATGGTGGCCGCCCTGTTGGCGCGCAGGCTGCCCGGCCAGACCGGCGCCGTGCCCGGCGCCGGTC
>CALMVO010000007.1 GCA_937873205.1 uncultured Acetobacteraceae bacterium
TACCGCGGGAAACATCACCGCCCAGCAGGTCACCTGCTCATCCTCGGGATGTTGACATTATCGTGAGCAAAGAGGTCGTTGCCTGGCGCAAGCGGCTCAATCAGCCGCCGATGATACGCTGTCCGACCATACAATAATGGATGAACCGCTCCTGCTCGACGCCTTGCAGCTGCCGCGGATCGAGCACGAACGCGTCGAGCGCCTGCAGATCGAGACGGGCGATCGGGCCGAAACGATCGTCAGACGCCTGGGGCTCGTCACCGACCTCAGGCTCGCCCAGGCTTATGCAGTCGTCCTCAACAGGCCAGCGGTCGAAGACAAAGAACTGGAAGAGGCAACCTTCGTCGCAGACATGGGCTGGTAAATTCATTCCCACGAATAGGTCCATTCAGGGTCCAGCCCACGACCGGTAATCCTAACGATCGCCGTCCGGCGCACCTCCATTGGGCCATCGGTCGTCTCCGCCGAGATCGTAAAGGCGTGCCCGAGGATCGTCTGGCTGCTGGACAAGGTGCTGGCACCACCTCTGTTCCTTTGCGCCAGGAGGGCGCGGGTATCTTCCACGTTCAGGTTCAGCGTGCACATCAAGACCAGAGGGGGTGCCACTGACTCATCGATCGATGGGCTTTCGCTATAGACCGTCAAACCTGGGGACACCCGATCGAAGATCTCGTCTGTCATCCCAAGCACAAGATGCAGCTCGCCGACCGTCATGAAGGGAGCCTCCCTCGGTCCATAGGTGAGCCCAGCTGCCGCGTAATCGTCTCGCTTGGCACCGTGCAACCGCCGACCGACCCCTCGCTCGCGCCAATCTGCGATCCGGTCTGCGAATACGTCCCCCGCAGCCGGATCGCCACCGGCCGCGATGAAGAGCCGTCTGAGCAGTATCCCGTCGGCGAAGTTGAGATCGACCTTGCCGAGCTCATCCTGCACCCGAAGGACCACTTCGCGTCCTTGAAAGGTCCAGTCCATGGGGCGACCGTCCAGATAACGGACGATCTTCCGCCGGATGCCGTTCAGATCATGCATTGCGGCGTAGATCGCCGCGTCGTCCGTCTCGCGGAGCTGCGCGGCGAGCAGGGCATCGTGCGCCCTGTGGTGCAGGCTGCGCTGGAGCGTCAGCAGACCCGATATCGTCACCGCGATCAGCACGCAGGCCCAGAGGACGGTCGGGAGCGCAAACCCTCGCTCCCTCATCTTGATGGTCACTGCTGAAACGGCACCGAGGCGGCCAGCGGCAGCTTCTGGCGGAGCTCCTCGGTCACGGCATTCTCGGCCAGTTGGTTCCGAACGATGTGTGGCGTGATGAGGACGATCAACTCGTCCCGGCTCAAGTTCTTGGCCGTCGTCCCGAACAGGGCACCTATGACAGGTATGTTCTGCAGGATCGGTATCCCGTTCTTGGTTTTCGATCGCGTGTCGCTGATCAAGCCAGCAAGGGCGACCGTCTGGCCATCGGCGATCGCGACCGAGCTGTTGACCCGGCGCTGCGAGATGGTCGGTGTGTTGAGGCTCGACGAGGTGGTTGCGCTCACGTTGCTGACCTCCTGGTCCACATCGAGCAGGACGAGGCCGCTGGCGTTGACGCGCGGTGTTATCTTGAGGATGACACCAGTATCCCGATACTCGATCGAGTTGACGATCGGCGAGCCTGCCGCGAACGTACTTTGCGAGGATTGGGTGGCGATCGGTACCTGATCGCCGACTTGAAGCTGAGCCGACTGGTCGTTGAGGACGAGCAGGTTGGGGGACGACAGCACCTTGACCTCTGTCAACCCCTGTAGGAGCTGGAGCAGGACACTCGAGTTCGCACCTGAGACGTAGGACAGGTTGAAGGCCGGAGAAGACGTCAGCAGGCTTGCGAGCCCGGCGGCGACAGCAGCCGTTCCTGAAGGAGTTGTGGTGGTTCCTGATGTGCTTGTGGCGGTCGAGCTGCCGACGGCCGACGGTGCAAAGGCGGCCTGGAAGTTGCCTGATTTGACGGCATACTGCAGCCCGTAAGCGAGCTGGTTCGTGAGCGTGACTTCGGCAACCGTCGCCTCGATCAGCACCTGCAGCGGCTGTCTGTCGAGCTGCCGGAGGGCTGCCTCGATCGTCCCGTACTGCGCGGAGGTTCCCATGATGATGATGGCGTTGTTCTCGTCGTCCGCAGTGATGCGAACGCCCCGCATGGCGCCGTCCGCTCCCCCCTCGTCGCTCGACCCGGTGCCTTGCGGCAGCGGTCCAGGATGAGCGAGGTCGGCCGCGGCCCTGTCGCCGCCGCCCGGCAGATCGCCCTGAAGCACTTCAGGTACGTTGGCGACGCCAAGCAAGCCTCCACCACCAGGAGCCACCTGTGCAACGCCCGCTGGCCCTCTGGTAGCAGGCTGATCTCCTTCCCCGGTGCCGCCGATGAGTATCTTGTGCAAGGTGGCCGAGAGGTCAGCCGCCCGACCGTTCTGGACGCGGTAGACGAACAGCTTCCTCTCCAAGGTGTCACCGCTGGCGGGTTGATCCAGCCGCTTGATCCACCGCTCGACCCGCAGCAGGTAGGTGGGCCTGACCGCGGTCACCAGGAGCGCGTTCAGCCGCTCGATCGGGATGATGTGGATCAGGCCCTCGGTGACCCCGCCCGACCCGGCGAGCAGTGACGTCACCTCCGTTCCCACCGCTGACGCCTGTGCGTTCTGCAACGGCAGCAACTCGAAGGAGAGGCCCCTCAGGTAGTCGACGTCGAAGACGGCGATCTTGTTGACGACATCCTGCACCCCTTCCTCCGACCCGGATACGATCACCACGTTGCGGTCCGGATCGGCGTGGACGGAGACGGCGGTCGGGAGAAGGGGCTGCAGCACCTTCACGATCTCGGCGGCCGAGACGTACTGGAGGTTGACGACCCGGGTGCCATACGTCGCAAGGCCTGGCCTGGCCATCGGCGCCTCCTGGGCGGCGGTGGCGACCGGGACCACGCGGTAGACACCCCCGCTCTCGACCATCGCGAAGTTGCTGGCATGCAGGGCGTTGCCCAGAGCCACAAGCGCCTCGTCCTCCCTCACCGGTCCGGGAGTCTGGAGCGTGATCGTCCCTTGCACTGTGGAGTCGATCGCGTAGGGCAGACGCAAGGTCTCCCCCAGGACGTTGCGCACCACCTCCCTGACGTCCGCGTTGAAGTAGTCGAGCGAGACGTCGGCCTTCCGGCCCTCGGGCCCGAAGTCTGGCGGTGCCGCTGCACGGGTGCCGGCGGCGTAGGCCCCGGTCCCCCTTTCGCGGAAGGCGGTGACCCTGCTCCGCGGCGCCCCAGCCGGCGGCGTCAGATCGATGGGCGCGCCCTCACCCTCGGGATAGGTGTGCTCGACCGCCAGACGAGCCTGCGCGATCTGTCTGTTCGTCTCCTCGTTGGGCGTCAGAGGACCTGCACAGCCACCGACCAGCAACAGTGCGCCCAGCATCGACCCGCTCCACAGCCGGGCCCCGATACCTCTCCCCCTGGCGTGGCGCCTCTTCATCGAGCCGAAGATCCGGTCAACCGGAGCGGCGACTGCGCGCCGGGAGCTGCCTGCCTTATGCCCGACGGGCCACCAGGGGCACCAGGAAACGCCATCCTGAGGGTTCGACCACCTTCCACGAACTCGAGGCCATTCATGTCGATCGTCACGAGCGTCCAGCCATCAAGAGATTGTTTCGGAACAAGCCGGATGTTCGCACGGCCTACCTGAGACCAGATAAGCGCGAAACGTCCCCGCGGCGAGATTGTCACACCCCTCAGATCATAGCCGTTCAGTTGCGCCGGTGGCGAGACCGGTCTCGAGCTTACTGCGGGAGGCGCCGAGCGCGGGACCGGTGTCCAAGGTCGGCGGGACGGAACAAAGAGTGGATGCTCGGAAATGATCGCCAAGCTCTGTTGCGGCCTGGTCCGGCTTGCCCGCACGATGTTGCCAGGCATGTCGGGATCTTGAGCCCTGATCTGTACCCGCCAGGGAGACAGTATCTCTGTAATGATCAACAAAATGACGGCGCATAGCCCTACGCCCGCCAGCCAGTGCGATGGATGCCCACCGCGGACGTGCTCTCTCGTCATCGAGCAGTCCCGGTCTCCGCGAAGGCAGCGATATCACAATCCAGGCTGACGCGGGGGGGCTTATCGGGATCGGATACTGGCGGCGCCGTCACCGACAGCCGAACGATGAAAAGCTTTGGTTTTGCTTCCTCGACATGTTCCAGAAAGCTCGTCATCCCCGGGATGCTCATGGCCATATCCATGTGAATGCCGATGTGCCGAAGTCCCTTTTCTGCAAACGGCGCTTCGCTGGAAACACTCATGGCCTGACCATCGGGAGGGATGTACGAACGGACAAGCGCTTCGACATTGGCAGCAAGAGACACGTCACTTCCGCGCTTCCAGAGCAAGAGGCCTCTCTTCCTGTCACCGTTGATCTCATCCAGTTCTTGAACGATGGCTTGTCGTCGAGCGATCAAGGTCGTCAGGCTCGAAGCCTCTGCAACCATCTCACCCCTCCAACGCCGCTCTTCCACGATGCTGCTGAGGATCGGGTCGATTACGACAGACACAACACACCAGATCATGAAACCAAGGACGACCAACGCCATCACTTGGCTCAATACGTTCCGAGCGCTCTTATTCATTGGTCGGCGCCCGGCGAACCGAGAATGCGAGTTCGAACGTCTCACCTGCACCGTCCGATGACGGCGTCGTCGCCGAGATGAAGTGCGGCTCGCCGAACACGTCGGAGCTCTCGATGATGTTGATAAGGCTCGCGGCATGAAGAGCCTTTCCCAAGCATGTCACCGCCCCGGTCTGATACGTGAACTGCGTCAACGAGACATCCGATGGAAGCAGCGTAGTAAGGCGCGCAAGAACTTCAGCCGCCGAGACTGCTCCAGCTCGGTCGCTCAAAAAGACGATCTGCTCCCGACCATGACGTAACCTGTCATTCAGGGCGATGACGTCCGTTGCCTGATGCTGAAGATCTGCAACCTCCGCCAGAAGCCGGCGGTCCAGAACATGGACCCTGATACTGTGCAATGCGCAGGCAAGTAGAATAAGGGTAATGAGCCCAATCGCAATTCTATGTCTAGTGACGAGGTCCAAGGTTCGCAAGGAGAACGTGTCGGAAGGGCTCCAGAGGACGGATCGTATCCTCTGTCCTTGGGCATTTCGCCGATCGACAACGATGCGTTGAACCTCTAGGCCGGCACCACGTGCCAGATCTTGTATCCAAGTAAGCGTACTCTTTTTGACCAGCGTGATGTCGACCTTCATAGTCTTGGTCGATGCCTGTCGTGAGACGATCTCGTGGATAGCGACGACGTCATCGGCAGCCAAGGGCACCAGCTTTGGAAGCTGATGCCTGATGATCATCGAGAGTGTGCTGGTGGCCGCTGTTGGTAGGACGATGCCCCTAGACAGTGTCAGCGAGGTATCGAGGGCGACCACGACTTGGGTGACAGCCCCTACCTTGGCGTCCTGAGATGTCAAGGCTTGCACGGTGGCCCTGATTGCCTCTGCCTCAGCAGCAACATCTTTAAAGACGCTATCATTGCTGCTATAAAACCGAGCTGTGGATCTTGAAATTTCCAAAAGAAGCGAGGGGTTGCAGCTGCTCAGGAGCAGAGATCGTAATCTTGCCGGCAGCATGTGCTCGAGTTCATCGAGCCACCAGGCGACCGCCTGCCTGCCAAGCAAGAGGATGTCTCGCCACTCGATGGTCTTCGAGAAAGATTGGATTATTGAACGCGCCGACATGCCACGTTCTCAGGGTTGAAGCGGCAACCAGGCGTCGCCGAGACCACGGGAGAGACAAAGAAGACGGTCGGAGGTACCTTTCCAGGATTGTCAGGCGCAAACTCAATCCGCACCAGAAGAGGAAGAGTGGACAGCCCAATCCAGGAGTCGCGCCAGGCAGGCGTGTGTTGCGGCTGATCGCGGCCGAAGAAGGTGAATTGGAGTGAGCGCACCTTATCGACGATCTTCATGCGATAGAGCGGTTGCACGGCATCGGTTCGGGCCGGCGGCAGGGCGAGGGACCAGGAAAGCCACAAGGACCTCGATGGCTCGCTGCCTTCAAGAGACAGTTCCTGCCGAGCGATCTGATCATCGGCCACCGCGTCCGGAAGGCGTCCTATGAACCGCACCTCGTCAGCAGAACCTTCGAAATCCACCGTGCGGTCGGCGTAGGCAGGGCCGTTCAGGACCGGTTGGGCATTGGCGAGGATGCGAGAGATCATCTGCTTGGCCGCATCGATGTCGTGAAAATCCGCTTCGGCACGGTCGATACGGGCTCTGGCTTTCCCGGTGTAGGCCAATGCACCACCGACAGCGGCCAGTAGGAAGCCACCAAGGATCGTGGCGATGAGGAGTTCTAGAAGTGTGAAGCCTTCATCACCCTGTGGCTGTCGCATCCAGCTAGACCTTTGGCGCCAGCCTGAGCGTCACGAGGTGGGCTTGATGACGCTGACGTCCGATGATCCATACCACGGTCACGGTCACGGTCACGGTCAGCTGCTTCAGCGTCTCGTGCTCAAGGGTAGGCTGTTGGTCGTCATCCTGGTCCGTGATGTCGATCTGCCACAGGTAGTTGTCGAGCGTCGCGCCGTGGACGGTCCCGTCGGCAAGCGGGATATCCCGGCCGACGCGAGCAAGCTCGCTGTCCAGCACACGGACCGCTTCTTCCTGCCGAAGGTCAGCCGCCGCAAGCAAGGCGGCTCCAGAGAAGATCTGGAACGCAAGGGTGAACGCGACCCCTGCGATCGCCAGGGCGACGAGGACCTCGACGAGGGTGAAGCCCTCCTGATCGGCAAGATCCGACGGCTCAGTCCCCACGGCGAACCCGCCCCGTCACGCCGTCGATCAGGATCATCTCCATCGCATGGGCCGAGATCAGTCTCACTGTGCAACTAAAGGCACTTCCATCCGGGAAGAACCTCACCAGGTCACGACAGGTGGCGCTCCCGGGAGGAGCCAGGACGGAGAGCTGACGGACGACGGGAGGCAAGCCGGTCGGCGGGCGGCGGGGACGTCCGAAGCTCAGGTGGATAGGGTCGAACGTGACGTCGACCTGATGCCCTGTCGTGAGGGCGGCCTGCTGGCTTTCCTCCAAGGCGACGGCCACCTCATCGGCCGCTGCTCGCAGACGGGCGCGTTCCAGTCCGGCGGAGAGGCTCGGCAGCAGCGTGAGCATGAGGCCCATGATGACGATGACCACCAGGAGCTCCAAGAGGGTAAAGCCCCCTTCTGACGGTCGCATGGCCACCCCACGGCCCATCTAACCGGCGAGGTTGTTGACGGCCAGCATCGCCACCAGGATCGACACAACGATCCCGCCGATGATCACGCCCATCAGGACCGTCAGGGTTGGAACCAGCAGCGTGAGAAGCCGATCCAGCGTCCGCTGGACGTCGTGGTCATAGAGCGTCGAGATCTCCTGGAGCAGCTCGTCCAGCCGGCCAGTTTCTTCGCCGATCCGGATGAGCTGGGTCGAGAGGGTCGGGAACAGGCCCGTCGTGGCGAGTGGGCTGGACAGTCCTTCGCCCTCCTTGAAGCGATCCGCGACGTCGAAGATCGCCGAGGCGATGGAGCGGTTGGTGACGACGTTGCCGCACAGGGCCAGCGCCTGCGCGGCCGGAACGCCGTTCGCGAGCAATGTCCCCAGCATCCGGCAGAAACGGCCGATGTTCAGCTTGGTGACGAGCGTCCCCGCGACCGGGAGGCGCAATACCATCCGGTCGCGCCACAGTACGACGCCGGCCACCGCCGAGAACCGCCACCAGGCCGCGGCCGCCGCCAGGCCGATGGGCAGAGCAATCCACCCGTAGGCCCGCAGGAAGGCGCTGATCGCCATGACGACGCGGGTGCTGGTCGGCAGGCGGGCACCCGCTTCATTGAACAAGGGCTCGAACTGGGGCACGACGACGGTGAGGACCAAGGTGACCGCCCCGATGGACACGACCACCAGGATGACGGGGTAGACCAGAGACGAGATGACCTTCTGACGCATGGCCTCGGCCCGGGCCAGGAAGTCCGCCGTCCGGACTAGCACCGGATTGAGCGCGCCTGCCGCCTCCCCGGCCCGGACCATGCTCACGAAGCTGTCCAAAAAGGCGCCCTCGCCGGCCTGCATGGCATCGGCCAGGGAGGCGCCGGCGGTCAGGCGATCGAGCGTCTCCCGCAACCGGGCGGCCACGTTGCGCCGCCCGGTAACCGAGATGAGCAGCCTCAAGGCCCGGTCGACCGGTACCCCCGCCTGAAGCAGCCGGGCGAGCTGCTGAGCCAGGAGTGCGAGGTCGGCCGTCCTGATCGGACGGTGCCGCCCGCCGCCCGCCGCCCGGAGCGCCAGCCGTCCCGCATTCTCCTCCGCGGAGATGGGGATCAGCGCCCAGTCGTGCAGCCGGGCGATCACCGTGGCCTCGTCCTGCGCGGCCAGGGCACCGGTGACCAGCTCGCCGGTCGAGGACAGAGCGCTGTAGCGGTAGAGGGGCATCGTCAGTCGTCCCCGATGACTCGCATGACCTCGTCGATGGTGGTCTCGCCAGCCGCCGCCTTGCGGAGACCGTGCCGGTACATGGTCTGCATGCCGTCCTGCACCGCCGCCACCTCGATTTCGCGAGCCTCGCCCCCCTGCATGACCAGGCTCCGGATACGGTCCGACATCGGCAGGAACTCGAGGATCATCGTCCGGCCGACATAGCCGCGCTGGCCGCATGCGCTACAGCCTCGAGCCCGGAACAGTGTCGGCGCCTCGATACCCGCCTCCACAAAGCCCAGCGTTCGGCATAGATCCGGAGGAGCCTCGTAGCCTTCCCGACAACGGTGACAGAGGCGCCTCACGAGCCGCTGCGCCAAGACACCGGAGACGGTGGACGTCAGCAGGTACCGCTCGACCCCCATGTCGACCAGCCTCGCCATCGCCGAGGCCGCATCGTTGGTGTGCACGGTCGACAGCACCAGGTGGCCGGTTAGAGAGGCCTGGATCGCGATCTGGGCAGTCTCGAGGTCTCGGATCTCACCCACCATCATGATGTCCGGGTCCTGCCTCAGGAAGCTGCGCAGCACGTTGGCGAAGCTGAGCCCGATGAGCGGCTTGACTTGGGTCTGGTTGATGCCGGCCATCACGTACTCAATCGGGTCCTCGACGGTCAGGATCTTCCGCTCGGTCGAGTTGAGGTGCTGCAGCGACGTGTAGAGCGTCGTCGTCTTGCCGCTTCCCGTCGGCCCGCTGACCAGCACCACGCCATGCGGCCGGCTGATCGTGGCCAGCCACTGCGCCAGGACCGTCCGATCGAAGCCGAGCTCGGCGAAGTCGAGGACGGTCCGGTCACGGTCGAGGACGCGGAGCACGACATTTTCCCCGTGCGCCGACGGGGTGGTCGAGACCCTGAAGTCGATCTCCTTGCCCTGGATCACCTGCCGGATCCGTCCGTCCTGCGCCAGCCGGCGTTCGGCGATGTCGAGGTTCGCCATGACCTTGAGCCGCGAGATCACGGCGTTCCGGAGGTGCTCGGCCGCCTGGTCCACGTCGGAGAGGACGCCGTCGATCCGGTAGCGCGTCCTAAGGCCGGTTTCAGTCGACTCGATGTGAATGTCGGAGGCTCGCTTCTCGACCGCCTGCGCGATGAGGGCGTTCACCCGCCGGATGACCGGCGCGTCGCTGGCCTCTTCCCGGAGGCGCTCGAGATCGGTCTCCCACCGCGTGTCGGCGTCCGACGGCGAGCCAGGCCCAGAACCCAAGCCGCCCTGGCGGCCGTAGACCTGATCCAACGCCGCATCGACATCGGCGGGCAAGGCCGCGCGAGGCCGTACCGGACACTCGAAGCGGAACGTCAGGGCTTCCATGACGTCGGGATCGAGCGGATCGGTCATCGCGACCTCCAGCGCCTGATCGGTCATCGTCAGGGGCATCAGCTTGTAGCGGTAGAAGAAGTCGCGACAGGCCATGTCGGCGACGAAGGTTGCTTCCCTCAGCTCGGTGTCCTGGACCAGTGGCTGCTTGAGCACTTGGGCATAGGCCTCGGCCAGCCTGAGGTCGGTAACGAGCCCCAGGCGCCGGACGATCGTCTCCGCCCGATCGCCGGTCTCGATCTGCAGGCGTTCGACGCGTTCGTGCTCGATCCGCGGCAGCTGCAGCGCCTCGAGCAGGAGCGGCTCATTCATCTTGGTATGGGCGAAGGACTCATCATTGATGGCTGATTTAGCCGCTTGCGCCACGCAACGACCTCTTTGCTCACGATAATTTCAACATCCCGAGGATGAGCAGGTGACCTGCTGGGCGGTGATGTTTCCCGCGGTG
>CALMVO010000008.1 GCA_937873205.1 uncultured Acetobacteraceae bacterium
CGAGATCGGCATGCCCGACGCCGCCGCCGAGCCGATCCTGCGCCGGCTGCTGCAAGACCCGACGGTGCGGCCGATCGGCCTGGGCGCCCGCGACAGCCTGCGCCTGGAGGCGGGTCTGTGCCTGTACGGCATCGATCTCGACGCCTCCACCACCCCGGTGGACGCCGCGCTCGAATGGTCGATCCAGAAGAGCCGGCGCTATGGCGGCGCCCGCGCCGGCGGCTTTCCCGGCGCCGAGATCGTGCTGCAGCAGCTCATCGGCGGCAGCGAGCGCCGCCGCGTCGGCCTGCGTCCGGACGGCCGCGCGCCGCTACGGATCGGCGCCAGGCTCTACCTCCCGGACGACCTCGCGACCTGTATCGGCAGCGTCAGCTCGGGTGCGTTCGGCCCCAGCCTGCAGGCGCCGGTCGCCATGGGCTATGTCACCCGCGGCCTGAGCCAGCCGGGGACCGCGCTGGTCGGGGAACTGCGCGGCCGTCACGTGCCGGTGACGGTGGCGCCCATGCCGTTCGTGCCGCCGACCTATAGGCGATAGCAGGCCAGGGGCTGGACCGTCAGCGTCGGGCGGCGCGCTCAACAGATTCCGATCTCGCGTAAACCGGATTTCAATCAAATCCCGCCAAAGATGCCTCAACAGGCCCGCGGAGATTAGTTGTGCCCTTCGACACGTCCATGAACGTCCTCATCGTCGACGACTACAAGACGATGCTTCGGATCATTCGCAACCTGCTGAAGCAGATCGGCTTCAACAATGTCGACGAGGCGACCGATGGCGTCGAGGCGCTGTCGAAGCTGCGCGCCGGCACGTTCGGGCTGGTCATCAGCGATTGGAACATGGCGCCGATGACCGGTCTCGAGCTGTTGCAGGCGGTGCGGGCCGAGGCCAGGCTCAAGACCCTGCCCTTCATCATGATCACCGCAGAGAGCAAGACCGAGAACGTCGTCGCGGCGAAGCAGGCCGGCGTCTCCAACTATATCGTGAAGCCGTTCAACGCCGAGACGCTGCAGGGCAAGATCGAGAAGGTCCTGACCCATGCTTGATCGGATGCCGGACATCAACGCGCTGTCGAAGCGGCTCGCCGCGATCTGCTCGTCCTATCCGACCGTCCGGCCGCAGATGGTGGCCGAGGTGGTCCGGGCGGTGATCGACACCCTGGGCAGCGAGCTGTCGCCACAGGATGCCGAGTTGCTGAGCGAGATCGAGGAGCTCGGCAAGACGATCGCGGTCGCCAAGGAGGAGATCGCCGCACTCGGCTCCGACAAGACCGCGAACCGCGACGTCTCCGCCGCCAGCGAGGAACTCGACGCGGTGGTGCAGCACACCGCCAACGCGACCAACGCGATCCTGGAAGCCTGCGAGCTGCTCGACGAGACGTCGGCGCGCCAGGGTGGCCCGGACGCCGCCGTGGTGCAGGATGCGACGATGCGGATCTACGAAGCCTGCAGCTTCCAGGACATCACCGGCCAGCGCATCACCAAGGTGGTGAACACGCTGAAGGTGGTGGAGGCCCGGGTGAACAAGATCGTCGCCACCTTCGGCCATCATCGCTGGGAGGAGGCGATCCCGACGGACTGCGAGGAGCAGCGGCCGGACGCGCACCTCCTCAATGGCCCGCAGCTGCCGGCTTCGGCGATGGCTCAGGCCGACATCGACGCCTTGCTCGCTGATTTCTGAGGCCAGGGGCTCTGCCCCTGGACCCCGCCAAAGGCTCGCCTTTGGAAACCACTTATAAGATGGGTTCCAAGGGCCGCGGCCCTTGGCGGGTCCAGGGCAGAGCCCTGGCCTTCCTCACTAGAGGATGATCCGATCGCTTAGGCTCACGGATCATCCTCTAGCTTATTGTTTTGACAAGCATCTTTATCCGATCGAACGAGTCCGTTCGATCGGATGATGCTCTAGCCGATCAAGAACCAGAGGCGGAAGAGCAACGTCTCGACCCGCGTCTGCCGCAACAGGCAGCGCGTCCGGAGGATAGCCCGCAGCCGGGCCGGAACACCCCCGGCGAGTGCCGATTGCAGCGCCAGCAGGTCCTCGACGGCGGGTGCCGCCAGCGCATGCCGGTAGGCGACCAGCCCGGCGACGTGGCGCCGGAACAGCTGCATGAACTCGTCTGGGCCGCGGCGCAGCGCCATCAGCCCGCGCCGCAGCATCGAATGCGGCGCGCCGACGGCGTTCAGCCGATGCTGGCGGTAGAGCATCACCGGCACCGGATCGGCGATCAGCCGGCCGCCGGCGGCGCTGACCACCAGGTAGGACCACCAGTCGTGCAGGGTGCCGTCAGGCGGGTCGCTGGCGGCGACGAGGGCGACCGCGGCCGGGTTCAGCATCACCGTGCAGCCGGTAGCGACGTTCTGCGTGAGGGCGGCGGGGAACGCCGTCGGCCAGCCTTTGAACGGCGATAGACCGAGCGGCGCGAGCGCCTCGTCGACCAGCTGCTGACGCGCGAAATACAGCGCCGGCCGCTCCGGCGGCCCGGCCGCCAGCGCATCCACGCCTCGCTGCAGCTTCTCGGGCAGCCAGATGTCGTCCTGGTCGGCAAAGGCGGCGCTCGTCCCTGGTGGCACCTGCCGCAACAGGGTCAGGAAGGATGCCGCGATGCCGAGATGGTCGGACGTCCCGCCCGCCATCCGGCAGCGATCCGTGCCCGCCGCGGCGGCGAACGCGCGCATGACCGGGACCGTCTCGTCGGACGAGCCGTCGTCGCGCCAGAGCAGGGTCCAGCGCCCGAAGCTCTGCCGGAGCAGCGAGTCGAGCTGCTGCGGCAGGTAGCGGGCCCCGTCATAGGTCGAGAGCAGCACGGTGACGGGCAGGATTGCGACCCCGGGGGACAACCTGGCGCGGTCGCAGGCCTGCCGGACAGTGGCGTCGAATGCGGCCTGCTGCTCCAGGGGCCGGTCAAGAAGCCCTTGCCGGGCGACGCGGGCGACGGCCCCGTTCAGGATGGTGCCGGCGCCAGCAGCTCGTCGACCGTCCGCACCAGGCTCTTGTGCCAGGGCGGCAGGCGGACGCCGAAGACGCGCTCCAACTTGTCGCAATCGAGGCGGGAGTCCGCCGGCCGCCGCGCAGGGGTCGGCCAGTCCGCGGTCCGGATGGCGACGACCTCCGGCATGGCGCGGCCGTGCTTGCGGGCCGCCTCGAGGGCGGCGACCGCCAGCCCGTGCCACGTGGTCTCGCCGGTGCCGGCGGCGTGGTAGATGCCGGCATGGGAGTCTTGCCAGCCGCCCGTCTCGATGGTGGCCAGGATGCTGAGGATCGCTTCGGCCAGGTCGTCCGAGGCGGTGGGACCGCCGCGCTGGTCGCCGACCACCTTCAGCACCGGGTTCTTCTCGCCGGCGTTCAGCATGGTGCGGACGAAGTTCTTGCCGGTGGCGGAATAGACCCAGGAGGTGCGCAGCACGACGCTGCGCGGGTTGGCCGCCAGCACCGCCCGCTCGCCCTCCGCCTTGGTGCGGCCATAGACCCCGGTCGGCGAGGTCGGGTCGGTCTCGACGTAGGGCCGGCCCTTGTCGCCGTCGAACACGTAGTCGGTGGAGACATGGATCAGCGGGATGGCGGCGGCGGCGCAGAGCTGCGCCAGCTGCGCGGGCCCGTCGCGGTTGGCGCGCGCGGCCCCTTCAGCCGCGGTCTCGGCTGCATCCACAGCGGTCCAGGCGGCGGCGTTCACCACGGCGGCAGGCCCGACCCGGGCGAAGCAGGCGGCAATGGTATCCGGCCGGTCGAAGTCGAACTCCGGACGCCCCACCCTGGCCATGCGGGGACCGCCCAGCCGGGCCAGCGAGGTGGCGAGCTGGCCGGCGCCGCCGGTGATCAGGATCGGACCGCGGGGGGGGAGCGTCGGCATCAGTACCGGAACCAGTCCTGGGCGGCGGAAAAGGCGGGGGCCGCCTTGTCCTTGTCGGACAGCAGCGCCTCGTCGGGCTTGATCGGCCAGTCGATGCCGATCTCCGGGCAGTTCCAGATCACTGCGCGCTCGGCCTCCCGGTTCCAGACGTCGGTGCACTTGTACATCACCTCGACGTCGTCGGTGAGCGTGCAGAAGCCGTGCAGGAAGCCGGGCGGGATCCAGAGCTGCGCCCAGTTGTCGCCCGACAGCTCCGCGCCGACCCACTGCCCGTAGGTCGGCGAACCGGTGCGAGCGTCGACGGCGACGTCGTAGATGGTCCCCTTCGAGCAGCGCAGCAGCTTGCCCTGTGCGTGCGGCTCGAGCTGGCAGTGCAGCCCGCGCACCACGCCGCGCTCCTTCGAGAACGAGTGGTTGTCCTGCACGAAACCAAGCTCGATCCCGGCCTCGGCCCGGAGGCGGGGGGCGTTGTAGGTCTCGGAGAAGAAGCCGCGACTGTCGCCGAACTTCTGGGGGGTGATCAGGATCACGTCGGGGATGGCGAGACGATCCACCTTCATCGCAGGGCTCCTTCGGGGTCTCTGTCGGGTCGCGTCAGGCGTGTACGCCGTCGGCGAGCTCCAGCAGCAGGCGCCCGAGTTCGGTCTTGGACAGCTTGCGGGCCTGGTCGCGCAGCGAATGGGCGTCGATGAAGCCCATGCGGAACGCCACCTCCTCCGGGCAGCCGACCAGCATGCCCTGGCGCGACTGGATGGTCTGCACGAAGGTGCCGGCCTGCATCAGGCTGTCCGGCATGCCGGCGTCGAGCCAGGCGCAGCCGCGGCCGAGGCGGTCGACGTGCAACGAGCCCTCCTCGAGGTAGAGCCGGTTCAGGTCGGTGATTTCGAGCTCGCCGCGCGAGCTCGGCTTGATCCGGCGGGCCATCTCCAGGACGCGGTTGTCGTAGAAATACAGTCCGGTGATCGCCCAGTTGGATTGCGGATTGGCCGGCTTCTCGACCACCTCCAGCGCGCGACCGCTCTCGTCGAACGAGACCACGCCATAGCGTTCAGGGTCGCGCACCTGGTAGGCGAACACGGTGGCGCCCTCGGGCCGGGCGGAGGCGGCGCGCAGCAGCACGCCCAGATGGTCGGCGAAGATCAGGTTGTCGCCGAGTGCGAGCGCGCACGGGCTTCGACCGAGCCAGTCGTCGGCGATCAGGAACGCCTGCACGATGCCGTCCGGGCTCGGCTGCACACGATATTCGAAGCGCACGCCGAGCCGCGAGCCATCGCCCAGCAGCCGCTCGAACTGCGGCAGGTCGGCCGGTGTCGAGATGATCATGATGTCGCGGATGCCGGCCAGCATCAGCGTGCTGAGCGGGTAGTAGATCATCGGCTTGTCGTACACCGGCAGCAACTGCTTGCTGGCGGCCAGCGTGATCGGGTGCAGCCGGGTGCCGGAGCCGCCGGCGAGCAGGATGCCTTTCATTCCGGTCTCGGGAGATCGGGTCATGCCGCGGTTCCCAGTCGCTGTCCGGTGTAGCGGCCGGACCGGATCGCCTCCCACCAGGAGCGGTGGTCGAGATACCACTGCACCGTGCGGCGGATGCCTGTCTCGAAGTCGTGCTCGGCCTTCCAGTCGAGCGCCCGCTCGGCATGGCTGGCGTCGATCTCGTAGCGCCAGTCGTGGCCGGGGCGGTCGGTGACGTAGCGGATCAGCCGCTCGCGCGGGCCGGCCGGATCGGGCAGCAGCTCGTCCAGCGTGCGGCAGATCGCATGGACCACCTGCAGATTGGAGCGCGGCTGGCGGGCGCCGATGGCATAGGTCTCGCCCGGCTGCCCGACCTCCACCGCACGCACCAGAGCGGCCGCGTGGTCCTCGACGAACAGCCAGTCGCGCACGTTGGAGCCATCGCCATAGACCGGCAGCTCGCGGCCCTCGATGGCGTTGATGGTGACCAGCGGGATCAGCTTCTCGGGAAAATGCCAGTACCCGTAGTTGTTGGTGGTGTTGGTGACGAAGGCGGGCAGGCCGTAGGTGTGGTACCAGGCGCGCACCAGGTGGTCGGACGCCGCCTTGCTCGCGGAATAGGGGCTGCGCGGGTCATATGGCGTCGTCTCCGTGAAGGGCGGATCATCCGCCTCCAGTGCCCCGAACACCTCGTCGGTCGAGATGTGATGGAAGCGAAACGACGATTTCGCCTCGCCCGCCAGGCCTGACCAGTGCGCGCGAGCCGCCTCCAGCATCGAGAAGGTGCCGACGACGTTGGTCTGGATGAACACCGCCGGGCCATCGATCGAGCGGTCCACGTGGCTCTCGGCCGCCAGGTGCATGACCGCGTCCGGCCTGTGCTCGGCGAAGAGCGTCGTCATCCGCGGCAGGTCGGCGATGTCGGCCCGCACCAGCGTGTGCCGGGGATCGTGCAGCGCCTCCTCGAGCGCGTCCTCGGACGCGGCATAGGTCATGCGGTCGACGTTGACCACGCTGTGCCGGGTCGCGCGGATCAGGTGCCGCACCACAGCGGAGCCGATGAAACCGCAACCGCCCGTCAGCATGATCCGCATCTGTTGATCCCCGTCGGCGCCGCACCGTGCATGTTCCAGCTTGGCAGCGCTGGGCCGTGCAGGCAACCATTGGCGGCCTTGCGGCTCCCGGCGCCGGCAGGCCAGCGTCGTTTCGATGCTGGATGCAGCCCACCGGGGTCAGGAGAAGCCGGTGTTCGCCGAAGCGCTCGACACACGCCTGCTGGCGGCCCTCGACCGGCCCGACCTGCGCATCGTCGCCGACGGCCGGAGCATCGGCTTCGACTCGCGGCTCGACATGCCGTTCCGCGTCGAGCCCGACGGCCGGGTGGTGCTGGGGGCGGCCTGTCTCGGGCCGGATCGGTCCTGCGCCTTCCATGTCCGGCATGCGCTCGAGCTATGCATGCTGCTCGATGCGGCGAAGCAGCCCCGGCCGAGCGGCCTCCTGGAGGGGGACGTGGACGCCGCCCTCCTGCCGGTGCTGGCCAGCCTGTGCGCGGCCCGCACCGCCGCCCGGTTCTGGCTGCTCGACGCGGCGTCGGCGGCCACGCCCGAGCCGGCCCCCTGGCTGGGTCCGATGGCAGGTCCGGGGATGCCGGGCGGCGGCGCGCTCGACCGGGTCTGGGAGCGTGTCCGCCACCTGCAGGGACCGTCCTATCGGGACGATCGCCGGGTGCCGGCTGCCGTGCTCGGCCGCCTCGCCGCCTGCTGGAGGTTGCTCGGGCCGGCCGAGACGCTGATGGCGGAGGGCGGGGACGCCCGGTTGCAGGTCGATCCCCTGACCGGCCTCAACCACTACGGCTGCAGCCACCGGCCGCGGCCATGGGCGATCACGTTCGCCTCTTCGACCGCGTCCTCGCTGTCCGAGCGCGGCTTCGAGGCCGCGGAGGCGGCGCGCCGGCGGCTGGCGGCGGCGGCGCTAGCCGGCGACGCCCCCGCCGCGCTGCGCGCCGAGTGCGGGCAGGTGCGCCGGGCGATCGGCGCCCATTATGGGCTGGGCGAGTCGGGCGTCGTGCTCGCGGCGTCCGGCACCGACAGCGAGATCCTGGCGCTGGCGGTCTGCGCGCTGCCGAGCGTGTCGGGCCCGGTGCGGCCGATCACCACCATCCTGGTGGCACCGGAAGAGACCGGCACCGGGGTGCCGCTGGCTGCGGCCGGGTGCCACTTCGCCGGCGACACCGCCCGCGGCGGCACGGTGGCGAAGGGGGAGCCGATCGACGGGATGCCCGCCGATACCAGGGTGCTGCGGGTGGCGATCCGCGATCGGGCGGGCCGGCTGCTGGACCCGGCGCAGGTCGACGAGGCCTGCGCGCGCATGGCCCAGGCGGAGGTGGCGCAGGGCCGGCTGGTGCTGCTGCACCGGCTCGACCTGTCCAAGACCGGCCTGCTGGCGCCGAGCACGGACTGCCTGCGGCGGCTGCAGGACCGGCTCGGCGACCGGCTCGAGCTGCTGGTCGATGCCTGCCAGGCACGGCTCGACCGCCGGCGCCCGCAGGACTGGCTGGCGCGCGGTTGGATGGTCATGGTCACTGGCTCCAAGTTCTTCACCGGGCCGCCCTTCTGCGGCGCGCTGCTGCTGCCGCCGCGGCTGGCCCGTCGGCTGCGCGGGCCGGGCTCGCTGCCGGCCGGCCTCGCCGACTACGGGGGCGACGCCGACTGGCCGGACGGCACCGCGATGCCGCGCCAGCCGGGCGGCCCGGACGAGCCGGTCAATCTCGGGCTGGTGCTGCGCTGGCAGGCGGCGCTGGCCGAGATGGCGGCACTGGCGCAGGTGCCGGATCGAGTCGCCCGGGCGCGCACAGAGGCTTTCCTGGAGGGCGTCGAGGCGGCGATCGCGGCCAGCCCCGACGTCGTGGCGGTGGAGGTGCCGGCGCCGGCGCGCGATCCGCTGCCGGGTGCGAGCGGCGAGCCCGAACCGTGCTGGGACCAGCTTCAGACGATCCGCAGCCTGCTGGTGCTGGCACCGGGCCGGGATGGCGAGCGCCTGCCGCTCGACGTCCCGAGCGAGCGCCTGCCGCTCGATGCCCCGAGCGAGCGCCTGCCGCTCGATGTCCCAAGCGAGCGCCTGCCGCTCGACGTGCCCAACGCGCGCCGGGTGTATCGCTGGCTGAATGCCGACGTCACGCGGGCGCTGCCGGCGGACGTGCCGGAGGCCGACCGCGCGCTGGCCCGGCTGCTGTGCCATGTCGGGCAGCCGGCACCGGTCGCGGACGATCGCCTGGGCGGCGCGATGGCGGGTGCGCTGCGGATCTCGGTCGGCGCCCGGCTGCTGTCCGGCGAGCCGTCGCACGAGGGGCTGGGGGGACCGGCCCGGATGGCGCGCGAGATCGCCGACGTGCGACGGATCATCGCCAAGATCGGCCTGCTGCTGCGGCACTGGCCGGCCTGCGAGCGGCTCGATCCGGAGCCGCGCTTCGCGGCGGAGCCGCCCTTGGCCGGTTCCAAACGCGACGTCTAGCGGTCGGCCTTGCCCTTTCGGCGCCGGCGCGCTCTCTGCGGCCGACGGCTCGCCGCCCCTGGCCGCCCGACCGGAACCGCCTTGCATGGGCCAACGCGCCGCCTTCCTCGACAGCCCGGCCCTGGCGCCCGGGATCACCCGCTTCTGGCTGATCCGGCACGCGCTGGTGGAGCAGAACGCCAGGCTGCGCCTCTACGGATCGCTCGACGTGCCGCTCTGCCCGGAAAGCCTGGTGGCGCAGGTGCCGATGTATCGAGCGTTGGCCGCCCGGCTGCCGCGGGATGCGGCCTGGGTCGCGACGCCGCTGTCGCGCACGCAGCGCACCGCCCGGGCGATCCAGGAGGCGGGCTATCCGGAGACCGCCTGGACGGTCGAGCCGGACCTCACCGAGCAGTCGATGGGCGACTATCACGGGCTCGCCCATCATGAGCTGCCGGAGCGGCTGTCGGTCCCGGCGCATCCGTTCTGGCCGATTTCCGCCGAGGAGGTGCCGCCGGGCGGCGAGAGCATGGAGCAGGTCTGCATCCGCGTCGGCGCGGCGCTGGAGCGGTTGGCCGAGCAGCATGACGGGCGAGACATCGTCGCCGTCAGCCACGGCGGCGCGATCCGTGCGGCCTGCGCGCATGCGCTGGGCATCGGTGCCGGGCCCGCGCTGCGGCTGTCGGTGCAGAACCTGTCGCTGACGATCCTGGAGCGTCACCCGGCCGCCTGGCGCGTGGTGGCGATCAACGAGCTGCCGGGGCTCTGACCCCGGCGACCGGTGGCGAGTTTCCCACCGTGATGGTGCCGATGCCGCTCGCCTCCCGCGCCAGCGGACCGGTGACGCGGGCCAGCCCGATCGATCCGCTGCCCGCGACCGCGGCCGCGCCGGTGCCGACGGTGGCGCCGATGCGGATTGCGCCGCTGCCGTTGTCGTCGAGCTGAGCGCTGCCGATCTGGCCGTGCGCGATCGATACCTGGCCGACGCCGTTGACCGTCAGGGCGAGGGCGGGCATCCGCGCCTCGTCGACGGTCAGGCTGCCGCTGCCGGACAGCACGATCTGCGCCGCACCGTCGACGCGGCCCAACTGGATGGTATCGTCGCCATCCAGAGTCGCGGCCAGGGTCGTGACGCCGGCGTCCCGCAGCCGGATCGCGCCGGACAGGGCGAGCGCCAGCGGGCCGCCGACGGGGCCGATCGCATAGTCGACGCGGCCGGCATCCGCGACCTTAAGCGCGAAGCCCGGCGGGACCCGCAGAACGACGGCAACGGTGGGCGCGAACGTCCGATCCTGCTGCGGCCGCCAGCAGCCGTCGGGGACCGCGCGCAGCCGGGCGACCGCGCCGCTCCCGGTGCGGAGGCGGTCGAGCTCCTCCTGGCGATCGGCCGTCGCGTGCAACACGACCTGGTCGTGCAGGTCGGGATCGCTGCGGATCTCGACCTGCCGGGCGCAGGACGTCTCGATACCGAGGCTGGACCCATCCATGCGCGCGTCGAGCGTGGCGGCGGCGGCGGGCCCCGGCCGGCACAGCAGCAGGGGCAGGAGGGCGGCGATCAGGACGGGGACCAGGCAGGGACGGGACATTGGCGGCGGCTCCGGGTGACGGGGCGGCGATGTGCAGCCGCCGTGCCAGGCGATAAGCAACTGAAAATGCTTGTCCGACCGACGGTCGGGGCGACCGGCGCGGATGCCACGTGGCGAAAAACGCCAAGTCCTGGCAATGCCGCCCCGCGCGCTGGAGACGGCCTGGCGCTCCCGTGATTCAGCTTCCGTTAACGGTCGCATCCTATCCTCGGGGCCGCACGCAGGATGTCGCCCATCATGGCCAACGACCAGACGACCGGGGTGTCCGCGACCGCCGCCGTCGCGGCGGCGCCTGCGGCGACTGGCGCCGCGACGGCCGGATCGTCCGGCCACTTCTTCCGCGACCTGCTGTCGGACCTGAACCCGCTGCAGTACATCCCGGGGGTGGGCGCGATCTATCGCGCCATCACCGGGGACGAGGGTAACGCCGACCTGCGTTTCGTCGCCTCGCTCGGCACCAGCTTCGCGCTCGGCGGCCCGGTGGGGGTCGGCATCACCGTGGCCGAGAAGGTGACCGGCTTCGACCCCGAGAAGATCGGCCGGCACTGGCTGAGCAGCCTGCTCCATCCCGGCAGGACCACTCCCGCGGCGGCGCCGGCGGACGCGTCGCCTGCAGGCGGTGGCGTCCGGAGCCCGGCGGCGCGGCCGTGGTCGGCCGAGGAGCTGGCGGCCTACGGCGTGAAGAGCCAGGGCGACGGCGAGCTCGGCGCCGGCCAGCTCGGCAGTGCCGACGTACTGAACACGCTCGAGCTCCGCCGTCTGGCGACCGGCTACGCCTGAGGGAGGGCCAGGAGCGCCGCCCCTGGACCCGGTGGCTCCAGACCTGCTTTCTTCAAGAACGGATTGCGAAGTCCTCGCCTTTGCTGAGGTCCAGGGGCGAGGCTCCTGGCCTTCTCCTTGAAGCTTCTCCGGCCTATCTGCTGCGGATGGCGCAAGGCAGACAACGGACGGCGCACGAGTTGCCGCAGCGGTTCGTCGACTGGTTCGCCGGCCGCGGCTGGACGCCGCGCGCGCACCAGCTCGCGGTGCTGGCGGCGGCGCGGGCGGGCGAGGATGTGCTGCTGGTCGCCCCCACCGGCGGCGGCAAGACGCTGGCCGGCTTCCTGCCCAGCCTGGTCGAGCTGGTCGAGGGCGGCGTTACCGCCGGCCTGCACACGCTCTACGTCAGCCCGCTGAAGGCGCTGGCCACCGACATCGCCCGCAACCTCACCGCCCCGGTGGACGAGATGCGGCTCGGCCTCCGCATCGAGACCCGGACCGGCGACACCCCGGCCGACCGCCGGGCGCGGCAGCGCGCGACGCCGCCGCAGATCCTGCTGACCACGCCGGAAAGCCTGGTGCTGCTGCTGTCCCGGCGCGACGCCGACACCATGTTCGGCGCCTTGCGCCGGATCGTCGTCGACGAGGCGCACGCGCTGGCCGGCACCAAGCGCGGCGACCAGCTGGCGCTGGGCCTGGCGCGACTGCGGCTGCTGGCGCCGGACGCGCGGCGGATCGGGCTGTCGGCGACGGTGGCGCATCCGGACGCGCTGCGCGCCTATGTCGGCACGCCGCAGACGCCGGCGCGGATGGTGGTGGCGCCGCCGGGGGCACCCCCCGCGCTGTCGATGATGCTGCCGGACAGCCATGTGCCGTGGTCCGGCCGCATGGGCCTGGCCGGCGCCTCGGTGATCCTGGAGCGAATCGCGGCGTCGGGCATGACCATCGTGTTCGTCAACACCCGCGCGCAGTCCGAGCTGCTGTTCGCGGCGATCTGGCGCATCAACGACGACACCCTGCCGATCGCGCTGCACCATGGCAGCCTCGACGTCGGCCAGCGTCGCCGGGTCGAGGCGGCGATGGCGCGGGGCTCAGACGCGAAGGACGGGCTGCGCGGCGTGATCGCCACCTCCTCGCTCGATCTCGGCATCGACTGGGGCGGCATCGACCAGGTGATCCAGGTGGGGGCGCCCAAGGGGGTGTCGCGGCTGCTGCAGCGGGTCGGGCGCGCCAACCACCGCATGGACGAGGCCTCCAACGCCATCCTGGTGCCGGCCAACCGGTTCGAGGTGCTGGAGTGCCAGGCGGCGATCCAGGGCGTGCGGGCGATGGAGCTGGACGGCGAGCCGCCGCGGCCGGGCGGGCTCGACGTGCTGGCGCAGCACCTGCTGCTGATGGCGGCGAGCGCCCCGTTCCGCGCCGACCGCATGTACGACGAGGTGCGGACGGCGCAGCCGTACGCGGGGCTGTCACAGCGGGACTTCGACGACGTGCTGGGCTTCGTCGAGGATGGCGGCTACGCGCTCACCGCCTACGAGCGCTACGCCAAGCTGTTCCGCGACGCCGAGGGCTGGATCCAGATCCGCGGCGAGCGGGTGGCGCGGCAAGCGCGGATGAACGCCGGCACCATCGTCGAGGCGCCGGTGCTGAAGGTGCGGCTGGGGGGACCCAGGGGCTACACCCTGGGCGAGATCGAGGAGGGCTTCGCCAACATGCTGAGCCCGGGCGACGCCTTCCTGTTCGCCGGCCGCAAGCTGAAGTTCCTGCGGTTGCGCGAGGCGACGGTGGAGGTGGCCGAGGGCGGCGCCGGCGAGCCGGTGGTGCCGACCTATGCCGGCTCGAAGTATCCGCTGACGAGCGGGCTGGCGGCCCGGGTGCGGCAGATGCTGCACGACCCGGAGGCCTGGGCGTTGTATCCGGAGCCGGTGCGGGAGTGGCTCGAGCTGCAGCGGCAGCGGTCGCTGCTGCCGGGCCCCGACGACCTGCTGGTGGAGGTGTTCCCCCGCCACGGCAACCACTTCCTGGTCGCCTACTGCTTCGAGGGCCGCAACGCGCACCAGACGCTGGGCATGCTGCTGACGCGGCGGCTGTCGCGCGCCGGCGCCGCGCCGCTCGGCTTCGTCGCCACCGACTACGCGCTGGCCCTCTGGTGCGCGAATCCGCCCGGCGATATTCCTGCTTTGTTCGCGCCGGACATGCTGGGCGACGACCTGGAGGACTGGATGGCGGAGAGTTCGATGCTGCGGCGCACGTTCCGCAACGTCGCCGTCGTCGCCGGCCTGATCGAGCGCCAGCATCCGGGCCAGACCGGCACCCGCAAGCAGGTGACCGTGAGCAGCGACCTCGTCTACGACGTGCTGCGCCGCCACCAGCCGGACCACGTGCTGCTGCGCGCCACCCGCGCCGAGGCCGCCGGAGGGCTCACCGACATCGACCGGCTGGCCGACATGCTGGTGCGGGTCGAGAGCCACATCCGCGTCGCCCGGCTCGACCGGGTGTCGCCGCTGGCGATCCCGGTGATGCTCGACATCGGCCGCGAGTTCGTACGCTCGTCCGACGACGAGGACGCCATGCTGGCCGAGACCGAGGCGCTGCTGGCCGAGGCGATGGGCGAGGCGGAGCCCTCCACCGAGGCGCTGGTTCTGGCCCCCGGCCACGCGCAGGAGCTGCGCCGGCTCACCCGCCAGGCGGGGCCGCGAGCCAAGCGGTCCCGGCGGCCGGAGCGGCGTCCGCTGTCGCGCGGCGGTGCCAGGGCGGAACGGGGAACGTGACCGCGGCCCCGTTCCACCTGGCCGGCGAGCGGGTCATGCTGGACCCGGCCGGGGTGCTGTACTGGCCGGCGGCGAGGCTATTGGCGGTGGCCGACCTGCACCTGGAAAAGGGCAGCGCCGCCGCCCGTCGCGGCAGCCTGGTGCCGCCCTGGGACAGCCGGCTGACACTGGACCGGCTGGTCGCCCGGGTGGGCTTCTGGCGCCCGGACATCGTGGTGGCGCTGGGCGACAGCTTCCACGATCGGGACGGCGCGGCGCGGCTGCCAGCACAGGACGCGGAGCGGCTGCGGCGGATCGCGGCGGCGGCACGGCTGGTCTGGGTGCAGGGCAACCACGATCCGAGGCCCCCGGAGGGGCTGCCGGGCGAGCACGGCGACAGCTTCGCGCTGGGACCGCTGGCGTTCCGCCACGAGTCGCACGGTCGGCGGCCGCTGCCCTCGCACGGAGACGAGAGGGCGGAAATCTGCGGCCACCACCATCCGAAGGCGAAGCTGCCGACGCGTGGCGGCAGCATCTCGCGGCCCTGCTTCGTCGCCGATGCCGGCCGCATGATCCTGCCGGCGTTCGGCGCCTATACCGGTGGGCTCGACGTGCTGCACCCGGCGATCGCGGCGCTGTTTCCGCGCGGCGGCCGCGCCTTCCTGCTCGGCGCCGAGCGGCTGTTCAGCTTCGGGCTGGCCGAGATCGTGACGATCCGGGGTGGAAACCAGGAGGCCGGCTCGGCTGTTTCGTCCCCTGGCAGACAGGGTTGAGCAGGACGATGGCGGCGCAGAAGTCAGGTGCTGGCAAGGCGCGCAAAGACCACGGCTCGCCGCAAGAACGGACGGCGCACCCGGACAAGGGCGCCGACGCGGTGGCGCTGCTCTGGCTCCGACAGGATCTGCGCCTGGCCGACAACCGCGCCCTGGCCGCGGCACTCGCCCAGGCTCGAACCGTGCTCCCGGTGTTCGTGCTGGACCGGGCGGCGCCCGACGACTGGGCGCCCGGGGGCGCCTCGCGCTGGTGGCTGCATCACAGCCTGACGTCGCTGTCGCATGACATCGAGGCGGCCGGGGCAAGGCTGATCCTGCGCCGGGGCGATGCCGCCCGCATCATCCCGGAGCTCGCCCGCGAGGTCGGCGCCGGCAGCGTGCAGTGCGGGCTGATGCACGAGCCCTGGGCGCGCCGCCAGGACGAAGCGATCGCGCGGGCGCTGGAGGCGGACGGCATCAGCTTCGTCCAGCATCGGGTGGCGACCCTGTTCGATTTGGATGCGGTCCGGTCCAAGACAGGTAGCCGCTACGCCATCTACACGCCGTTCGCCAACAGCTGCCGGGCGCTGACCGATCCGGAACCGCCGCTGCCGGCGCCGGGGCGCATCGCGGGCCCGGACCGGTCGCCGCAGA
Source organism: uncultured Acetobacteraceae bacterium (assembly GCA_937873205.1). Taxonomy (GTDB): domain Bacteria; phylum Pseudomonadota; class Alphaproteobacteria; order Acetobacterales; family Acetobacteraceae; genus Lichenicola. Next base: position 15,285 of record CALMVO010000008.1, read on the forward strand.
GCGACCGTCTCTCGGACTGGAACCTGCTGCCGACGAAGCCGGACTGGGCCGGCGGCCTGCGCGACACCTGGACCCCCGGCGAGGCCGGTGCTGCGACGCGGCTGCGCGACTTCCTCGGCCACCGGCTCGACGGCTACGGCCAGTCCCGCAACATTCCCGGCGATCCGACCGGAACCTCGATGCTGTCGCCGCACCTGCATTGGGGCGAGCTGTCGGCGGTGCAGGTGTGGCACGCGGCGCGCGAGGCGGCGGCCAAGCTCGAGGGCAAGAGGAAGGGCGGCTTCGAGGTGTTCCAGGGCGAGCTGCTCTGGCACGAGTTCGCGGCCTACCTGCTGCGCCACAACCAGGCGATGCCGGACACGCCGCTGCGCGCCGCCTTCGCGCGGCTGCCCTGGCGCCAAGACGCCACCGGGCTGCACGCCTGGCAGCAGGGCCGCACGGGGGTGCCGATCGTCGATGCCGGCATGCGCCAGCTCTGGCGACAGGGCTGGATGCACAACCGGGTGCGGATGATCACCGCCTCATACCTGATCAAGCACATGCTGATCGGCTGGCAGGAGGGCGAGGCCTGGTTCTGGGACACGCTGGTCGATGCCGACCTCGCCACCAATGCGGCCAGCTGGCAGTGGGTGGCCGGCACCGGCACCGACAGCCAGCCGTTCTTCCGCGTGTTCAATCCGGTGACGCAGGGACGCAAGTTCGATCCCGACGGGCGCTACGTGCGCCAGTACGTGCCGGAGCTGGCCGCCCTGCCCGACCGCTGGCTGCACGAGCCCTGGGAGGCACCGGCCGCGGTGCTGAAGCAGGCCGGCGTCGAGCTCGGCCGCGACTATCCGCGGCAGCCGCTGGTCGGCCTCGACGAGGGCCGCGATCGCGCGCTGCAGATGTTCCGCGATCACGTGCGCGGCGCGCCCAGCGCCGCGGGCGGCAAAACAACCGGCGCCGTGGGCGGCAAAACAACCAGCGACGCGGGCGGAGATGCGGACGACGAGGATGCCAAGCCGGGTTCGAAGCCGCGCCGCCGGGCTGCCGCATGACGCCTGCGGCGGTCCCGCCGGACCGCAGCTTGCGCATCGTCGGCGACGTGCACGGCGACGCCAATGCCTTCCGTCACGCCGTGGCCACCGACCGCTTCGTGATCCAGCTCGGGGACCTGGTCGATCACGGGCCGGACAGCGCGCGCGTGCTGCGCACCATGTTCGGGCTGATCGACGAGGGACGCGGCCTGTTCCTGCTCGGCAACCACGACCGCAAGCTCGGCCGCGCTTTGGCCGGCCGCAAGATGCGCCCCGACCCGCCGCTGGAGGCGACGCTGGCGCAGCTCGACGAGGAGTTGGCGCGGCGCGCGCTGGACGAGATCGGCCGCGCCCCGGCCTGGCTGGTGCGTGGCCACGCGGTGTTCGTGCATGGCGGCTTCCACACCGGCATGCTGCATCAGGAGCCGCCGCCGGGGCTGGAGCGGGTGACGCACCTGCTGTCGCGCGCGCTGTTCGGCGAGACCACCGGGCGGATGCAGGAGGACGGCTTCCCCGAGCGCCGGCTGAACTGGATCGACCACATCCCCGACGGGTTCACCGTCTATTGCGGACACGACCAGCGCAGCACCGACGGACGGCCCTGGCTGAAGCGCGGCCGGGCCGGCGGCCGGGCCATCTTTACCGATACCGGGGCCGGCAAGGGCGGCCACCTGGCCTGGATCGACCTGCCTGCCCTCGGCAGTGTCCTGCCGCCGCCGCCGGACGCCCCGCGCGCGGCACCTTGATGCCGGCGCCCAAGCCGTGCAGGGATCGGGCGATCCGGCAGGCGGGGGTGGGACGGATGGACAGCGCGGCCATGCAGCAGGATCGCGACGGCAGCGACCCGATGCGGACGTTGCTCGGGTTCCGCCGCAGCATCGACAACATCGACGCCGCCCTGGTCCACATGCTGGCCGAGCGCTTCCGCTGCACCCAGGCGGTCGGCCGGCTGAAGGCGGCGCATGGCATGCCGCCAGCCGACCCGGCCCGCGAGGCGGAGCAGGTCGCCCGCCTGCGCGAGCTGGCACACGAGGCAGCGCTGGACCCCGATTTTGCCGAGAAATTCCTGGCCTTCGTGATCCGCGAGGTGATCCACCACCACGAGGCGTTTGCGCGCGAGCCCGACGCGGCCCCCCTCGGCGCGGGACCGTGACGGAGCGGCCGTCCGGCGCCGTCCGCCGCTTGCTGCTGCTGCGTCACGCCAAGGCCCTCGACGGCGCCGGGGCCGGCGGGGCGGCGGGCGACCATGCGCGCGACCTGTCCGAGCGCGGCCTGCGCGACGCCGGCGGCCTGGGCCGCACGCTGCGGCAGCTGGGGCTGCTGCCGGACCTGGTGCTGGTGAGCAGCGCGCTGCGCACCCGGCGCACCTGGGAGGGAATGGGCCCGTTCGAGGATCCGCCGCCGGCGCTTGTGATCACCGACCGGCTCTATCTGGCGACGCCCCGCGAGCTGCGTGACGCGCTGTGCGAGATCCCCGACCCGCCCGGTTCGGTCATGCTGCTGGGCCACAATCCCGGCCTGCACGAGTTGGCGCTGCAGCTGGCGGGGGCGGAACGGTCGGCCGCCTCGGTGGAGCTGCGCGCCGGGCTGCCGACCTGCACGCTGGTGGTGGTGGAGATCGAGGGCGACTGGCGCCGCCTGCAGCCTTCGGCCAGCGTCCCGCCGCGCCTCGTGCGGCCCTGATCCAGCCTTCCACCCGCGGTGATCGGGACGCAGTTGCCACCCGATTTCCTTCGCCCCTATTCTGACCTCTATTCCAGCACGGTTCTGGCCCCATTTCACCCGGCAAGGTCCGACGTCGTAGCCGGTCGATCGGGTATCCCGACCGGACGGCCAAAGCCTATCAGCCACAGGAAGCCCCATGAGCGCCACCGCCCCAGCCCAAGCGACGATCACCTACGACGGCAAAACGGCTATCCTGCCCGTGCTCACCGGGACGCTGGGGCCGCAGGTGGCCGACATCCGTCGCCTGCAGGGCGAGCTCGGCCTCTTCACCTATGACCCGGCCTACGGCACCACGTCGGCCTGCGAGAGCAAGATCACCTACATCGACGGCGACGAGGGCGTGCTGCTGCATCGCGGCTACCCGATCGACCAGCTGGCCGAGGGTGCCGGCTTCCTTGAGGTCGCCTACCTGCTGCTGAACGGCGAGCTGCCGACGGCGGCGCAGAACGCCGAGTTCGAGACGCAGATCAAGCAGCACACCATGCTGCACGAGCAGCTGCGGCACTTCTTCAACGGCTTCCGCCGCGACGCGCATCCTATGGCGATCATGTGCGGCACGGTCGGCGCGCTGTCCGCGTTCTACCACGACCACCTGGACACCAGCGACCCGAAGCAGCGCGAGATCTCCGCCATGCGGCTGATCGCCAAGGTGCCGACGCTGGCGGCCTGGGCCTACAAGTACACGATGGGCTTCCCCTTCACCTACCCGCGCAACGACCTCGGCTACGCCGAGAACTTCCTGCACATGATGTTCGCGATGCCGTCCGAGGACTACACGGTGAGCCCGGTGCTGGCGCGCGCCATGGACCGCATCCTGATCCTGCACGCCGACCACGAGCAGAACGCGTCCACCTCGACGGTGCGGCTGGCCGGCTCCACCGGCGCCAACCCGTTCGCCTGCATTGCGGCGGGCATCGCCGCCCTCTGGGGACCCGCGCACGGGGGTGCCAACGAGGCGGTGCTGAAGATGCTTGCCGAGATCGGCACCAAGGAGAACATTCCAGACTTCGTTGCCAAGGTGAAGGACAAGAACAGCGGCGTGAAGCTGATGGGCTTCGGCCACCGTGTATACAAGAACTTCGACCCGCGCGCGAAGATCATGCAGCAGACCTGCCACGAGGTGCTGCGCGAGCTCGGCATCACCGACGAGCCGATGCTGGACCTCGCCGTCGAGCTTGAGCGGATCGCGCTCGAGGATCCCTACTTCGTGCAGCGCAAGCTCTACCCGAACGTCGATTTCTATTCGGGCATTATCCTGAAGGCGATGGGCATCCCCACCAGCATGTTCACCGTGCTGTTCGCGGTCGCCCGCACGGTGGGCTGGATCAGCCAGTGGAAGGAGATGATCGAGGAGCCCGGCATGCGCATCGGCCGCCCGCGGCAGCTCTATACCGGGGCGCCGAAGCGCGATCTTGTGCCGCTCGCGGCGCGGTAGGAAGGCCAGGGCTCTGCCCTGGACCCGCCAAGGGCCGTGGCCCTTGGAACCCATTTCATAAGCGGTTTTCAAGGCGAGCCTTTGGCGGGGTCCAGGGGCGTCGTGCGGCGCACGCTGGCGCGTGACGCCCCTGGCCTTCGCTTTACTTGTAGCTGGCGATGATCGCGAGCGCCGTCGCGATGGCGCCCGGCCCGTTCAGCGTGCCGTAGCCGGTGGCGGAATCGTAGCCGACGGCGGTGGTGAGCGAGCTGTCGGTGTTGAAGCTCAGCACCGAGTAGCCGCCGTCCGAGCGCAGTCGCAGCGTCGTCAGCGCGCCCGGGTTCTCCGGAATGCCGAGCAGGCCGAAGCCGTCCGCCGTCATGGTGGTGCCGCCGGTGGTGATGGTCCCCGACACCTGCTGGGCCGCGACGAGCGGCACCACGTCGGTGAGCACGGCGCTGGCGTAGTACGGCAGCATGGGACCCGGCAAGCCGAACGACGAGCCCGCCCGGAAGCTGCCGTCACCCGGGTTGAAGCCTGAGGTCTGGTTCACCATTGCCCAGAGCGCCGAGAACACCGGCGTCGCCAGGCTGGTGCCGCCGATCGCCTCGAACACCGACGGCGTGGTGGCGCTGGTCGGCGAGACGATGATGGCGCCGGTGTAGGGGTCGGCGATCATGCTGAGGTCGGGCTCCTGGCGTCCGGTGCCGGGCAGCGCCCCCTGCCAGGACGGCTTGGCCAGGAATGCGCTTTCGCCGCCGCCGCCGCCGGCATAGAACCCCTGCAGGACGGGCTGGGCCAGCGGCGCGCCGGTGTAGCCGAGCTGCGCCCGGTAGTTGCCCCAGCTGCTGTCGACCAGGCCGCCCGCGGTCGGGATCGCGACCGAAGTGCCGCCGACAGCGGTGACCCAGGGCGAGTCGCTGGGCGAGGACACGTCCTTGACCCCAAGCGCGCCGACATAGTCGCCGCTGTCGCCGGTGGCGAAGTCGAGCGTGATGCCTGACGCCGCCGCCTCCTCGCCGAGCAGGTTCCAGTAGTCGATGGTGGGGGCATCGCTCTCGGTCTCGCCCTCGCCGTAGCTGTTGGAGACGACGTTGCCGACATGGTTGTCGATCACGTACTGCACGACGGCCTGCAGCGAGCTGTCCTGGTTGTCGGGCGCCACCGCCAGCACGATCGTGGCGCCGGGCGCGATCGCGTGCGCCAGCTCGATGTCGAGCGCCACCTCGCCGGCCCAGCCGTAATCGACCGCGGTCGGCGCTCCGGCGGGGGTGATGATCTGGAAGTTGTCGCTGGTGAACGGCGTGGTGCCGGTGGCGGCGAAGAAGGTGTTGGCGTCGGCCAGCGCGGTCGGCGAGCCATAGGCGTCGACGATCACGATGGTCTGGCCGGTGCCGTCGACGCCATAGCCGTAAGCCTGGTCGATGCCGTAATGGGCCGCGATCTGCTGCGGGGTGTAGGCGCAGGCGAGGCCGCCGAAGGCGTAGGTGACGCCGGAATAGGTTGCGCTGGTGGTGGCATCGCTCAGCGTAGCCGAGCCGGTGCCGAAGCACTGGTCGGTGAAGCTGGCCAGCGGGGACGCCGCGGCGGCGCCGGCGGCCGGCACCGGGATGCCCGGGATGGCCTCGCCGGCGGCGCTGGTCGGGTGGACGTAGAACGGGTGCATGCTGCCGCCGGCGAGGCCGCCGACGCCGCTGACGCGGCCGGCCAGCGCGCCCTGGGGCGCCAGCGCCGCGGTGTTGGCGAGGATGGTGCGGCCGCCCAGGCGCATGGCGTGGATGTCGGCGCCGAACGCGTGCCTGAGCGAAGCCGCCTCGCCCGTCACGAACAGGCTGGTGCCGTTGGCGCTGCCGCGCGTCACCAGGAGGCCGTAGCCGGCCAGCGCCTTGCGCACGATCGCGAGGTCGCCGGCACGCGGGCCGTAGGAGGCCAAGTCGGCCTGGGTCATCCAGTGGCGGAACAGCGGGCTGCCCTGGGTGTAGCGGGCGGCGAGGGCCGCCTCGAAGCCGGCCTTGTCGGCCATCGGCAGCTGCACCGTCGCCGTCATCGCGGTCCCGGGCGAGACCGCGCCGAGGTCCTGGGCGCCGGCGAGGTGACGGGCCAGGGTCGCCGACCCTGCGGCATGGGCGGGCAGGGATGCGGCGGAGATCGCGAGCAGGGCCGCGCCGGCGGTGAACCGGGCGCGTGGCGTCCTGAAGAATGGATTCATAGGGCGGTTGTCTTCCAGCAGGTGACGTTGCGGACCGTCACAAGCTGGATGGAGTAGATCGGACAGGCGGCCACGCCTTGGGGCGGGTTGGGCAGGCGAAGCCCCTGCCGCTCTCGTCTCAGATCGCGACCATCCTGGCCCGTGTCGATACGAGACCAGTCTGTGTGTCGCCGCGTGAAATAACAATCAAATTGTTGCTGGAGCGTAAAAATATCGACGGCCCGGAGGCAGCCGCGCTGTCAGTCGCAGTCGCAGCCGGGCGTCTCGCCCTCGGCCTCGCGCACCACGTGATGATCGATCCATTCCGAAACCAGGCGGCGCGCCTCGCTGATCGACGCCTCGGGATGATGGATGCGATAGAGCGTGGTGCAGGCATGGAACGCCTGCATGTCGAGCGTGCCGCATTCTCGGAGTTCCCGATAGGCGGTGACGACGGCCCGCTCGCAGTTGCGGCCGATCAGGGGCCTACGGGTCACTGTCCAGATCCTTCCTCGACTGCCGAGTTGCGAACGGCTCGCAAAACCGATCCTCCCTTATGCGCAGGCTCGGTCGCCCGTTTCAAGGAGAACCTCCCCGGGTGGCCGGACGCTCATTCGGCGCGGTGGCCGAGCCGCGCGAAGCGGGCGACGATGGTGGCGGCGATCCGGCCGGCCTCGTCGAGCGGGGTACGGCGCCAGGGCGAGAGCCCCTCCTCCAGCGGACGCACCTGGTCGAGCCGGGCCAGCCGCGCCGAGAGTCCGCGATCCCAGGCGATGCGGCGGCCGCCCGGCGCCGGCACCACGAAGATCGGCGCCGAAGCGGCGCAGGCCTCGGCCAGCGCCTGGGCGCCGGTCCAGGCGGCGACCACCGCATCGGCGCTGCCGAGGAAGCCGAGCAGCGGGTCGTCGCCGGGCTCGCCGCTGCGGTGGATCAGGTGCATGCAGCCGGATAGGCCGGCGGAAAAGGCGTCCGCAAGGGCGGGCGGGCATTCCGCCAGAGCCGCGGCCAGCACGCAGCCCCGGCGAGCCTGCGCGATCTGCGACAGCCGCCGCGCCAGCGCCTGCACCTGCGTCTGCGCCACCGCAGGATCGGACTGGCCGCCGCCCAGCACCGCGACCAGGCGCGGATGCGGCAGGTGCGACAGCCGGTCCGCCCACAGGTCGCGAGCCCGGGCGAGCAGGCCGGGCGAGACCACGTGCGGCGGCCCCAGCACCGGCACCAGACGGCCGGCTTCGGCCGCGGCGGCCAGGGCCGCACTCGGCATGGCCATCCGGCCGGACGCATCGCGGTCGCCGGCGGGCAGCACCATCAGATCGAACGGATAGCCCGCCACCTGCCGCGGCAGCAGCGGCCGGCTGCCCACGCAGTGCACCACGCGACAGCCGTGGCGCGCGCGCAGCAGCAGCGACTGCGCTGCCGACCGCGCGCCGGCCGAGACGATCAACTGTGGCCGGCTGCCGGCACGGACCTGGCCGGACGGGCCGGCGCTGCCGATCCGGCGGAACGGCACGCCCAGCCGGCCGGCGATCGCCGCCGCCTGCCCGGCGGCGGCGGCCCCCTTGTCCTCCAGCACCCATACCGGCGCATCCGGCAGCGCCAGCAGCCTCGTTTCCATCGGTGCCCGGGCTCCACGGATTGTCATCCAGGCCAAGGATAGTGGAGATTGCCGCTCGCCTCATAAAGGGATCACCAGCATGAGCAGACCGATGAGCCCTCCCGACGCGCCCACACCCGTCGCCAGCACCGATTGGGACCGGGACGCGGCGCTCACCACGGCGCGGCTGCTGCTGGAGATCCGGGCGATCAACTTCCGGCCGGAGGAGCCCTACACGCTGACCTCGGGCTGGAAGTCGCCGGTCTATATCGACTGCCGCAAGATCATCTTCTTCCCGCGCGCGCGCACCAAGATCGTCGAGCTCGGGGTGGAGAAGATCGGCCGCCATGTCGGCTACGAGAGCATCGAGGTGGTGGCGGGGGGCGAGACCGCGGGCATCCCGTTCGCCGCCTGGATCGCCGACCGCATGCACCTGCCGATGGCCTACGTCCGCAAGAAGGCCAAGGGCTTCGGCCGCAACGCGCTGATCGAGGGCGACACGCCGGAGGGCCTGCGCACGCTGCTGGTCGAGGACCTGACCACCGACGGCGCGTCGAAGATCGTGTTCGCGAACTCGCTGCGGGACGCCGGCGCCATCGTCGACCACGCCTTCGTGGTGTTCTTCTACGGCGTGTTCCCCGGCGCGCACCGCACCCTCTCGGAGATGGGGGTGTCGCTGCATTCGCTCTGCACCTGGTGGGACGTGCTGGAGGCCTGCGCCGAGCGGCCGTACTTCTCGGAGGCGGCCGGGGTCGAGGTGCGGCGCTTCCTGGAGGACCCGTGCGCCTGGTCGGCAAGGCATGGCGGCGTCGGCAGCGTCGAGGAGGCCATGGAAGCCAAGCGGGCGAAGCTGGCCAAGGCGTGACGCAGGTACCGTCCGAGGCGCCGTCCGGGCTGCTCGCCTTCGACTCCGGCATCGGCGGCCTGTCGATCGTCCGCGAACTGCGCCGGCTGCTGCCCGACGCCCGGATCGACTACCTGGCCGACAACGCGGTGTTCCCCTACGGCGAATTGCCTGACGACGTGCTGGTCGAGCGCGTCTGCGGCGTGATCGGGACGGCGATCGAGCGGCTGCGGCCCGGCCTGGTGCTGGTGGCCTGCAACACCGCCAGCACGATCGCACTGGCAGCGCTGCGGGAGCGCTTCGCGGTGCCGTTCGTCGGCTGCGTACCGCCGATCAAATGGGCGGCGGAGACCAGCCGCACCCGCCATATTGGGCTCCTGGCCACCGCCGCCACGGTGCGCCGCCCCTACCTGCGCATGCTGCAGGAACAATACGCCCCGGACTGCCGGCTGATCGCCTACGGCGCGCGCGGCCTGGCCGACCTAGCCGAGGCGGCGTTCCGCGGCCACGCCCCTGACCCGGACGCGATCCGTCGCGAGCTCGACCGGATGTTCGGCCAGCTGGGCGGCGACCGCATCGACGTGGTCGGGCTGGGCTGCACCCACTACGGCGTGCTGCTGCCGATGCTGCGTGACCTGTCGCCGGCGGGCATCGCCTGGCTCGACCCGGCCGCCGCCGTCGCCCGCCGGGCCGCGGCGATGGCGGAGGAGACCGGGACCGGATCCGGTGGCAGCGGCGGCGGCCGGACCTGGTTCACCGCACCACCCGGCGACGAGGCCGGGCTGCACGACGGGCTCGTCGCCGTCGGTTACGACGGCATCCACCGCTTCGACGCGGCAGTGGCCCGGGATCGCTCCCCGGCGCCGCCCTACCGGCCGCGATTGACCGTATAGGCGGCGATCTCGCCGAGCAGGCCGCGGATGCGGCTGTCCGGGAACGGCCGCAGCGAGGCCTGCGCCCGCTCGGCATAGTCGGCGGCGCGGCGCAGCGTCGCGTCGATGGCGCCGGTGGCGGCGATCAGCTCCAGCGCGCGGTCGAGGTCGTCGGGCTGCTGGTCGCTGTCCTCGATCACCCGGCGCCAGAAGGCGCACTCGGCCTCGTCGCCGGCCTCGAAGGCGGCCAGCACCGGCAGCGTGATCTTGCCCTCGCGGAAATCGTCGCCGACGGTCTTGCCGAGCAAGCGCTGGTCAGCGGCGTAGTCGAGCGCGTCGTCCACCAGCTGGAACGCCATGCCGAGGTTGGTGCCGTAGCCCTCCAACGCATCGGCCTCGGTCGCGGGACGCTCGGCCACGACCGCGCCGACCCGGCAGGCGGCGGCGAACAGCGCCGCGGTCTTGCCGTGGATCACCTCCAGGTAGCGCTCCATCGAGGTCGAGAGGTCGTTCTGCGTCACCATCTGCAGCACCTCGCCCTCGGCGATGGTGGCGGCCGCCTTCGATAGGATCGCCATCACCTCGAGCGAGCCATCCTCAGTCATGAGCTGGAACGACCGCGCGAACAGGAAGTCGCCCACCAGCACCGATGCCTTGTTGCCGAACACCGCGTTGGCGCTGGCAAGCCCCCGGCGCAGCTGGCTCTCGTCGACCACGTCGTCGTGCAGCAGCGTCGCCGTATGGATGAACTCGACGCAGGCGGCCAGGTTGACGTGACGCGCCACCTGCCCGCTCGGCTGGTAGCCGCACAGACGCGCCGAAGCCAGCGTCAGCAGCGGACGCAGCCGCTTGCCGCCCGCCGCGACCAGGTGCGCCGCCAGCTGCGGGATCAGCGCCACCGGGCTGTCCATGCGGGCGACGATGGCGGTGTTGCACGCCTGCATGTCGTCCCGCAGCAGCTCGGACAGCGCCGACAGGGCGGCCTCGCCCTCCACGCCGGCATCCTGTCCGGCGCCGGGACCGCGATCGGTCATGGCCGGATCAGGCGCAGAGGTGGCAAGGTCCAAGCGGCGTCCCTCCACGCTCCGGGGTCGGCGTGCGCACATATGGGCGGCGGGGAATGGGCGGTCAAGCAGAGGCCGGGGCGCCGGCGGGAGTGGTGGCCGAGGCCGGAACCGGGATCGAATCCGATGTCGAAACCGCCGGCACCTTGCTTGGCGGCCGGGTGGTCTACCGGCAGTTCCGCGACGGCTACCGCACCGGGATCGAGCCGGTGCTGCTCGCCGCCGCGGTGCCGGCGCGGCCCGGCGAGCGCGTGCTGGAAGCCGGCTGCGGCGCCGGGGCGGCGCTGGCCTGCCTCGGCGCGCGCCATGCCCTGCGGGACGGCCGACTGCAAGGCACCGGGATCGAGCGGGATCCGGCCACTGCCGCCCTGGCCCGGCGCAACCTCGACGCCAACGGGCTGCATGGCTGGCCGGTGCTGGCAGCGCCGGTGCAGGCGGCCTGCTGCGATCCCGGGCTCATCGCCGCCGGCCGCTTCGACCACGCGATGGCGAACCCGCCCTGGCACCGCGCCGACGCCACCGCTCCGGCCTCGGCTCGGCGGGACCTGGCCAAGCGCGCGCCGGAAGGCTCGCTGCCGGACTGGACGGCCGCGCTGGCCCGCACGCTGCGCCGGGGCGGCACGCTGACGCTCGTGCTGCCGGCCGCCCGGCATGCCGAGGCGGCGGCGGCGATGCTGACGCACGGGTTCGGCGGCATCCGCCTGCTGCCGCTGTGGCCGCTGGCCGGCCGGGCGGCTCGGATCGTGATCCTGCAGGGCATCGCCGGCAGCCGGGGTGAGGACAGGGTGCTGCCGGGGCTCGTGCTGCACCGAGCGGGGGGTAAGTTCACCGCAGAGGCGGAGGCGGTTTTACGGGATGGGGCGGCGTTGAATTGAGAAGGGGGGGGGGGGGGGGGGGGGGGGGGGGGGGGGGGGGGGGGGGGGGGGG
>CALMVO010000009.1 GCA_937873205.1 uncultured Acetobacteraceae bacterium
GACCGCAATCGGCATGGCAACGTCCAAGGTCGCCGTATCGAATCAGATCAACCTCGGTCTGGGAACCCCCCACGAATCACACTCTCAGAGCCTTGGTATCAGGGCATGACACCGGGCGTATAATTTCATCTATTGGAGCCTGTCCCTGGAGGAACAGTTTTACTTCTTGCTGCCATTGGCTGTCTTCATGTTCCGACGCCGAATCTGGATGCTTCTGGCGTTCATCGTCGCATTGCAATTCGTTATCGTGACGATTCCCCTGACGGTCTGTCTCCGTGGTGAGGCAATCGCCTTGGGAGTGCTGCTGGCGATCTGGCAGACGCACCCGTCGTATCGCTTGTTCGAGCCTATGCCACTAGAGGATGATCCGATCGCTTAGGCTCACGGATTATCCTCTAGATTGTTGTTTTGACGAGCATCTTTATCCGATCGAACGAGTCCGTTCGATCGGATAATGCTCTAGCAAATTATCGATCGATGCGAGTGGCAGCTGTCGGCGTGCCGCTCATCTTCATAACGATGCTCGCAAGCTATGCCGCATCGATCGTGCAATTCCCGTTAGGCATGATCGCTATATTAAGCGCATTTCTTGTATGGTTGAGTTCCTATGACAAGAACTATATTTGTCGTGACGGTTTCTTAAAGAAAACATTCCTCTGGATCGGGGCTCGCTCTTACGCACTGTATCTCATCCATCAACCTGTATATCTCTCGCTGCATGAGGTCTGGTTTCGAACGCATCCGATGGGCATACACCCGAGCGGTCTGCAGGCCGTTGCATACAGTCTCTGCGCCTGTGCCATCCTTCTCGGTCTGGCGGAGTTGAACTACCGGTTTCTCGAAGTTCCCTTGCGGCGACGCGGTGCGGCAATCGCCATACGCTTCGGCTCCTGATCATCAGGCTGCAGGCGGTCCTGGCCGTTGCAGGGATCATCGATGTACGGCTTGACCGCCACCCTCGCGTCCGGACAGATATCCCTGTGCGAGGGCACACCGGGTCGAGCAGAGGCCGTTCCGGTCGACAGCGCGTGAGACCGTCCATTCATCGCCTGCCGTAAGGGACCACGGGCGGCCAGCGATCGGTAGCCCTCACGACGCGATGACCCTCTCATCATGCTCCAAGCAGATCGAGCGTCCGCTCGACCACCACACGCTCGTCATACAGCGACAGCGCACGTGCTTGCCCGGCCTCGCCCATGCGACGCCGCAGCGGCGCGTCCGCCGCAAGGCGCCCAAGAGCCGCCGCCAGTCCCGTCACGTCCCCGGGCATGACCAGCAGTCCGGTCTCGTTCGGCACCACCTGTTCGCGCGGCCCCCTGATTTTGGTCGCGACCACCGGCAGCCCGCAGAACATCGCTTCGATCACCGACATTGGCAGCCCCTCGAAGTGGCTTGGCAGCGCGAACACGTCGGAGGCTGCCAGCAGCGCTGCAATGTCGGTGCGATAGCCGAGTCGGCGCAGCCGTAGGCCCAGCCGGTCCGGTCGAACGGCCTCGGTGAACGCCGCATCGAGCTCCTCGCCGTGATCGGACGGCAACCGGTCACCGACCACCCAGAGCTCTGCCTCCGGTACGCCGGCGATCGCCGCCAATAGCTCCGGGTGGCCCTTATGGCGCACCAGACGCGACACGACGATCACCACCACGCGCGTCTCCGGCACGCCGAATGCGGCGCGGACGCGGCGCCGCGCCTCGGGGTCCGGACGGAAGAGGTCCGGCCGGCGGCCATTGCCGACGGCGACCGGGTTGCGGTGCAGACCCAGGCGGCGCGCGTCGGCGGCCTCCTCCCGCGAGACGGTGAAGTAGCGGTCGGTGACCCGGCCAACGATCCATTCGAGCAGCAGCGCCGCACCGCGCCGCGCCGCCGGGCCGGGCTGATTGAACAGGAACCCGTGGCAGGTATAGGCGATCACCCGCACGCCGCAGAGCCAGGCGGCGAGGCGGGCCAGCACGCCGCTGATCGGCATGTGCGCGTGCACCAGGTCGGGCCGCTCGGCGCGGATCAGCCGCAGCAGCGCCAGGAAGGCGCGGCCCTGCGCCAGCGGCGACAGGCTGCGCGCCATCGGCACGGTCACGATGCGAAACCCCTCGGCACGCACCTCGTCCAGCAGCGGGCCGTCGGCGCTCACCCCCACCACCTCGTGACCCCGGCTGCGCAGGCCGCGCATCAGCGGCAGCAGGAAGTGCTTGAGCGAGAAATCGACGTTGGTGATCTCGAGCACCTTCATCAGTCTGGCCGACGGCTCAGGGCTCCGCGGCCTTGCTCAGCGCCCAGCGCACGATCACCCGGGCATCGGGCTTCGACGCATCGCCGTCGGCGTCCGGCAGCCCCGCGACGGCGACGACGATCTGGGTACCGCGGCGCGGGCTGTCGCCGCCCAGATAGATGCTCTCCTCGAGGCCCAGCCGCCCGCTGTCGGCGCGCAGCCGCCAGGCGACCCCCGAGGGCAGCGTCAGCAGCACCGAGCCGCCCTCCTCGTCCGGCGCCGGCGCCGGCTCGCGCGCGATCCGGACGCCGGGATGCAGGTGGAAGCGAAGCGCGAACGGACTGGAGGTGCCGCCGGACAGCGTGTCCTCGCCGCGCACGTCCTCGCCGCCGTCGGCGATGTAGATGCGCCGGTGATGCACCGCGCCGAAGGTGGGCAGGTAGCCGTCCTGGCCGAGGTCGAGCCAGTGCGCGCCGGCAGCCTGCCGGTGGTCGACGGTGACGTGCGCCGGCCGCCGGGCCACGCCGCCGCCGCGCAGCTCCGACGAGCTGGTGTCGGCCACCACCAGCGTCGAGTGCGCCGCGGTGGCGCGCAGCGCGTCGCGCCAGTCGGGCAGGATGCCGGCGCCGCAGTTCACGATCAGCCGCTCGCGGCCGACCGACAGCTCGAACGACAGCGTGCCGGCATGCGCGTCGGTGTCGAACCCCGGCGGCGGCGGTGGCCCGGCATCGACCAGCAGCAGGAGGCGGCCGGACTGGACGCGCACGAAGCCGCCGTCGGGCATCTCGGCCGCGATGCCGCGGCCTCGCGTCGCTTGGCTCAGCACCAGGTCGACGTGCGCGGCGGCGTTTTCCTGGCTGCCGTTGAACAGCGCCAGGCCGCCGTCGCCGTGGCGCAGCGCCCGCAGCACCGGGCTCATGCGGTCGAGGGCGGCGGCCAGCGCCAGCGGCTGCCCGATCTGGCCGATCTGCATCAGTGCCCGCATCTCGGTCAGCTCGCGCAGCGCCGCGAGCTGGGCCGCCGGGGCCCGCTCGGCGTGGCTGCCGTCGGTCAGCACCTGGCGGCCGATCTCGGGGCCGAGATGGCGCATGACCCGGCTGAGGAAGCCGGCCTGCTCGGGCATCGCCACCGCGCATGCGAGCAGGCCCTTCAGGCAGACGAGCGCCCGGTGGTCGTGCGTGGGGGTCGGGATCGCGGCCGCCAGCATGCGACCCTCGACCAGCAGCCGCGACATCAGCCGCCGGCGGTAGCCATCGTCGGCGGAGGCGGCGAAGAAGTCGTAGTGCGCGAGCCACGCGGCGGCCCGGCTCGCCGCCACGTGCGGGGCGCGCGCCAGCGGGTCGGCCGGCGGCCGCGCCAGCCAGTCGGACACCAGGGCGCGGGCGCGCAGCCGGGCGCCGTCGGTGCCCAGCGCCCGCAGGTCGCGCAGCCAGGAGTGGCCGTGCGCGTGGGCGCGCAGCAGCGGCGGCAGGCCGGGGTCGATCCAGGCCCCCGGCGACCGGCCCGGCACCAGTGGAGCGACCGCGCCGCCGAACACCAGCTCGCCCTTCATCAGCCGGGCGCCGCGTCCGGTATCGCCTGGCCAGAGGTCGCGGACCCCGACCGACGGCGCGTCCGGCACCCGGGCGCCGGTGAGGCCCGGCAGGCGCGCGAGCGACATCCGGGCCTCGCGGGTCCAGTCCCGCATGCTCATCGGGATGGCGAGGACGCCGCGTGCAGCCCAGCGATCGCGGCGGCGTAGTCGGCCTGGCCCAAGACGGACGTGCCGGCGACCAGCGTGTCGGCGCCGGCGGCCAGGCAGAGCGCCGCGGTGCGGGCGTCGATGCCGCCATCAACGATGATCGGCAGGTGCCGTCCGGTGGCGTCCGCCATGCGCCGCAGCCGGCCAATCTTGTCCAGCTGGCCGGAGAGGAACGCCTGGCCGCCGAAGCCCGGGTTGACCGTCATCACCAGGATCATGTCGGCCTGGTCCAGCACCGCCGACACCGCCTCCGCGGGCGTCGCCGGGTTCAGCGCGATGCCAGCCTTGCATCCCAGCGACTTCACCACCTGCAGCGACCGGTGGGTGTTGGGGCCGGCCTCGACGTGCAGGTGGATGTGGTCGGCGCCGGCCTCGGCAAAGGCGGCCAGGAACGGGTCCACCGGCGCGATCATCAGGTGCACGTCGAACGGCAGCCGCGTACGCGGGCGGAGCGCCCGGATCACTTGCGGACCGAAGGACAGGTTGGGCACGAAATGCCCGTCCATGACGTCGAGATGCAGCCAGTCCGCGCCGGCCGCCTCGACGGCGGCGACCTCGTCGGCGAAGTTGCCGAAATCCGCAGCCAGCAGGCTGGGCGCCACGATCGGGCGGTGCTGTGGATCTCGCTCGGACATGCATCCGGTTGTAGCAGCAACCAAGGCGGCGCAGGCAAGCGCGCCGGCGGCGCCGGTCAAACCCGCTCGAAGCGGGCGGCGAAGTGGCCGTCGAGGCCGCCCAGCTCCGGCCAGAGGCCGGGATGGGTGCGCAGCCAGCCTTCCGGGGTCAGCGCCTCGGGCAGCGCTGCCAGCTCGTCCGCGGTGAACGGCACCGGGCGCAGGCCGTGACGGACGGCCCCCAGCACGCGCTCCGCGCACTCCTCCGGCTGCAGCGAGCACACCGCATAGACCAGCCGGCCGCCCGGGCGCAGCATCCGCGCCGCCGCTGCCAGCAGCCGCTCCTGCCCCTCCGCGAGCCCCGCCAGATCCGAGGCGCGCTTCAGCCGCAGCACGTCGGGATGGCGGCGCGCGGTGCCGGTGGCGCTGCAGGGTGCGTCCAGCAAGATCGCGTCCAGGGCCCAGGGCGGCGTCCAGGCGGTGGCGTCGGCCTCCACCAGTTCGGCGCGCAGCCGCAGCCGGTCGAGGTTCTGCCGCAACCGGCGCATGCGGCCGGCGTCGCGTTCCACCGCATGGACGGTGGCACCGGCGGAGACCAGCTGCGCGGTCTTGCCACCGGGCGCCGCGCAGAGGTCGGCGACCCGCTCGCCGGGACGCGGCGCCAGCAGGCGCGCCGGCAGCGCCGCGGCGGCGTCCTGCACCCAGAACGCGCCCTCGTCGTAGCTAGGCAGGCCGGCCACGCGGGTGCCCGCCGGCAGCCGGACCGAGCCAGTCGGCAGCACCAACCCGCCTTCGGGAACCGCCGCACCCGGCGCCAGCGTGAGGTCGAGCGGCGCCTCGGTGCCAAGCCCCTCGGCGATGGCGCGCGCGCTGCCGCCCCAGGATGACCAGAGCCACGGGGGCACGTCGAGCCTGGCGCTGTCGAGCCCGTCCAGCAGGCCGGCGCCGGCGGCCGCCACCCGGCGCAGCACGGCGTTGACCAGCCCCGCGAAGGGCGCCAGGCCCTGCGTGCGCACCAGCGACACCATGGTGCCCACCGCCGCATGGGGCGGCGTGTCCAGGAACAGGAGCTGCGCTGCGCCCATCAGCAGCGCGATCCGCACCCGCGGCGGCGGTGCCCGCACCAGGAACGGCTCCAGCACGGCGTCGAGCGTGCCCATGCGGCGCAGCACGGTGGCGGCCAGGCGATGCGCCGCCGCCCGGTCCCGTGCCGGCACCGCCGAGACCGCGGGATCGGCCTGGTCAAGCGCCTCCTCCAGCGGACGGCGGCGCTCGGTCACGGCGACCAGCACCGCGAAGGCGATGGTCCGGGTCGGATCGGCGTCGGCGCCGCGGCTTAAGGGCTTGTTCATGCGGAGGGGAGATGATGCCTGGAGAGGGATGGCCTAAGGCAGATGGGGTGCGATCCCGACATCGTCCTTGCAATGGCCGTGGAGGAGAAGACGCCGCGTGGGCAACGAGACGCAAGCATGGCCAGGCGGCGCCCGTCCCGCCGCCCTGGCGGCGGGAGTGCACCTCCCATTCACGGCGCCCCTACTTACCGGCGCCCGCGGGCGCCTGCGCGGGCGCACCATCGACTTCATCCTGCCCAATCCCTCCGGCGGGCGCGGTGCCTACGTCGCCGTCTGGAGCATGGTCCGGGACCTCGCGGGTCCCACCGTCCATGACGTGATCCTGTCGCGCCGCCTGCAGGCGCTGCCGTCGCTGACGCCCTGCGCCGTCCGCGACCTCTCCCGGGCGGTCGCGGCCGAAGGCTATGCCGGCCGCGCCGCCGCCACCGCGGCCACGCGGGCGCAGGCCGCCACCGACGGCGAGGCGCTGCGGCTCTGGGCCATGCTGCTGATGGCGCTGATCCGCGCCTCCCCGATCCCGGCCTCCGAGCACACGATGGTGCTGGTCAGCCTCGGCTCGGCCGGGCCCGGCCACGTCACCGAGGGGTTCACCGCGCTGTCGCAGCGGCTCGGATGGAACGCGGCGCAGCTCGCCGAGGCGTTGCAGCAGGTCTCGACCGCATTCGTCCCGATCGCCCGCAACGGCCGCATGCGGCGGCTGCTGGCCATGCTCGGCAGCCTCCAATCGGCTCTCCTCGAGGAGCACAGCCAGCACTTCAACGCCGCATCACGGCCGGCGGCGGTGCTGGCGCGAACCATCCGCTGCGTCGGACACTGCCTGCAGAAGGCCGGTGCGCTGCTCGACGTGGCGACGCTGGCGCTCGACGAGCCGCCGGTGCTGCTCGAACGATGGCGGTTCAACCCGGCCGCGGCGTTGTCCCCGGTGACTGCACTCGAGGAGATGCTGGACGGCTGGGACCGCATCTGCCTGCTTTGGCACGACGCGGCCACGCTGTCGGCACGCCTCGACCTGCTGCCGGAGATCGCCCTGCTGACGCGGCTGGCGGCGGAGAACAATCCGGCCGCCTCGCCGGACGCCGCCGGATCGACGCCCGTATCTCCCGCCGTTCCTGCCGCCGCCTCGGCCACGATCCCGGCGCCGGACCGGCAGGACGTCATCGGCGCCGACCGTAAGGCCGAAGCCGCGGAGACCGGCGGCCCTCGCGACGCTCCGCCCGCGGTCATCGTCGAGCGGAACGAACGGATCCGGGCGCTGGAGCTCGGGCTGGATGACGGCCATGGCTGAGCTCGACCCGTCGCCGCCGGCCCGTGCCGGCCACGTCGTCAGGAGCCTGTCCGAGGAGCTCCTGCACGCGAGCGACTCCAAGCTTCTGAAGGTCACGCAGATGATCGACCGGCTGCCCGATCGCGGCGAGGCCGATCAGCTGCTGGCGCCGATCCGCGGCCGGCTCGCCCAGCTGCGGCCGAGCCGGCCCATGACCCATACCCGGCTGCTGTTCACGCCGCTCGACGCGGTGGTGGCGGCGGCGCCCAAGTGGCAGCCGGGCGACCTCGCCATCCCGCGCTCGCTGATCCAGCCGCTTGCCAACCTCCTGCTGCCGCGGATCCCGGGCGAGCTCCCGCCCGACCTGCAGGATGCCGACGACGCGGCGCTTACCCGCGCCGGCGCGCCGCTGTGGTCGGCGGCGGCGGCGGAGCTGGCCACGCTGGAGCTGCCGGCCGACTGGCGGACGCCCGACTGGCAGAAGATGCACGGCCTCACCGCAGCCATGGTGATCCCGCTGGTGGCGCCACTGCAGGTGATCCTGCGCCACGCCGTCACCCTGCGCAGCCTGCCTCCTCACACCGACCCGCGCTGCGAGCAGGTGCTGAGCGCCCTGCTGTCGGATGCCGCGGAGACGGCGCCGCTTGGCTGGGGCCTGATGCTGGCCCTGCTGCTGGAGGCCGCGGCCCCGGATCAGGTCGTGCGCTCGGCGATCGCGGTGGCGCGCAACCACCGGTCCGTGACGGTCCTGATGGCCGGCATCGACCAGGCCGCGGCCGACACGCTGGGCCGGATGGAGGCCTTGGTCGAGGAGCCGGGGCCGGACGATCTGCTCGATGCAGGCCGGATGCAGGCGCGCGTCGCGCTGATCGGCCGGATCGAGCGGTTCCGACGGCTCGAACTGCGTCCGGCGCCGGAGCAGCGTCGGCTCGCCCGCCTGCGGCAGGCAGTGTCCGCGGCCAACCGGCTGGTGTTCGAGACGACGCTTCAAGCCAGGCTACCGGGTCCG
Organism: uncultured Acetobacteraceae bacterium; assembly: GCA_937873205.1. GTDB lineage: Bacteria > Pseudomonadota > Alphaproteobacteria > Acetobacterales > Acetobacteraceae > Lichenicola. The sequence continues at coordinate 8,187 of CALMVO010000009.1, forward strand.
GCGGCCGCGCCCCGACCGCCGCAGGTCGCGGCATGCACGCCGCCGCTCGCCGCAGAAGCCGTCGGGGCGCTGGAGGCCGAGGCCCGGCAGCTGCGCCGATTCGCGCTGGCCGCCGGCCGGCTTGGCGAGAGCGACGAATATGGCCGGCTATTGGAAGATGCGGCCTCCCGCTACCTCGATGCCGGCACGTCGTCCGGCCTGCTCGCGGCCGACAGCCTGCGGCTTGCCGAGCTGCTGGTCGGCAGCGAGCGCGCGATCGAGATCATGGACCGGCGCTGAGCAGGTCCCTGCGAGCTCTGGTGTTTCGATGGTGTTCATATATGCGCGCTATCCTGCAGGGACCGATCCCCTGGGCATGATGCCCCGGCCGAGCCAGGAGGCATGTCGTCGATGGGTGCATTGCACGTGGTCGGGTCCCTGGACGGGCCTGTCATGACCAGACCCGTCCCGCCCCCGTCGCTTGGTCCGTCCCCAAGCCCGTCCTCCTGGAGCACCGCGACCATGCCGATGCGGCGTCCGGACGGCGGCGTCGACGGCGGCGTGCACCTGCCGTTCCTGGCGCCGATGCTGTGCGGCGTCAGGGTGCGCGGCAGCCGGCGCGGTCTCGAGTTCATTCTCCCCAACCCCTCCGGCGGGCGCGGCGTCTACGTCGCCGCCTGGAGCGTCGTGACCGGCTTCGCCGCACCCTGTCTCCATGACACCCTGCTGGTCGGGCGGCTGTCCGGCCATGGCGCGATCGGCCCCGCCGACGTCCGCGAGGCCGGCTGGGCGGTGGCGCGCGACGGCCACGCCGGGCTCGAGGCCGCCGCAGCAGCCCTCAGGACGCAGTCTGCGCTGGAGGCCGGCTCGCTTCGCCTGCGCGCGCAGTGGCTGATGACGCTGGCGACTCGCGGCGGCTTCCACGGACCGGCGGCGGCGAGCTGCCTGGCCCGCGACGGCTTCAACCTGCTGGCCGCCCGGCTCGGCTGGCGCGGCCCGCAGCTGGCCGATGCCCTGCAGACCCTCTCCGTCCGTTACGCTTCGGTCGCGGTCGGCGGCAGCGGCCCGATCTCGGCGCGCACAACCGCCGAGGGCGGACGCTGGAAGCGCCTGCTGGGCCTGGTTCAGCGGCTGCGACTGTCGATGGCGGAGGAGCAGTTCAGCCGGCACGGGCTGGACGCGTTGCTGTTGGCGCGGGTGATCGCCGCCGCCGAGCGCTGCATCGACGAGGTGGCGCGGCGGCTGCCGGAGATGGAGGCGATGCTGGCTGATCCGCTGCCGCTGCTGGAGGCTTGCCGCGACGGCCAGGGCGGCGTCGCCGGCTGGCTGCAGGCGCTGGAGGTGGCGTTCGACGGCTGGGACCGGATCTGCCTGCTCTGGTTCGATGCGGCGACGGCAGCTGGGCGCCTGGCCCTGATACCGGAACTGGCCGCCCTGGCGCGGGCCACCGGCAGCGGCGACAGCTGGTCACCGCCCGGCCGGCAAGGCGATCCGGGCGAGATGGAGATCGGGCTCGGTCCGGAGCAGCAGCGCCTTCTGATCGAGCGGAACGAGCGCATCCGGACCCAGGAGCTGCTGCTCGACGTCGAGGCGGTCCCGGCGGCCCTGGCCGGACCGGCTCGCGGCGACCACATGCCCTCGGGCGGCGTCTGATCCTCGCTGCTGGCAGCTGGAGCGTCCGCGCATGACCCACAATGCAGCAGCGTCCGGCGTCGCCGCCGCGATCGCCGATATCCGCGCGCGCATTGCGGCGGCGGCCCGGGAGGTTGGCCGCGATCCGGCCGCGGTCCGGCTGGTGGCGGTCTCCAAGACCCATCCGGCGGCCGCGGTGGAGGCGGCCCTGGCGGCCGGGCAGGCATGCTTCGGCGAGAACCGGGTGCAGGAGGCGGCGGCGAAGTTTCCGGGGCTACGGCCTCGGCACCCCGCGCTGCGGCTGCACCTGATCGGCCCGCTGCAGACCAACAAGGCGGCCGAGGCGGTGGGTCTCGCCGACGTGATCGAGACGCTGGACCGCGACCGGCTGGCCGATGCGCTGGATCGGGCGGCGCAGCGGGAAGGCCGCCTGCCGGCGCTGCTGGTGCAGGTCAATATCGGCGATGAGCCGCAGAAGGCGGGGGTGAGCTCGACGGCGGCGGACGCTTTCATCGCCACCTGCCGACGCCGCTTCGGCGCCGCCGTGACCGGGCTAATGGCGATCCCGCCGGCCGGTCGCGACCCCACGCCGTTCTTCCGCCGGCTGGCCGGGCTGGCGGCGACGCACGGGCTGGCCGAGCTGTCGATGGGGATGTCGGGGGACTTCGAGCAGGCGGTTGCGGCGGGCGCCACCTCGGTCAGGGTCGGCAGCGCGATTTTCGGCGACAGACCCCCCGCTTCAGCAGCAACCCTCGGGGCTGTTCCGCTTGCGCCGTCCGCGAGCTAGGTCGTATGGGCAGCGTGCTGGCGCCGGGCGACGACGCCGCTTGCGGAGCGTTCCTGGATGAGTGAGGTCGCCGGCATATCTGGCGCAGGCCTGTCCGGATCGCGTCCCGAGAGTTCCAGCGGGCTGTCCGAACCCGTCGCGGGCAGCGGTCATGGGCCCACGGTTCGCCATCGCAGCGTCACCGCCGGGTCGCTCCTGGCGGTGCTGGGTGTGGTCTACGGCGATATCGGCACCAGCCCGCTCTACGCGCTGAAGTCTACCATCCAGATCATCGGCACCCGGGTGACCGCGGGCGAGGTGCTCGGCATCGAGAGCCTGATCTTCTGGTCGCTGATCCTGGTCGTCACGGTGAAGTACGTGACGCTGATCATGCGAGCCGACAATCGGGGCGAGGGCGGCATCCTGTCGCTGAGCGCATTGGCGCAGCGCGTCGCCACCGGCCGGCTGCGGACCGTGCTGGGGTTCGTCGGTATCGTCGGTGCCTGCCTGTTCTTCGGCGATGGCACCATCACGCCCGCGATTTCGGTGCTGTCCGCGGTTGAGGGGCTCGAGGTCAGCGTCCCCGGCACGTCCGGGATCGTGCTGCCGATCGCGGTCGTGGTCATCCTGGCGCTGTTCGGCCTGCAGTGGCGCGGCACCGGCAACGTCGGCCGCATCTTCGGGCCGGTGATGCTGGTCTGGTTCCTGGCCATCGGCGTCTTCGGCGCGATCGAGGTGTCGCGCGCGCCGTTCGTGCTCCGGGCGCTGCTGCCGTCGCATGCCGCGATCTTCATCTGGCACCACGGCTGGCTGGCCTTCATCGCGCTGGGCGCCGTGGTGCTGGCGGTCACCGGCGCCGAGGCGCTGTATGCCGACATGGGCCATTTCGGGCCGAAGCCGATCCGCCTGGCCTGGCTGGTCCTGGTGTTGCCCTGCCTGGTGCTCAACTACATGGGTCAGGGCGCGCTGATCATCGGCCATCCGGCCGCGACGGTGAACCCGTTCTACCTGCTGGTGCCGCATGCGCTGCGGCTGCCGATGGTGGTGCTGGCGACCGTCGCCAGCGTCATCGCCAGCCAGGCGGTGATCACCGGCGCCTACTCGATGGCGCGGCAGACGATCCAGCTGGGCTACCTGCCGCGCATGCGCGTGCTGCACACCAATGCCGACGAGGAGGGCCAGATCTACGTGCCGCAGATCAACCGGGCGCTGCTGATCGGCGTGCTGCTGCTGGTGCTGGCGTTCCGTACCTCCGACAACCTGGCCACAGCGTATGGCATCGCCGTCACCAGCACCTTTGGCTGCACCAGCGTGCTGGCGATGGTTGTGTTCCGGCGCATCTACGGGTGGTCGCGTCTGGCGTCGGTCACCGTGTTCGGAGGCTTGTTCGCGATCGATTTCGTATTCTTTGCGGCGAACGCCCTCAAGATTCCGGAGGGCGGCTGGGTCCCGGTACTGCTCGGCATCGTGTTGACAACGCTAATGACCACCTGGAAGACCGGCCGCAACCTAATCCTCGCACGCTGGCGGCAGGACAGCCTGCCGCTGGCCTCGTTCCTGGCCCGGCTGCCGCAGTCGCGCACCGTTCGCGTGCCGGGAACGGCTATCTTCCTCACGTCCAACGCCGAGATCGTGCCGGCCTGCCTGCTGCACAACCTCAAGCACAACAAGGTCCTGCACGAGAGGGTGCTGTTCGCCACGCTGCAGAACCTGGACCAGCCCGAGGCGGATCCCGGCGGTCGCATGCTGGTCGAGCAGCTGGCGCCCGGCATCCACCGCGTGACCTTGCGTTATGGTTTCATGGAGAGCCCGAACCTGCCGAGGGCACTTGAGGAGCTGCAGGCGCACGGGGTCGCGTTCGACCCGATGCAGGCGTCCTATTTCGTCAACCGCGAGGTGCTGGTGCGGGGTGCGGTGCCGAAGATGTCGATCTGGCGGATTTCGCTGTTCCTGCTGATGGCCCGCAATGCGGTACCCGCCTTCGAGTTCTTCCGCATCCCGTCCGACCGCGTGGTCGAGCTCGGCGTCCGCGTCGCGATCTGATGGATCGGGTTCCGAGGGCTATGCCCTTGGCGAGTCCAGGCCAAGGTGGGGGGCAGAGCCCTGGCCTTGCCTTGTACATCCACTGGCCATTCTGCTTGGCCAAGTGTCCTTATTGCGACTTCAACAGCCACGTCCGCGAGACGCTGCCGCAGGTCCGCTTCGCCGCCGCGCTGCGCCGCGAGCTGGCGACCGAGGCCGCTCGCCTCGGCCCCCGCGCGCTCTCCTCGATCTTCTTCGGCGGCGGCACGCCGAGCCTGATGGAGCCCAGGACGGTGGCGGACCTGATCGCCGACGCCTGCACCCTGTTCCGGCCTTCTGGCGATCTCGAAGTGACGCTCGAGGCCAACCCCACCAGCGTCGAGACCGGCCGGCTGCGCGGCTTCAGGGAGGCCGGCGTCAACCGGGTCTCGCTTGGCGTGCAGAGCCTGGAGGACGCGGCGCTGCGCGAGCTCGGCCGCGAGCACTCGGCGGCGCAGGCGATGTCGGCGCTGGAGGCGGCGCGGGCGATCTTCCCGCGGATCTCGTTCGACCTGATCTATGCCCGCCCCGGCCAGGACCGGGCCGCGTGGCGTGCCGAGCTCGGCTGTGCTCTGGCGCTCGGCCCCGACCATCTCTCGCTGTATCAGCTGACCATCGAGGCCGGCACCAAGTTCGAGTCGCTGCATCGCCAGGGGAAGCTGACGATGCCGGAGCCGGATCTGGCGGCAGAGCTCTACGAAGACACGGCGGACATCGCCGCCGGACACGGCCTGCTCGCCTACGAGGTATCGAACTACGCCCGGCCGGGCTCGGAGAGCCGGCACAACCTGGCCTATTGGCGCTACGGCGATTACGCCGGCATCGGCCCCGGCGCGCACGGCCGGATCTCCTGGTCGACCGATAACGGGCCGCCGGCGATCCATGCCACCCGCCGGCACCGGGCCCCCGAGCCCTGGGCGGAGCGGGTGGAGCGGCAGGGGCACGGCCTCACCGAGGAGGTGCGGCTGGTGGCGCCTGAGCCGGCGCGCGAGATGCTGCTGATGGGCTTGCGGCTCGCGGAGGGGATCGATGCCGGGCACTTCGCTGCCCGCACCGGCACTGGGCTCCTGGACGCGCTCGAGCCGGACATCCTGGAGGCAGCGGTCGAAGCCGGCTACCTGCGCTGGGAGGGTAGCCGGTTGGCAGCGACCCCGGACGGCCGGCTGCGCCTGGAGGCGCTGTTGCGGGCGCTGGTCCGCTAGAGCATCATCCGATCGAACGGACTCGTTCGATCGGATAAAGATGCTCGTCAAAACAACAAGCTAGAGGATGATCCGTGAGCCTAAGCGATCGGATCATCCTCTAGATCTCGTCCGGAGCATGATCGTCCGTTCAGGCTCCGACTCGTCGGCCAGCCGCCGCTTCTAGCCGCGCTGGCGTGCGCAGCCCGGATCGCACAGCCGCGTGCTGCGGACCTCGATCGTGCGACCCTGGCAGGCGCTGCAGGCGAGCGTCTCCATCACCCGGTCGACCGGCGCGCCGGTACCGAAACGCCGAAGCAGCAGCGCTACCGGCAGGGCCGCGCGGTGGCCGCAATCGCGGCAGTGCGCGACCATCAGGTGGTTCGACGGCATGCTGATCCAGTCTTTCAGGCGCTGGACGCGATCGGGGAGGACGGTTCCGGGCATACCTGAACATAACAGGAACATCGTTGCTCGCCAGGGATTTCATCGCTCCACCGAACCGATGCCGCTAGGCTCAGGACTCATTTTGGCAGCCAGAACGTGATGGTGGCTGCGATGCAGAT
>CALMVO010000010.1:0-2500 GCA_937873205.1 uncultured Acetobacteraceae bacterium
GATCAGGGGGGCATCCCCGCCCGCCCCATGCGCCCCGCGATCCACGACGACGACCAGGGGACAGGCCGCCAGCCCCCGTGTCGCCCCCAGGATCATCCCCCTGCGGGTCAGCCCGTCATGGCCGGGCATGGTCATGGCCCTCCGCATCCTCGTCCTGGTCCTCGTGATCCTCGTCTCCGTGGTCCTCGCCCTCGTGGTCCGTATCCTCGTCGTTGTCCCCATAGGCGGGCGCCTCCTCCAAGAACCCGAACGCCCACAGCAGCCACAGCCCGTCCAGGCGCTCGTCCTCCGACAGCAGGCGCAGGCGCCGCCGGATGCCGCTCTCCGACAGCCGGACGGCCCGCTCCGCCTCCAGCGCGGGGTCGGCGAACAGCCGCCGGATCAGCTCGCGCTCGCCGCCCCGCCAGTCCCGCCCGTCCGGCAGGTCCAGCAACAGCACGTTGCGGCGGTCCTGGCAGGTCACCAGACGCGCGTGCAGTTCCTCGGGCGTCAGCTCCTCCTCGTAGAGCTCGGCATCCGCCTGCGCCCGGTGCCAGCGGTGCAGCACCGTCGCCTTGGCCACCCCGGTGCGCGCGCCGAACTGCTCGGCCGTCAGCACCTCGCCCGTCCCCGGCCAGACGATGCCCAGCGGCGTCCCGCATCCCCGCCCCTGAGCACGACGGTCGACCGTGATGTCCACCACCGCCGCATCCGGGGCCCGCCTACGGGCGCGGTGCAGCCGCGAGCGCTGCGCGTCCTGGCCCAGGCCGGTCACCGCCGACGCGGTGGCCAGGCTGATGTAGGACACGCCGTGCAGCCAGAAGGCCTCCCGCCGCCCGCGGCCGTCCTCGTGCGGCTGGTAGCCCAGCGCCTCCTCCGGCGACCAGCCCGCCGCCAGGCGCGGGTAGACCTCGCCCCGCCCCAGCACCGGCAGCCCCTGCGCCCGCAGCTCGCGGTTGCGGTGCGCCAGCGCCGCCTCGATCGAGCGGTGGGTGCGGACCAGGCCGTGGCCGTCGCGCACCACCAGCACCCGGGCGTTGCCGTCGGGGCCGACGCTGCTGCCGCCGGGCATCATGTTGTAGCCGGTGGGCACCCAGGCGCGCAGCTACGACGTCGTGCGCAGCATCGATGCCTGCGGCGAGCCGGTGCGGGGCGACCGCGCGATCAACCCAGCCCAGGCCGCGGTGGTGCGGCGGATCTTCGCGGCGTTCGCCGGCGCCGCCAGCCCGATCGCCATCGCCAAACGGTTCAACGCCGAGGGCATCCCCGGCCCCGAGGGTCGCGCGTGGCGCGACACCACCATCCGCGGCCACGCCGCACGCGGCACCGGCTTGCTGCGCAACCGGCTCTACGTGGGTGAGCTGGTGTGGAACCGCATGCGCTTCATCCGGGACCCGGCGACCGGGCGGCGGGTGTCGCGCATGAACCCGGAGGCGCAGTGGGTGCGACACGACTGCCCGATTTATGCCTGGTCAACGACGCGACGTGGGACGCGGTGCAGCACCGGCTGGGCGCGCTGCGCGGCAAGGCGGGCGCCGACGCTCCGGACCGGAACGGCTACTGGGAGCGCCGGCGCGCGGTGCATCTGCTGACGCACAAGGTGCACTGCGGCCGCTGCGGCGGCGTGATGAGCAACATCAGCCGCGACTACCTGGCCTGCGCGGCTGCCCGCAGGCAGGGCGTGTGCGGCAGCACGCGGGGCATCCGCCGCCAGGTGCTGGACCGGCTGATCCTGGACGCGCTGCGCGAGCGCATGATGGACCCGGCGCTGTTTGCCGAGTTCGCGCGCGCCTTCGTCGAGGAGTGGAACCGGGCGACGGCTGAGGCCGACGCCGGTCGTGACGGCCTGGTCCGGGAGCTGGGCCGAGTGGAGCGTAAGCTCCGCGGCCTGATCGAGGCGGTGTCGGACGGCTTCCGAGCGGCGGGGCTGCAGGACCAGATGGCGACGCTGGAGGCCCGCCGCCTGGAGCTCACGGCCGGGCTGGCGACGGCCGCGCCGGCGCAGCCTCGCCTGCAGCCTGCCCTGCCCGACCTCTACCGGAGCAGGATGGAGCATCTGCAGGAGGCGCTTGAGGGCGATGCGGATGATCGGAATGCGCTGGAGCTGGTGCGTGGGCTGATCGAGCGGATTGAGCTGCACCCCCTGGCGGGGGGCGGCTTCGAGGTCGAGGTGGGCGAGATCGCAAACGCGCGCCCGAGGTGCTACCTGCTGATCGTGCTCTGTTCGCGTGTTCGCCAAAAGTTGGTTGCGGGGACAGGATTTGAACCTGTGACCTTCAGGTTATGAGCCTGACGAGCTACCGGGCTGCTCCACCCCGCGTGGGTGATGGTGTGGTTGGTTTGGCTGGAAGACCTGGCGGCGACCGACTTTCCCGCGGCTTAAGCCGCAGTATCATGGGCGCTGGGGGTTTTCACGGCCGAGTTCGGGATGGGATCGGGTGGATCAGTCCCCGCCATGGCCACCAGGTCGTCCAGCCAAACCAGATGAGGGTGTGGTGGGACGTGTGGGATTGGTGCGCGG
>CALMVO010000011.1 GCA_937873205.1 uncultured Acetobacteraceae bacterium
ACGAGCATCTTTATCCGATCGAACGAGTCCGTTCGATCGGATGATGCTCTAGCCGGCGAAGGCATGCTTGTTGATGGTCCAGCACGCCACCTCGGCGCAGTGCATGACCCGGCTGGTCACACCGATCACCTCGGCGGTGAAGGCCTCGATGAACTCGGTCGGGATCCAGGGTGCGCCGAGCTGGGCGGTGATGTGTATCCGCCCGGTGATCACCGTCTTGCTGGCCCAAGGTGAGGCTGCTTCGCTTAGCCTCATGGTGACCAGAGCAGATGAGGCAGCCACTCAGGCAGCCTCGGTGCAGCGGATCGAGATCGTGGGCGACCGGCGCCGTGCTCATGATCCGGCGTTCCGGGCGTGCGTGGTTGCGGACTCCCACGTGCCCAGCACCCGGGTGCGGGAACTGGCAGCCCGACATGGGATCTGAACGAGCCTGGTCTATCGGTGGCGTCGCGAGCGCATGGCGGTAGCGGGCAGCGGATCCGCCTCGCGGCTTGTCCCGGTCCGTCTTGTCGAGGAGCAACACCCGGCCAAAGGACGGCCAGAGTCGTCAGGGGCGGCAGCGATGCTGGCTCCGGGAGCAGCGGCGAAACCGGCTTCAATGGAGATCGAGTTCCCAGGCGGCGTGCGCGTGCGGGTCGACGAGACGGTCAGCCAGGCGGCCCTGCGGCGGATGGTCGCTGTCCTGCGCGGATGATCCCGGTTCCCTCTGGTGTTCGGGTCTGGCCGGCCGCCGGTGCCAGCGACATGCGCCGCGGCATGAACGGCCTGGCGCTGCAGGTCCAGCAGGCACGGCACCTCTCCCGGCGTGCATACACCGATGTTCGACTTCAACGATGAGCTTGTGCCGATCGGTGCAGCCTACTGGGTGAGCCTGGTGCAGCAAGAACTGGCCACAGGCAGCTGGACAGGATGATCCACACTCCTCATGCGGGAGATCTCCCAGCAGTACGAGGTTGCGTAGAGCACGCCGTTACACTATTTCTCCAATTCGAGCAGCTTGTCGATCGTGATCGGCAGAGATCTGACCCGCTTACCGGTCGCGTGGTAGATGGCATTTGCAACTGCGGCAGCAGTACCCACGATACCGATTTCACCCAGTCCTTTTACACCAAGCGGCGTTACTTCAGGATCGGGTTCATCCACAAAGAGCACCTCGATGTCGTAGATGTCGGCATTGGCGGGCACATGATACTCAGCATAATCATGGTTCATCCATCTGCCGAGCTTCACGTCGGCGAACGTCTCCTCGTGCAACGCCATACCGATTCCCATGACAACACCGCCCAGGATCTGGCTGCGCGCGGTCTTCGGATTGATGATACGGCCCGCCGCGACCGCGTTGACGACGCGCGTGACCCTGACGACATTCAGATCCTCGTCGACCTTTACCTCCACAAATACAGCGCTATGCGTATTGCGCGCCTTCTTCATCATGCTGATCATGCCGGAAATACCGGAAGAAGCGGTTTCCTCCGCCTCAATCGAGTTCTCGCCCGAGGACCGCATGATCGTGGTGAGAGGTACTCCGGCAACGTCGCTTCCCTTAAGCTTCATATGCCCGTCGACGAACTCGACATCATCGAAGTTTGCAGCACCGAACGGGTCGCCCTCGAGTCCTTTTGCGGCCTTGAACAACTTCTTGCCGACTGCCTGGCAGGCGAGTTGGACCGCGGCACCACTCGAAGCCGCGCCCCAGGACCCGCCTTCAACAGGCGCTGTCGGCAGATCACTGTCGCCGAGCTTCGCGGTGATCTGTGTGATTGAAAGACCCAAGGTGTCGGCCGCGACCTGCGTCATGACGGTATAGGTGCCGGTGCCGATATCCGATGTCGCGCAGGCGACCTCCAGGTGGCCGTTGGCGGACAGCTTGGCGCTCGCGCTGGTCTTGCTGAACTGCGCGTCCCACATGCCGGTGGCGACCCCCCAGCCGACCAGCTCCCTGCCGTCCGTCATGGAGCGGGGCTCGGGCGTGCGCCTCGACCAGCCGAACGCCTTCGCGCCCTCGCGATAGGCCTCCCGCAACGCCTTCGAGGTGAAGGGCAACTCGTTCATCGCGTCGATCTCGGAATAGTTGATGGTCCGGAACTCGAGCGGGTCGACCTTCGCCTTGTAAGCCATCTCGTCGACGGCGATCTCGAACAGGGTCATCCCGGTCGCGGCTCCCGGCGCGCGCATGTCGGCCGAGGTGTAGGTATCGCGGGGGGCGACCGTATACTCGCCGCCTGCATTGGGGCTCGCGTAGTTCATCATGCCCCAGGTGACGATATCCTCCATGTTGTTCTCGAACCGGGAGGTCGACGTCGTGGCGTCGCCGTAGATCGAGGTGAACATGCCGGTCGTCTCGGCGCCCAGCTTGATCGAGTAGGTGCATTCGGGCCGGTGGGCGTGCGTGAACATCTGCTGTCGCGTCATCACGACACGCACCGACCGCTTCGTCTTCTTCGCCGCGAGCACGGCGAGCTGGGTCTGGTACTGCGGCCGCAAACCCGAGCCGAAGCCGCCGCCGACATAGGCGTTGACGACGCGCACGTCCTTCTTCGAGAAGCCGAACCCGCTCGCGATATAGGCCTGCACGCCCTGACTACCCTGGGTCTTGTCGTAGACGGTGATCCTGCCGTCGCCGTGCCATTCAACCGTGGAGGCGTGCATCTCCATCGGATTGTGGTGCTCGGTGGCGAGATGGTACTCCTCGTGCAGTTGGAGGGCTGCGGCGTCGAACGCCTTGTCGGGCTCACCGCGCGTCTTGGGCGGATGGTAGGTGTTGCGCTTCTTCTTCGGCAGGAACTTCTCCGCCAACGACACGGCGAAATCGATGTTGTGCGCCTCCTCCTGGTAGGTGATCGCGACCAGGCTGGCGGCATAACGTGCCGCCTCGAACGTTTTGCCGAGGACGACGGCGACGGGCTGCCCGCTGAACAGGATGGTGGAGTCGTGCAGCGCCTTGAACGGCGTGCCCGGAATGTTGAGCTCATCCTTGTAGCTGCGGTCGAACCACGCCTCGCCGGGCCGATTCTTGTGGCTGAGGATCTCCACGATCCCCGGCACGCTGCGTGCGGCATCCTCGTCGATCGCGGTGATGCTGCCTTTGGCGATCGCGCTCGACACGATCACGCCGTACAGCATGTCCGGGACGACGTACTCGGCGGCGTATCTCGCGGCTCCGGTGACCTTTTCGCGCCCGTCGACCCGGCTGATCGCGGTGCCGATACCGACCTTCATCTGGTTGCCCATGGAGAAATCCCTATGCGACGCGCTTGTCGATCTGCGATTGCGGGGTGCCGGCGGCGGCCTGGCCGAGCGCACGGACGACGGCCTTGCGCGCGAGGGCGACCTTGAAGTCGTTCTCGCCCTGACCGATCGCACCGGCGAGCAGCGCGCTCGCGGCGGTCTCGAACGCCTGGGTAGAGGGAGCCTGGTTCCTGATCGTGTCCTCTGCCTCGACGCGTCGCCAGGGCTTGTGCGCTACGCCGCCCAAGGCGATGCGGGCATCGGCAATGCGACCGTCCTCGAGCTTCATGGCGACGGCGACGGAAACCAACGCGAAGGCGTACGAGAGCCGGTCGCGCAGTTTCAGGTAGGTGTAGTGGCTCGTGAAGTCGTCGGGCGGCAGGTCGATGCCGGTCACGAGCTCGCCGGCCCGGAGCGTGTTGTCGCGCCAGGGCTCGTCGCCGGGCAGGCGGTGATAGTCGGCGAAGGCGATCGTGCGGTCGCCTTCCGGCCCTGTCACCTGCACCTGCGCCCCCAGTGCCGCGAGGGCGATGCACATGTCGCTCGGGTGTGTCGCGATGCAGGACGGGCTGGCGCCCAGGATGGCGTGGATGCGGTTCACGCCGCCGATCGCTCCGCAGCCGGTGCCGGGGTCGCGCTTGTTGCAGGGCGTGGCCGTATCGTAGAAATAATAGCACCGGGTGCGCTGGTTGAGGTTGCCGCCGTTGGTCGCCGCGTTACGGAGCTGCGGGCTGGCGCCGGCAAGGATGGCCGAGGCCAGCAGTGGAAAGCGCTGCTCGACCTGCGGATGATAGGCGGTTTCGGCATTGGTCATGAGCGCGCCGAGACGCAGCCCGCCATCGTCGAGCTCGGTCGCGCCGTGCAGGTCGAGGCGGTTGATGTCGACGATGCGGAGCGGCCGCTCGACGTTCTCCTTCATCAGGTCGATGAGGTTGGTGCCGCCCGCCAGGTAGCGGGCATCGTCGCCGGCGCCGTCGCGGAGCGCCTCGGCCAGGCTGCCGGCGCGGGCATAGTCGAAGCGGTTCATCGGGCGGGTTCCGCCTGGAGCACATCCATCACTGCGTCGGTGATGTTGGTGTAGGCGCCGCAGCGGCACAGGTTGCCGCTCATCAGCTCGCGCACGTCGTCACGCGACGTAGCGCGGCCCTCGTTGATCAGGCCTTGCGCCGAGCAGATCTGGCCAGGCGTGCAGTAGCCGCACTGGAAGGCGTCATGCTCGATGAAGGCCGCTTGCAGCGGATGCAGGTCGGCGCCGGTCGCCATGCCCTCGATCGTGGTGATCGCGCAGCCGTCGCGCACGACCGCGAGCGTCAGGCAGGAATTTATCCGCCTGCCGTCGATCAGCACCGTGCAGGCGCCGCACTGGCCATGATCGCAGCCCTTCTTGGTGCCGGTCAGGTCGAGCTTGTCGCGCAGCAGGTCGAGCAGCGTGGTCCATGGCTCGACCTGCAGCCGGCGCACGCTGCCGTTCACGGTCAGCGTGATCGGGATCGTGTCGATCGGCCTGGATGCCTCGGCGGGGAGCGGGCGCGATGCGGTGAGGGTGGGCATGGTCCTGCTCCTCAGGCGGGGATCTGGGAAATGTCGGCGGTGTTCTGCGCGGAGATGCCGTTCTCGCGATGCCGGAACTCGGACAGCGCCTTGTAGACCTGCAGCCGCGCCCGCATCACCGAGCCGAGCGGCCGGTGTGCGGTGAGGCTGTGCGCCGGCCGGAAGGTCATGACCTCGTCGAAATAGTGGACGCGCGCGGCACTGTAGGCATCCTGCGCGGGGATGCGGATCGTGGCTACGGTGCGATACTGGCTGTCGCTGGCGGGCCACTCGACCGAGGTGTCCTCGATGGGCTGGGTCTCGGCATTGGCCCAGAGCTGGACACGAAGGTCGAAGACGGCGTCGTGCTCGCGGAAATACTCCACTGCGGCGTGGCGGAAGCCGTCCTCGTCGTGGTGCGGATCGAGCGACCAGTCGCGCAGCTGGTCCTGGTGGATCGATGCTGGGATCGCGGACAGCTTGGCGACATGGTCGCCGTAGCGAACGGGCGCCTGGCTGAAATAGCCGTCGTGGAGCGGATGGCTGAAGGGATGGCCAAAGAAATCCGCCCTCGGGCTCGGGGTCGTAACTTTGGTCAGCAGCCGGTTCATGTTGCGCGCGAGGCTGGAGACCGTGCTCTTGAGCACCTCCGGCAGCGGGGTCGCGGCACCGATCTGCTTCGCGTCGCGCAGGAAGCCCTGGGCGGTGCCCGACGGGAAGGTGGGCCCGGTCGCGAACACGAAGTCCTGGGTGTCGGCGTCATGGCCTGCGAGCTTCTCGCCCTCGACCTGGAAGACCTTGATCGACATGCCGCGATGGGTCGAGACCCGGTCGCCGAGCGTCTCGCCGGGCCCCTGGGCGAAGCGGACGGCGACGGGGAACGTGCCGGGTGCCGCGAACAGGCCCTGCGCCAGCTCGGGCGGCAGGTCGGCGGCGATGGCCAGCTCGCCGATCACGCATGCCGAGCTCTTGGCGTGGCTGGCACGGACGGCATGATGCTCGCGCTTCTCGACCGTCTCGGTCTGGTGGGTCATGCCCGCGATGATGCCGTCGATCGACTCCTGCTCGTCCGGTGCGATCGTCTCGATGTCGTCGCTGTAGCGCAGATACGGCACGGTGATCCCTCGTGTTGACGTCGCGGGCGTCTCGTTCCGGCCGACCGCCCGCTGGCGAAGGCCGTGCTCTGGTTAATCCGGTGGTCCAACTTCGGTTCCGGGTCGCTGCCGGGCGATAGCAGATCTGATTGTATGACGCCGCGCGGCACAGCACATCCGGGAAGGCTGCTCACCATTCCGTCAGTGGGTTTCCCGGCCCGGTCACTGTCTGCGCGGCGGCGGGGCACCGCGGGCGCCTCGTCGTTGGGCTATGACCGCTTACGCACGTCGATGGCCATGAAGGCGACGGAACGTGCCTTGCCGTCCCTTGTCTTCTCGGTGACGTGTGGATCGGCGTCGAATATTGGCTCCGACGCGCTTTTGGTGACGCTGATCACAGAGCGGGAGCGAGGCGGGCTTCGAGCAGATCGAGCTTGGCGCGGCCATACATTTGTCGCGTCACCAGCTTCAGGCGGGTGATCTGGCCCTCCACCTGCCCGCTGGACCAGGGCGAGGTGATGGCGGACAGCACGGCGCCATGATCCTTGCTGATGCCGTTGCAGACCGAGCTGACCAGGCTGGTCTCAGCCCGGGCGATCCATGAATCGAGGCCGTCGTGGGCGCGCTTGCCGATCATGCCGTGGAATGCCGCGATGATCTCGCGTGCCTCCACCAGCGCCGGCACCCCGGCCTCGATGGCGTTGATCGTGACCGCCTGCGCTCGGCTGAGGCTTTCGCGGGCGGTGGTCAGCAGCCGGGCCAGGGTGCGGGCGGACGGGACCCGCTGCAGCCGCTCGAGCTCGATCTTGTCGGCATGGCGTCACCGCATTGCCCACTCGCCGACCACGCGTCTTGAGCCCTGGAACCCTGCAGCTTCAGCTGCCGCCACCGCGCCGCGCTGTTGCGCGCTCCTGTGGACCACTGCGCATCCAGCCACGGGAGGTGGAGCTCGAGCGAGCTTTCCCGGGTGCGAAACACGTCTAAGCGCTGCCCGCGCAGGATCTGCCTGACCAGGCCGCGGCTGTGCCCGGTGCACCGCACGATCTCCTTGATGGTCGTGCCGGCCCTGGCCTGCTCCAGCACCGCGGCGTTGGTGTCCTCCCGCCGCAGGTAGCCCTCGTATTGGACGCGCTCAGCTGCGGTGAGCAGCGCCGGGTTCAGGGTCGTGGCGCCGATCACCTGGCGGATCACACGCATCGACTGCCGCACCGCCTCGGCGAACGCCCGGCTGGCGTTCTCCATCAGGTGCCAGCGGTCGGTGACCTGCACCGCATGAGGCAGTGCCCGCGCCGCCGCCAAAGCGTCGTTGCCGCTGCGGTCGCGTGCCACAACGGCGATCTGAGGCTGGCCGGCCAACCACGCCTGAGCCGTACCCGCCTCGCGGTCCGGTAGCAGGCACATCACGTGCCGACGCTCGAGATCGCACACCAGCGCGCCGTAGCGCTGGTTCCGGCGCCACGCCCAGTCATCGATGCCGACAACCGTCGGGGCCGTGACAGGCGGCCGTGCCCGTCGGCGCACCAGCCGCAGCAGCGTGTCGTCGCCCACCACCAGCATCAGCCGCCGGGCCGTTCCAGAGCCAAGCCCGTTCGATGCAGAACGTCCGCCACCGTCCGTGCCAGCCTCTCGGACCGGAACTGCGCCGGCGACAGGGTTGACCGCCACCGTCCGCGTCTCGAATGCCTGATCGATGGCATCCCGGCAGGCCCACCAGGATCCACTGCCCGATCGGTGCGATCAGGCCGCTTTCCTCCGCGACCGGGATGAACGCGGCCGGCGGCACGGCGCCACGTTCCGGATGCGTCCACCGTGCCAGCGCCTCGTAGCCGTGCACCGTTCCCGTGCTGGTGTCATGTATCGCCTGGTAGGCGACGGCGAGCTCGTCCCGTTCAACCGCGCGCGAGGCCAGTCTGCAGCGCCAGGCGCTCCTGCCGGGCGAACTCCATCGGCGGCTCGAAGTGCTGCACCTTGCCAGCGCCTTCCGTCTTCGCGCTGTAGAGCGCGAGGTCGGCCCGCCAGAGCAGCCCGTCCGCGTCGAGGCTGTCGTCCGGGAACGACGTGATGCCGATGCGGGTGCTCACGCGGAGCTCCCCGCCATCGATGGCGAACGGCTCCGCCATCCTGCCCCGGATCCTGTCGGCCGGTCGCCAGCCGTCCTCGGGCCGGTTCCGTCAGCCCTCGCGCCACTGACAGATCTGGTGGCCGCCAGGAGGCTGACGTAGCGTCAGCAGTGGTGGCGGGGACCGGGATCGGGATGAACTGCGTGTGCTGTGGCTCGGAAGCGGTGACCGAGCGGCGGGAGGTCACGGCGCGCGGCTACCGGCGGTTCCGCTGCCGGACCTGCGGGCGGCAGTTCAACGAGCGCGGCACGGCGTGCTGAACCGCACCTGACTGCCCAGCGACGTCATCGCCTTCGTGGTGTTCTGCCGGCTGCGCTACCGGCTGACCCTCCGCGACCTGAGCGAGATCATGGCGCTGCGTGGGATCGAGGTGAGCCACGAAGCCGTTCGAGACTGGGAGGCGAAGCTGCTGCCGGTGACGGGCGACGCGCTCCGCCAACGCCGACACGGCACGCGGCGCGGCTGCGGGACCAGCTGGCACGTGGACGAGACCTACCTGAGGTCAGTGGCCGCTGGTGCTAACTGTACCGGGCGATCAACCGGGACGGCAACCTGATCGACGCCATGCTCAGCGAGCGCCGGGACATGCAGGCGGCCAAGGCCTTCTTCCGCTCGGCGCGAGCAACCATGGGCTTTCGACCTGATCGGGTGACGACGGGCGGCCATGGCTCCTACCCGAGAGCGATCCGCAGTAGCCGCTGCTACGTCGGTGCCGCTCTTCGCGCCGAACAGTCACCCTTCGGCATGGCATTTGTTCTCATATCTTCTCCGCGATGAGCCCCATCCTGCGGCGACAACGGCCGGCGCTCACCTTGGCTGATCACAGCTGATGCGATAGGACTTCTCCAGGCCATGAAGTTTCTTCACGTTCAGCGATTTCACAGGCTTAGGTGACCGCCGACATTGAGGAGAAGCTCATCCATGGCGGACAGGTCGTGCAATTGCTGTCGGTCGTATCGACGGCGCGGACCTTTGCCGATGAGTTGCGGTCGCGCTGTCTTCGGCGGTTGTGCCTTGCTCCGCAGACAGTGGGTCCGGCACATGGTCGCCTGAGAACCTTCCGTCCGAAGGGCTTGGCTTCCAACGCGAGCCCGGCAACTTGTCCGAGCGTCATATTGGAGGGATCGATCTTATGACCGTATGGGATGGGCAGAAGAACGAGCGCGAGAGACGGCTGCGCGACGGCCGGCACCTCGCGAAGGGCAAGGTGGTCGCCTCGGCCGACGCCACCCGGCTGCTTGAGGCGATCATCCGGCCCGGTGATCGGGTCTGCCTGGAAGGCGACAACCAGAAGCAGGCCGACTTCCTGGCCCAGGCGCTGGTTCAGGCGGACAAGTCCAGGATCCATGACCTGCACATCGTCCAGTCCGGCATTGTGCTTCCCGAGCACCTCGACCTGTTCGAGAAGGGGATCGCCACCAAGCTCGACTACTCGTACTCCGGCCCGCAAGGCGGTGCGGTCGCGCGCTTGCTCAACAGCGGCAAGGTCGAGCTGGGGGCGATCCACACCTACATCGAGCTGTTCGCCCGCTACTTCGTCGACCTCACCCCGCACGTGGCGATCACGGTGGCGCGGCAAGCCGACCGGGACGGCAACCTCTACATGGGTCCCAACGTCGAGGACTCGCCCGTGGTCGTCGAGGCGACCGCCTTCAAGCAGGGCATCGTCGTGGCCCAGGTCAACGAGATCGTGGCCAAGCTGCCGCGTGTCGACGTGCCGGGCGACCGCGTCGACTTCATCATCGAGACGCCGCAGCCGTTCTACGTCGAGCCGCTGTTCACCCGCGACCCGGCGGCGATCACCGAGACGCAGATCCTGATGGCGATGATGACGCTCAAGGGCATATACCAGCCCTACGGCATCAAGCGCCTGAACCACGGCATCGGCTTCAACACCGCGGCGATCGAGCTGCTGCTGCCGACCTACGCGGAGAAGCTCGGGCTGAAGGGCGAGATCTGCACCCACTTCGCGCTGAACCCGCACCCGACGCTGATCCCGGCCATTGAGACGGGCTGGGTGACCCAGATCCACAGCTTCGGGTCGGAAGTCGGCATGGACGCCTATATGGCGGCTCGACCCGACATCTACTTCCTCGGGCGTGACGGTGCGATGGCATCGAACCGGATGTACTGCCAGGTGGCCGGGCTCTACGCGACCGACCTGTTCATCGGCGCCACGCTGCAGATCGATCTCGCCGGCAACTCCTCCACGGTAACGCAGGACCGCATCGCCGGCTTCGGCGGGGCCCCCAACATGGGCTCCGACCCGCATGGCCGCCGCCATCCGACCGATCCGTGGCTGAAGGCCGGCCGTGAGGCCTCGAGCGCGCATCCCAAGCTGTCGCGCGGCAAGAAGCTGGTGGTCCAGATGATAGAGACTTTCGGCAAGGGCCTGTCGCCGTCCTTCGTGGAGAAGCTCGATGCGCTCAGCCTGGCCGAGAAGCTGAAGATGGAGTTGGCGCCGGTGATGGTCTACGCCGACGACGTCACGCACATTGTCACCGAGGAAGGCATCGCCAACCTCCTGCTCTGCCGCGACGCCGACGAGCGCGAGCAGGCGATCCGCGGCGTCGCCGGCTACACCGAGGTCGGACGCGGCCGCAACAAGCGCAAGGTCGAGGAGTTGCGCGCGCGCAAGGCGATCCTGCGTCCGGAGGACCTGGGCGTGAACCCGCTCGACGTCCAGCTCAGCATGCTGGCGGCGCGCTCGGTCAAGGACCTGATGACCTGGTCGGGCGGCCTCTACGACCCGCCGGCCAAGTTCCGGAACTGGTAAGGGGGAAAGCCGTGCAGACACTCAAGCTCAGGCACCGGGCGGTGGGCCCGCTCAAGGGCAAGCGGAATACCGGCATCGTCGGCGTGGTCGCGTCGGGCAACTGCGAGGCGCTGTTCGAGCGCACGCCGTCCGAGAAGACCTGCGAGGTCGACATCCGCACCTCGGTCGTCGGGTTCGATGAGGTGTGGAAGCTGGTGGTGGCCGACTTCGTGGAGCGGGCTTCGCCCGGCGGCATCCGTGTGTCGATCAACGACGGCGGTGCCACCCCCGACGTGGTGATGCTGCGCCTGATGCAGGGTGCCGCACTGATGGAGGGCAACTGATGACTGGCACCCACGCATCAAACCAGCGTTCCTCCTCGTCATCGGCTGAGTCCGCCGGAAGCAAGGTGCTCGATCAGGCGGGGATGAGCTGGTTCCTGGCCACGGCCCGGCACCGGGTCGAGAACCTGTTCGAGCCCGGCAGCTTCGTCGAGTTCCTGCCGCCCTCCGAGAGGGTCGTCAGTCCCCACCTCGACACCTTCGGCCTGCCGTCGGCCTTCGACGACGGCGTGATTGTCGGGCGCGCGCGCCTGGACGGCACCGACGTGCTGGTGGCCGCCCAGGAAGGCCAGTTCATGGGCGGCACCTTCGCGGAGGTGAGCGGCGCCAAGCTCGTCGGCTTGCTGCGCGCGGCTCGCGACAACGCCGAGCTGCCGCGTGCCGTGCTGCTGCTGCTCGACAGCGGCGGCGTGCGCCTGCAGGAGGCCAACGCAGGCGAACTCGCGGTCGCCGAAGTGATGCGGGCCGTCACCGAGGCACGCAGCGCCGGCGTCGTGGTGGTGGCGGCGGTCGGCGGCAGGGCAGGGGCGTTCGGCGGGGCGGGCCTGACCGCAGCAACCTGCTCGGCGATCGTGGTGTCCGAGCAGGGCCGTATCGGCGTCACCGGCCCGGAGGTGATCGAGACCAACAAGGGCGTCGAGGAGTTCGACTCCAAGGACAAGGCGCTGGTCTGGAGCGTGGTCGGCGGCCGCAACCGGCGCTTGCTCGGCGGTGCCGACATCTACGCCGAGGACAGCTTCGACGGCTTCCGCAAGGCGATCGGGGAGGCGCTGAAGCGGGCCTCCCCGTTCAGCCTGAAGTCGCTGCGGGCCGAGCAGAAGCGGCTCGCCAAGCGGGCCAAGCGCTTCGCCGCGTGCGAGCAGGCCGTAGATATGTGGAAGGAGTTGCGTGTGCCCGATCCCGCCGCGATCCGCGACATGGACGACGCGAGCTTCATCGCGCTGCTGGAGAAGCACGGGGAGACCAGCCATGACGCTCGATGAGGTCCTGCGCAGCCTGTTCCCCAAAGGCCACACGGTAAAGGGCCAGGGCGCGTGCGTCGTCGGTGCGGGCCAACTACCCGCGGGCGGCGAGATCGCCGTGGTCGGCATTGTCGACGGCCAGCCGTTGTCGCCGGACGACGTGCTGGTGCTCGGCCAGGCGGTGCTGGACGTTGTGGAGGCCGGCGGCGACACGCCGATCCTGGTGCTGGTGGACACGCAGGGCCAAGTCATGTCGCGGCACGCGGAGATGATCGGCCTCAACGAGTACTGTGCCCACCTCGCCAAATGCCTGTTGCTCGCAAGCCGCGAGGGCCACCGGACCATCGGCTTCGAGTATGGCGGCGCCGCGGCGGGCGCGTTCCTGGCGACGGCGCTGGCGACCGACGTGCTGGTCGCGGTGGAGGACGCCAAGCCCGAGGTGATGGACCTGCCCTCGATGGCGCGCGTCACCAAGCTGCCGCTGGAGAAGCTGATGGAACTGGCCAAGACGACACCGGTATTCTCGCCAGGCGTCGATCCGCTGTTCAAGGTCGGGGCGGTGACGACGATCTGGGATGCCAAGCAGCCCCTTGCCGAGCAGCTGGCCGCGGCCCTCGCGGACGCCAGCTCGGAGGACCGGCGCGGCGCCCTGGGCAAGGAGCGCGGCGGCCGGACGGTGTCGGCCGACGTAGTGCGGCGGGTGATCGAGGCGGCGGGCGCGACGGGGTAGCTGCCGTGCCCACGTCACCGGCTCCGGACCGTCACGATCTGCTGGTGGTGCCGGCGGACGCCTGGGCGCAGGTCAGCGGCACCTGGGCGCCGTCCCGGCCGCCCTCGGAGCCGCAGGCGGCGATGGTGGCCGGATGGGGGGCATCCCGCCGACCGGTGATCGCGCGCCGTCCCGGTCTCCTCGAGCCGGCGGGCGCCGTCGCCGTCGGCCTGCCCCTGCCGCCCTCCCTCGGCAAGCTCCGGGTGGCGCTCTTCCTCCCCCTTGGCACTGTCTCGCGGCGACGCGCGGCCGTGCCGCTCGCCGAGGCGCGCGCCTCGGCGCCACGCGATTGGCACGATACGATCGCGCAGCTGGATCTTCTGGGCGACGCGACCGGCCTGCGACCGGCCGTCTTCGGCGCCCTGCTGTGGCAGCACCTCACTGGGCTGCCCTACCTGCATTCAGGCTCCGACTTGGACCTGCTCTGGCCGGTTGACGAGGAGGCGGTGCTGCTCGCCCTGCTGAACGGGCTCCGCCGCCTCGACGAGTGCGCGCCCATGCGCCTCGACGGCGAGATCCTGACGCCGGCGGGCGCTGTAAGCTGGCGCGAGCTCGACCTGGCCCGCTTCCGGGGTGGTTCCGTCCTGGTGAAGTCCCTTACCCGGGCGGAACTGCTTCCGGTTGAGCGACTGTACGAAGGAAAGCAGGTCCTGTGCTGACGCTCGACGGGGTCCGTCAGGGCACGGCCGGTTCGGGCGAGGCCAACGTCGTCGCCGCACTGGCGCATGAGGTCCTGGTCGCCGAGGTGATGACCTGGCCCAAGCCCGGGCTGGTCAGCCACGTGGACGCCGGCAGCCACGATGACATGGACGCCGGCACGCTGCTGCGGAGCGCGGAGGCGATCCGCCCGTTCTTCGCCGAGTTGGTCGAGGCCGGAGCCAGCGACGCTGGGATGCCGATCCTGCGCGCGATCGGCCTACGGGCCGAGGAGCGCATGATGGCAGCGACCTGCGGCGTCAACGCCCACCGTGGGGCGATCTTCTCGCTGGGGCTGATCTGTGCCGCCGAGGGTGCCGCTGGCGCCGGAACACTCTCCGCCGAGGAGCGCGCGGCGGCTGTCGGGCGGCGCTGGGGCCAGGAGATCCGACTCACGCCGCCGCCACGCTCGACCCACGGCGCCCAGGCGGCGTGCCTGCACGGTGTCGGCGGGGCAGCGGCCGAGGCGGCCGAGGGCTTCCCAACGGTGTGCACCGTCGGACTTCCGGCGCTGCGTCGCGGCCGCCGCCTCGCGCCGGACGATCCGGAGGCTGCCCGGGTCGAGTGCTTCTTCGGGCTCATGGCTGTCGTCGACGACACCAACCTGCTGCACCGGGGTGGCATGTCGGGGCTGAACTTCGCCCGCGAGGCCGCGGCGCAGTTCCTGGAGGCGGGGGGTATCGCAGCGCCGGACTGGCGTAAGCAGGCCGAGCGCAGCCATCGGGCCTTCGTCGCCCGCCGTCTCAGTCCGGGCGGATCCGCCGACCTCCTGGCCGCGACCCTGCTGCTCGAGATCCTGGAAGGGTCCAGATGACGATGCTGGCGATCCTCTGCTCGGGCCAGGGTTTCCAGGGCAAGGGCATGTTCGACCTTGTGGCCGCCGCCGAAGCTGCTCAGCCGGTGTTCGCCAAGGCCGCGAAGATCCTGGGACAGGATCCGCGGGAGCTTGTCGCCGAGGGCGACGAAGCTGTCCTGCACACGAACCTGAACGCTCAGGTGCTGTGCTGCACGCAGGCTTTGGCGGCTTGGGCGGTACTCGAACCTCAGCTGGAGGCGCAGCTCGTGGTCGCGGGCTACAGCGTCGGCGAGGTCGCCGCCTGGGGCGTGGCTGGGGCCCTCGATGCGGACCGCGTGCTCGATTTGGTGGCGCGGCGCGCCAGGCTGATGGACGAGGCGACGAAGCAGCCGGCCGGCTTGGCCGCAGTGCGGGATCTGTCCGAGACGCAGGTGCAGGATATCTGCCAGGATGCCGGGGTTTACGTCGCGATCCGCAACGCCGCCGACCGCTTCGTGATCGGCGGCAGCGCGGATCGGCTCGAGCGCGCCATCAAGGCCATCGCTGCCGGCGGCACCGATCGGGTGAAGCGGCTCGCCGTCAACGTTCCCTCCCATACCCCCCTGCTGCACGAGGCTGCCGAGGCCTTCACCGCCGTGCTGCGCAAGGGCGCTCATCCCCGAGCGCCGAAGGCTCGCTTGGTCAGCGGCATCGACGGCGGGGCAGTGTTCGACGTCGCGGACGGGCTCGAGAAGCTGGGCCGACAGATCGGCCAGACCGTCGACTGGGCCGCCTGCCTGGATGCCTGTCGCTCGGCGGGCGCCAACCGTGCCCTGGAACTCGGTCCCGGCTCCGGCCTGTCCCGCATGATGGTCAGCTGGCTGGAGAACGGCGAGAGCCGCAGCCTGGCGGACTTCCGCACCATGGAGGGAGCCGTCGACTGGCTCCGCCGGCGGTAGCACCGCGATGGTGCACGGCCAGACAGCCCCCCTACGCCTCCCCCACCTCACCGGAAGACAACAGCATGCCGATCTTTGACGCCAAATCCATTCCCGACGCGGTCACGAGCGGCACCAAGGATCCCGAGATCGCCGCGTGGCTCAAGACCGGGCCGGTGCTCGGCAGCCACAAGCCGATCCACGTCCAAAGACGGGAACACGACGCTTTCATCGACAAGGACCCTCCCCCGGTCGGCAGGATCGAGCATCTTGGTCTGCCGGGCCCGCACGGCACCATCCCGGTACGCGTTTACCATCCCTCGACCGCCGGGGCGGCATCGCTTCCGGCGCTGATCTACCTGCACGGCGGCGGCTTCATCGTCGGCTCGCTGGACCAGTTCGACACTGCGATGCGACGCTTCTGTGAGGGCGCCGGCATCCAGGTCTACGGCGTGGATTACAAGCTCGCCCCTGAATACCAGTGGCCGGTCCAGATCGAGGAGGGCGAGTTTGTCGTCCGCTGGCTGTTCGAGCACGCGGGCGAGCGGGGCGTGGACGCCGGCCGGATCGCGCTGGGCGGGGACTCCGCCGGCGGCAACCAGACCTGCGTCATCACGCAGAAGCTGCGCGACGAGGGCGGCCCGAAGCTCAAGCTGCAGCTTCCGCTGTATCCCGAGACCAAGATGCCGTTCGACACGCCGGCGGGTGTGGAGAACGTGTCCGGCGGCTACGTCGACACGGCTGGCGTCCTGCTCTTCGTCTGGTCGTTGGTGCCGGAGGGAACGGATTACTCGCAGCCCTACATCACACCCCTGAACGCGACCGACTTCAGCGGCCTGCCGCCGGCGATCCTGGTGACGTGCGGGTTCGACATGCTGCGCGACGTTGGCCACGCCTACGCCCGCAAGCTGGCGGCGGCCGGAAACGACATCACCTACGCGCACTACCCAGACCTGCCTCACGGCATCATCCAGATGACCATGCACTCCGCAGAATGCCTGCGCGCGACGAACGAGGTGGCGTCGCTGCTCGGCGAGAAGATCCGGACCTAATCGGATCGGTCAAAGCCCTCGGCCTGGCTGAACAACGACGCAAGCCGCTGCTAACGCACCTTCCAGAAAGGTTCGGGAATAAGGATTCTGGTGGGCTAGAGCATCATCCGATCGAACGGACTCGTTCGATCGGATAAAGATGCTCGTCAAAACAACAAGCTAGAGGATGATCCGTGAGCCTAAGCGATCGGATCATCCTCTAGCCCGACCAGGAGACGCTAGCCAGCCACCCGACCGGTCCGTGCACCAACGCCCTGCGGCGAGGCTGGCGTGCGTCCTGCCCTGACGACCGAGCGGAACAGGCTTTGTGAGTAGCGGAGGTTCCGGGCGTTGGCCCCACGTAGGTTGTCCCGCGACGAACATCAAACCCTGCTCAGACGTCCTATCGTTCGTTCGTTCGTTCGGTCAGGTCTGGTTCAGGGAACTCCTGGACTGAGTATCATGGTTCTAGTGACATTCCTTAGTTGCTGAGGGCTACCGCCATGAAGTTTCTGACAATGTTTGATGTATTGCCTTTTCGATAGGCGAGGGCGATTCGGGCTGTCGGCGTCTGGCCCTTGATCTCACGGAAGGCTACGCCGGCAACATGAAGCTGGCTCATCGAAGCTGGCACTATCGATACACCCAATGCCGCTGCCACGAGGTTGACGATCGAGGAAATCTGCGGCGCGAACTGGTCGACGTGCGGCTCGAATCCAGACCTGCGGCATGCGTCGATGATCGTGTCGTAGAGGGTTGGCCCGACAGACCTTGGAAACAGGATGAACGGGTCCTTTGCCAGCTGGGCAAGATCGATCTCGTCCTCACCAACCAGGGCATGGCCGATCGGCATTGCGAGCATCATGGTCTCCTCGGAAAGGAGCCGTAGCTGAAGATCCCTGCCGTCGGCGCCTTCCGGCCGTAGGAAGGCGATGTCGAGCGTTCCATCGTCCAGGCCTGCGGCAAGCCGCGTAGTGTTCGCCTCCTCCAGCATCAACTCGACGCCGGGGTAGGCGCGGCGGAACACCCGCAGGGTGCCAGGCACCACCGCGTTGAAAGTCGAGGAGGCCGTGAAGCCGACGCGCAGGACGCCGATCTCGCCTCGGGCCGCTCGCTGGGCGTGTCTGGCGCCGCGCTCGGCTAACTCCGGCATGCCACTGACGACGGCCAGGAATGCCTCTCCCGCCGGAGTCAGCTCGGCACCGTGCGCCAGGCGCCGGAACAGCGACGCACCGACCTCCCGCTCGAGGTCCTTGATCTGCAAGCTGAGGGGAGGCTGGCCGATCCCGAGACCGGCGGCAGCCCTGGTGAAGTTGCCCTCCCTGGCGATTGCCCGGAAGTAGCGGATGTGGCGCAGCTCCATGGGCCATTTATAAAACATATCAGACGCGCCTTTACCATAAATTGGTAAATCCGGCGGTCGCCAATACGTCTAGAGGGCGTCAGAGACAGGAATTAGAGACTGACCATGGCGGACACCATGAAGCCAACCCGGAGTTGGTTATTCACGCCGGGAAGCCGACCCGATCGCTTTGCCAAGGCTGCGGAGATCGGTGCCGACGTGTTGATCATCGATCTCGAAGATGCCGTTGCGCCAGACGACAAAGCCTTCGCCCGGACTACTGCCCTCAACTACTTGTCCCAGCCTGAAACGGCGATCCAGCGAGCCCTTCGCATCAATGGTCTTGATACCCAAGCCGGTGTTGCCGACCTTGATACGTTGTTGGAGTCCAATGCTGCGCCCGACTTCCTGGTGCTGCCCAAGGCGGACAGTCCAGGCCATCTTCATATCCTCGATCGCCTGTTGACGGAGCGGAAACTAGAAACCCGGTTGGTCGGCCTGATCGAAAGCGCCCGCGGCTTGGCTGCCGTTGAAGAGACGGCAGTGGCAACGCCTCGGCTGTTCGGGCTGATGCTGGGGGCCGCCGATATGGCAGCCGACCTCGGGATCGCGACAGCCTGGCCGCCGCTCGTGGCCGTGCGCAGCCGGCTGGTGCTCGCTTGCGTCCTAGCCAACGTGACGCCGATCGATACGCCGTTCTTCGACGTCCACGACATGGACGGCCTGACCCGGGAGACGGCAGATGCCGTGGCGTTCGGCTTCCCGGCCAAGGCGGCGATCCACCCCGGCCAAGTCGCATCCATCAACCAGTCGTTGACGCCAACCGACAAGGCGGTCGAGCACGCCAAGGCCGTGCTCGCCGCGAACACGAAGGGCGTCGGTATGGTGGACGGCCAGATGATCGACGAGGCCGTCGCGCGCAAGGCACGCCGGATACTGGCCGCCGCCAGGCAGTGATCAAGTATTAACATTCCGACTTTCTCGAACACGGCAATGAAGGATATGAAAATGGATGGTCTTCTACCTGCCTATAAATCTGTAGGTGAGCGCCGCTACCGCGAGACGTCCGGCCTTTACTGGGAAGACTTCGTCGAGGGCGACGTGTTCGAGCATCGTCCCGGCCGCACGGTGCTGGATGTCGACAACACCTACTTCACCTTGCTGACGCTGAACGTGCAGCAGGTGCATTTCGACGCCGCCTATGCCGCCAAAACCGAGTGGAAGAAGATGCTGGTGGACAGCACCTTCACCCTTGCTCTCCTCACGGGAATGAGCGTCCGGACCGTGAGCGCCAAGGTCGTGGCCAACCTGGGCTGGGACAAGGTGAGGGCGACGCACCCGGTGTTCGCCGGCGACACGCTCTATGCCGAGAGCACCGTGCTCAACAAGCGGGAGTCGAAGAGCCGGCCGACCCAGGGCATCGTCACGGTGTCGACGCGCGGCATCAACCAGGACGGCAAGGAGGTGATGACCTTCGAGCGCACCATGCTCGTCCACCGCCGCGGGCATTCGCCCGAAGAGACCGCCGGATACTGATCGGGACGAAGCGGAGCATCGCGACATGGACTTCTCGGACATCTACAGGGGCAAGCTCACCACGGCGAGCGAGGCGGTGGCGACCATTCCATCCAACAGCCGGATGGCGATGGGCATGGCCATGGCGCAGCCGCCGGCGCTCCTCCAGGCTCTGGCCGATCGGGCACGAGCCGGCCACGTTCAGGCCTTGAGGCTGTACTACTTCGAGGCGACCGCGGCGGCCGGCAAGACCGTGCTCGACTTCGACCTCGCGGACCGCATCGAACCCTACTGCATGTTCGTCACCTCACACGACCGGGCCCTGATCAAGAGGAGCGTCGAGAGCGAGCAAAAGGTTCTGCGGTATGTTCCCAACAACTTCCACCAGGCGCCCCGGCTCCTGATCGACGACATCGGCATCGACAGCTTCGTCTGCACCGTGTCGCCGATGGATCAGCACGGCTACCTGTCCTTCGGCGTCGGCAACGACTACTCGTCGAAGGTCGCCCGGTCGGCCAAGAGGCTGATCGTCGAGGTCAACCGCCACATGCCCCGCGTGGTCGGGTCCGGCGCGCAGATCCACGTGTCCGAGCTGTCGGCGATCGTCGAGAACGACGTGCCCCTGCTCGAGCTCCCGATGCGCAGCGGCAGCCCGGAGGACGGGACCATCAGCAAGCTGATCGCCGAGATGGTGCCGGACGGCGCCTGCCTGCAGATGGGCGTGGGGGCGCTGCCCAACCTGGTCTGCGCCGCGTTGGCGGACCGCAACGACCTCGGCGTACACACCGAGGCGCTCTGCCCCGGCCTTGTCGACCTGACGCTGGCCGGCAACGTCACCAACCGGGCCAAGTCGCAGAACGTCGGCAAGACGGTCTACACCTTCGCCATGGGCCAGAAGTCGATGTACGACTTCCTCGACAACAACCCGTCGGTCGAGAGCTGGCCGGTCGACTACGTCAACGATCCGACCGTGATCGCCCGCAACGACGACGTGATCTCGATCAACGGCACGATCGAGATTGATCTCACTGGCGCCTGCAACTCCGAGCACATGCTGGGCCACCAGTATAGCGCCTCCGGCGGCCAGCTCGACTTCGTGCGCGGCGCCTACGCCTCCAGGCGGGGCAAGTCGATCATCGCCGCCAGCTCCACCGCCGCGCATGGCAAGGTGTCCCGGATCGTCGCCAGATTGACCGGGCCGGTGACGACGCCCCGCATCGACACGCACTGGGTGGTCACGGAATACGGCCGCGCCAACCTGAAGGGCCTGTCCTCGACGGAACGCGTGACGGCCCTGGTCGGGCTCGCGCACCCGGACTTCCGGGACGGCCTCATGGCCTCGGCGCGCGAGATGCATCTTGTCTGATATCATCTCCAAGGCGGAGGTAGCGACCGTCGGTGGCAGCGTCCTCGACCCATTGGCTCGCGACGTCGCCAGGTTCTATCCTGACCCTCACCTCATAACTGATATGGTGAACTGACATGGCGAGAACTGTAGCGGACCAAATGGTCGAGGTGCTGGCAGCCGCCCAGGTCGAGCGGATCTATGGCATCGTCGGCGACAGCCTCAACGGCTTCACCGACTCGCTGCGCCGCCACGGCGGCATCCAGTGGATGCATACACGGCACGAGGAGGTGGCAGCCTTTGCCGCGGGCGCCGATGCGCACGTCACCGGCAAGCTCGCCGTCTGTGCGGGGAGTTGCGGCCCCGGCAACCTGCACCTCATCAACGGGCTGTTCGACTGCCACCGCTCGCGTGTGCCGGTCGTGGCCATCGCTGCCCACATCCCGTCGTCCGAGATCGGCTCGAGCTACTTCCAGGAGACCCATCCGGAGCAGCTTTTCCTGGAGTGCAGCAGCTATTGCGAGCTGGTGTCGAATCCCGCCCAGATGCCGCGCGTGCTGGAGATCGCGATCCGCCGCGCTGTGGCCGAAAGCTGCGTCTGCGTCGTGGTCATCCCCGGCGACATCGCGCTCCGGCCGGCCGCCGATGCGCCGCGCCCGTCCACAGCGGCACTGCTCGTGCCGGCGCCGGTAACCACTCCGCCTTCGGAGGCAATCGGCAGGCTGGCGGACATGCTGAACGGTTGCGAGCGCGTGACTCTGCTCTGCGGCCGGGGCTGCGAGGGTGCGCATGACGAGCTGATCCAGTTGGCCGAGGCGCTCAAGGCACCGATCGTGCATGCCATCCGCGGCAAGGAGCATGTCGAATGGGACAACCCCTACGACGTCGGCATGACCGGGCTGATCGGCTTTTCGTCGGGCTACTACGCCATGGGAAGCTGTGATGGACTGCTGATGCTAGGCACCGACTTCCCATACACACAGTTCTACCCCAAGGGCACGCGGATCGCGCAGGTGGACATCCGCCCCGAGGCGATCGGGCGGCGCACGCCCATCGAGCGCGGCCTGGTTGGCGACGTGCGCTCGACGCTGCAGGCGTTGCTGCCGTACCTGAACACGGTGCGAGGCGACAATCACCTCAAGACATGCGTCGCCCACTATCATGACGCACGCAAAGGCCTCGACGAGCTGGCGAGCGGCAAGCCCGGCGGCCGGCTGCACCCGCAGCATATCACGCGTGCCATCAGCAAGCTTGCCTCCGAAGACGCGATCTTCACCTGCGACGTCGGGCTGCCGACCGTATGGGCGGCGCGCTACCTGCGTATGAACGGCAAGCGCAGGCTGGTAGGTTCGTTCTGGCACGGCTCGATGGCCAATGCGATGCCGCAGGCGCTCGGCGCGCAGGCCGCCTTTCCAGGGCGCCAGGTGGTGTCACTGTCGGGCGATGGCGGCTTCACAATGCTGATGGGAGACCTGCTATCGGCCAAGCAGCTCGGCCTGCCGATCAAGGTCGTGGTGTTCAACAACGGCTCGCTCGGCTTCATCGAGCTGGAGCAGAAATCCTCGGGCTTCGTCGACACCGGAACCACGCTCGACAACCCCGATTTCGCGGCGATGGCGGACGCGGCCGGCATCCACGGCGTGCGCATTGACGATCCGGCAGACGTGGAGACGAAGATTGCGGAGGCCCTGGCTCATCCGGGTCCGGTGCTGATCGACGCGGTGGTCAACCGGATGGAGCTGGCGATGCCGCCCAAAATCACCGCCGAGATGGCCAAGGGGTTCACTCTCTACATGCTCAAGGCGGTGATGAGCGGACGCGGCGACGAGGTTGTCGAACTCGCCCGCTCCAACCTCCTGCGATAACACCCGGCCGAAGCCTTCCGGCTCCGGACTGCACCCGATCGCAATGCCTGCTCATGTCTCACCGCACGGTCAGCGACACTTGGCCCGGCATCGCCGAATAGTCACGCCGTCCCGACCACATCATTGGAGGACAATAACAATGCCGACAAGCGCCATCGATAGCCTCATCTTCCGCAACATCTTCGGCAGTGCCGAGATGCGCGAAGTCTGGTCGGACGAGTTCCGCACCCAGAAATACCTCGACTGGGAAGCCGCGCTGGCCCGTGCCGAGGCATCGCTCGGCATTATCCCTGAGGAGGCCGCGGCCGAGATCACCCGCGTCTGCAAGGTCGAGAACATCGACTTCGAGCGCTACGCGGAAGAGACGCTGAACATCGGCTACCCGGTGCTCGGGATCGTCCACCAGATCGCTCATCTGTGTCAGGGTGATGCCGGCAAGTACTGCCACTGGGGCGCCACCACCCAGGACATCACCGACACCGCCACCATCCTGCAGATCAAGGCGTCGTTCGACATCATCGGCCGCGAGCTCGACCGTGCCATCGCCGCCACGGCGAAGCTGGCGCGGGAGCACCGCGAGACGCCGATGGCCGGGCGGTCCAACCTGCAGCAGGCCGTGCCGATGACGTTCGGCTTCAAGATGGCCCGGCTGCTGGCCACTCTGCTGCGGCACCGCCAGCGCCTTGCCGAGATCCGTCCCCGCATTGAGGTGTTCGAGTTCGGCGCCGCCGTCGGCACGCTGGCCTCGCTCGGCGACAAGGGGCTCGACGTGCAGGTGGCGCTGGCGCGGGAACTCGGGCTGGCCCAGCCCGAGATCGCCTGGCACACCGAGCGCGATCGCATCGCCGAGGCTGGGTGCTTCCTCGGCCTGCTAACGGGCACGCTGGCCAAGTTCGCCACCGACCTTAAGCTGATGATGCAGACCGAGGTCGGCGAGGCAAGCGAGCCGTACGTCGCCAATCGCGGCTCCTCCTCCACTATGCCGCAGAAGCGCAACCCAATCTCCTGCTGCTACATCCACGCCTGCGCGGCGTCCGTGCGGCAGGGCGTGGCGGCGCTGCTCGACGCCATGGTGGAGGACCACGAGCGCGCCACAGGGCCATGGGAGATCGAGTGGGTCACCTTGCCGGATGTGTTCACGTTGGCGGGTGGTGCGTTGTCGCAGGCGTGCTTCGTGCTGGAAGGCCTGGAAGTCCATGCCGACCGGATGCGCGCCAACCTCGACATGACGCGCGGGCTGGTCGTGTCGGAAGCGGTGATGATGGGCCTGGCCCCGAAGCTCGGCCGCGACAAGGCGCATGACGTGCTCTACGAGATCTGCCACGACCCTGCGATGGGCGAGAAGAGCCTGACGGACCTGCTGCTGGCCCGCAAGGACGTGACGGCGGAGCTGTCGGAGGACGAGATCCGCTCCCTGACCAACCCGGAAAGCTACCTTGGCTTGTCTGCTGTGATGGTCGATCGCGTAATCCAGTCCGTTGGCTGACGTGACGACCGGTGACCGGAACGCGCGGATCGGTGGCCAGCCATGATGGACGTGATCCTGAGCGCGCTGCTGCCGGTCATCGTCACCCTGGCGCTGGGCATGCTTGCGGGATGGCGACGGGACCAGGACACGGAAGCGGCGGAAGCGCTGAACCGGATGGTTCTGGTCTATGCCCTGCCGCTCGCCTTGTTCGTCGGCACGATCACAGTCTCCCGGCAGGAGCTGGTCAGCCAATGGCCGCTCCTGCTCGCCCTGCTGGCGGGCACCGTACTACCGTTTCTGCTTGCCTTCCTGGCCAACCGCTACCTGATCAGGCGGACGATGCAGGCGGCCGCGCTTCAAGCCATGGCCTTCGGGTTCCCGGCCATCGCCTTCACCGGCATCCCGATCCTGACACCGCTAATCGGCAATAAGGCGACCCTGGTGGTCGACGTCGCCGGTTTGACCGGTAACATCGTCATCCTGCCCGTCACCCTCGTGCTGCTCTCCTACGCGAAGGAGAAGGAACGATCTGGCTCGGAGAAATCATGCCAGGGCGGGCAGAAGGAGGCCTCGGTGCTGGCACTTGCCTCGACGTCGCTCCGCCATGCCTTCTCCCAGCCCATAGTGCTGGCGCCGCTGTTCGCGATCGCCTTCGTGTTCACCGATATCCATCTGCCCAGCGCCTTGATCAAGAGCCTCAAGCTGCTCGGCAGCACGGTTGGCGGTATCTCGCTGTTTGCGAGCGGCATCATTCTGCAATCCCAGACCATCCGTTTCTCGCCACCGGCGGCGGTGTCCACGCTGGCGCGGCTACTGGTCATCCCGGGCCTTGCCTACTTGGCGCTGACCGCCCTCGGGCAGATGGGTGACCTGCGCAAGATGACGGTGTTGGCGCTCGGCCTCGCGGCAGCGCCGATGCAGGTCATTCTGTCCACCCGATACGAGTGCGACAGGGAGGAGAACGCATCGGTGCTGCTCTACAGCAACGTGCTCAGCATCCCGTCGCTCGCGTTCCTGATCTGGCTGACGCAATGACCTGCACACCGCCAGAAACCTCAAATTCTGAAGAAGGAGACATGCTAGTGAATCTGAAATATAGCGCGCCCATCCTGGCGGCGCTCGCGGCGGCACCTGTCCAAGCTCAGGCGGCGGACGTCATCGTCATGATCTCTGGCGGCTTCAAGTCCACCTACGAGGCGGTGTCGCCGGCCTTCGAGCAGAAGACGGGCAGCAAGCTCGTCATGGTGCCCGGCCCGTCCGAAGGGATGACCTACGACGCGATCCCGAAGCGCCTTGCCCGCGGTGAGCCGGACGACGTGCTGGTCATGGTCGGCACCGCGCTGGACAAGCTGGTCCGCCAGGGCGAGACCATCCCTGGCAGCGAAGTCAACATCGCCTTGTCGCCGATCGGCATGGCCGTGCGCGCCGGCTCGCCGGTGCCGGACATCTCGACGACCGCAAAGCTTCGTCAAGTGCTGCTGGATGCAAAGTCCGTCGCCTATTCTGACAGCGCGAGCGGCGTCTACATCCAGGGCACCCTGTTTAAGAAGCTCGGCATCGAGCAGCAGATGCACGGCAAGGCGCACAAAATCCAAGCCACGCCGGTGGGCGAGATCGTGGCCCAGGGAAAGGCCGAGATCGGGTTCCAGGAGGTGGCCGAGTTGCTGCCGGTCCACGGGATCACCTTTGCCGGTCGCCTGCCGCAGGAGGTGGAACTGTTCACCCGCTACTCCGCGGCGGTGGCCAAGCGGTCCAAGCAACCGGAACTGGCGAAGCAACTCGTTGAGTACATCTCGTCACCCGACATCCAGCCTATGCTCGAGAAGATGGGTCTGCAGCCGCCGCAGCAATAAGTCGGGAACGGAATGAAAGATGGCATCCAGTAGCGACGAGGAGATCGTCATGATCATTCCTACCCGCAGCAATGCTGCCGTCCTGTTCCTCGATCTTCAAGAGATTATTGTCAAAAGCTGCAAGACCTTGCCAGGCGAGCCTGCGCCGGAACTGTGGCGCCCTCGCCAAACTCGCTGCCCTGCACAAGCTGCCTGCAATCCTGTCCTCTGTACCGCCGGGCGGTGCATTCCTTGATGACGTGTTGATCCCGCTCGGCAACCCGCAGCCTCGTCCGCGCAGCGACACCTCGGCATTCGCCGATGCCGGACTCGTGGCCGAACTCAGGGCAACGAACTGGCGCGTGCTGATCCTCTCAGGTGTCGCGAATGAGATCGTGGTACAGCGGACCGCGCTCGATGCCCTGGTGGCCTGCTACACCGTACTGGTCGCCGTTGATGCGTCGGGCGGCGGGGATGCACGAACGGAAGATGCAGCCTGGCGACGGATCTCCGGCATGGGTGGCGCCCTAACGTCGGTGACGACGTTCGCGGCCGAACTCGTGCAGGATTTCACCACCGAACTCGGCGGCCGAACAATGGAGATCGTCCACGAAACTATAAGGGATTATACCGAGGCTCTCTGACCATGACCGCTATGCCCATTCCCGGGTGCCGATGGACATGATGGTCCATGGCTGTTCGACGAGCTTGTTCCAGGCGTAGCAGCAGTGGTCGACGATGTTGTCGTAGGAGGTGAACACCCGGTTTGACAGCCAGTTGTCGCGCATGAACTGCCAGACGTTCTCCTGTGGGTTAAGCTCAGGGCATCTGGCTGGCAATGGGACGATCGTGATGTTGTCCGGGACGACCAGCTTGGGCATGAGATGCCAACCGGCCTGATCGAGCAGCAGGGCCGCATGACGGCCCGGGGCGATTTTCTCCGAGATGACATTTAGATGCAGCGCCATGGCTTTGGTGTTGCACCAGGGCAAGATGAGTGCTGCCGCCGTTCCCTGCTTTGGGCAGATGGCGCCGAAAATGCAGGTCGAGGCTGTGCGCTGATCCTGTGGCGCAGATGGGCGGGTGCCGCGTCTGGCCCAGCGCCTAGTGATCTTATTCTTCTGGCCGACTCTGGCTTCGTCGCCAAACCAAACCTCTATGTCGGACGAGCTGATGCCCTTGT
>CALMVO010000012.1 GCA_937873205.1 uncultured Acetobacteraceae bacterium
AACAACAAGCTAGAGGATGATCCGTGAGCCTAAGCGATCGGATCATCCTCTAGCGCACCATCTAGCCGAGATTTCGGCGAGACCGACGTCGGCCCCTACCAGCCGGCGGCGGCAATCGTCTTCAAGACCGCTACAACGGCGCCGACGTGATCAGAGCGGTGTAGAGCTGCAGGTTGAGCGCGACGATCGTTTCGATCCTCGGCGTAGTCCGACATGGCCCAGGCGCACACGATATACCGGCCGCCGCCGACGACGCCTCGCAGCAGGAGCGGTGGCGGGCGGATCGCGAATCTCGGGTCGGCGCCGAGAACCTCGATCAGCAGCGAGCCGAACCGGTCGAGGCTTTCCGAAATGAGCGCTTCCGCCGCTAGGCTGACGCTGGCCATCTCGATCAGGAACACGCGCGCCGTGTCGGGATTGCTCCGGATCAACTTGTTCACCATCACCGCGTACGGCCGGCGGACGGACGTGGTCGGCGGGGGACAGAAAAGCGGGGCCTACTACACCCTCGACCGTGACACCGGCGAAACCGTCCGGGGAGTCCAGGGCGGTCCGGGCGGCCAGTTCGGCGGGATCATCGGGGCACGGCGACTGACGGTCAGCGCGTCTACATGTCCGAAGGCGACGGTAGCCATGTCCAGACCACATTGGTCACGTCGGGGGTGACGACCGATGGCGGCTATTGGTCCGCCCGCGACGCCGACACCGGGCGGATCCTGTGGCAGACGCCGACGGCCGCGCTGGCACCGCCGCCTGCCCTGGCCGTCGCGCCGCAGCCGCCGGCGGGCGCCCTCGCCTCCACGGACGGCTCGGTGGCGGTTGCCGGCGGTGTGATGTACGGCGAGGACGCCGCCGGAAATTTGGTCGCGCTCGACGCGGCAACGGGGGCGATCCTGTTCGACTATCCGAGCGGCGGCTCCGGCATCGTCGGCCCGGCGATCTCGAACGGCACGCTCTACCGGCCGTCCGGCTACGACCTGACGGGAGCGACCAGCAACACGTTGTACGAGTTCTCGCTCTGGCCGTAGGCGAAGCGTGAGCCGCACGCGCGTCGCTGCGGGCTTCAGGCCGGTTCGAAGGCGAACGGCGGGCCTGGAGCGCCTTGCGCAGACGCTGACCTCGTCCTTCTCCCTCCGCACGGACCCGGTTTGTATGATGAGCACCTTTACCCGCCCGACATGCCGCAGGCGAAACTGGAGAGTGCTACCGCCATCTCGGTGATCACCGGGGACCAGGCCTGGTCCGGCGGCAGTGGCGCCGGCTGCCGGAACTGCCGCAGCCGGGGATACCAGAGGCTGCATCCCGCCTTGTCCTGCCAGCCGGACTGCCAGCGCCAGTCGCCGCCGAAGCGGTTCAGCAGCCAGACCGGCCGGTCCAGCGTGCCGGCGAGATGCGCGATCGCGGTGTCGACGCTGACCACGAGGTCGAGGCCGGCGATCAGGGCGGCGGTATCGGCGAGGTTGTCTAGCGGCGTCGACGGCGGGATCATGTCGAGACCAGGCGGAGCCGGTTGGCTCGCGGCCTGCCCCTGCTGCAGCGAGACGAAACGGATGCCGGGTAGCCCAGCGAGCGGCGCCAGCTCCTCCAGCCGCAGCGAGCGGCGCCGGTCGAAGCGATATCCGGAATTGCCGGCCCAGCATAGTCCGACCCGCAGCGACCCATCGGCGACGGCCGGCGGCGTGGCTGCCGCGAGACGGGGTGCCGGCGGCGGCGCGTGATCGAACCGCAACAGGTGCGGCAGGCTGAGCAGGCTGGCCTGAGCGACGCAGTCGGGCGGCGTTGGCTCGGACGGGCCGGCGATCGTGCAGCGGGGCGACGCCAGGCCGCCGGCCAGACGCCGCAGCGCGTCAGGCAGCACCAGCCACACCGGCGCACGCGAGGCGGCAGGCCCGACATAACGCAGGAACTGGATCGCATCGCCGAGACCCTGCTCGGCGTGCAGCAGCAGCGGCGCGCCGTCGGGCAACGGTCCGCCGTCCCAGTCCGGCAGCGTCGTCGGCGGCGGCGGGATCAGCATGCGGCGCGCCTCGAAGGCGGCCCAGCCCTCGGCGCGGCGGCCGGTGGCAAGCAGGACGGTCGCGCGGTTGAAGCGCGCGCGAGCGCGATCGAGCGGGCTTGCCGTGACATCGGTCTCGACGGCCAGCAGGCAGGCCTCCGCCTCCTCGTGGCGGCCGAGCTCGGCCAGCACGCTGCCGCGGTTGATGCGCACGCCGTCCGCCTCCGGCGCCAGCGTCGCCGCCCGTGCCAGCTCCTGCTCGGCCTCGGGCAGATGCCCCAGCGCCATCAGCACCAGCCCGAGGTTGCTGCGCGTGGCGGGGGTGGCCGGACCCGCAGCCGCCGCCTGGCGCAGCGCCGCCAGCGCCTCGTCCAGCCGGTTCAGCTCGAACAGCACGCCGCCAAGATTGGCCAGCGCCGCCGGATCGTCCGGAACCAGGGCCGCGGTGCGCCGGAAGGCCGCCTCCGCTTCGGCCAGGCGGCCGGCTCCGCCCAGGGCGGCGGCCAGCGCGTGCCAGGCCTCGGGCGCATCCGGCGCCTCGGCGGCGGCCGCGCGCAGCAGGCCGAGCGCCGGCTCGACGTCGCCGGCCTCGAGGCGAAGGCGCCCTTGCAGCGCGCTGGCGCCGGGGATGAGCGTGGCGGGCGTGCCGTGCGCCGGATCGCGCAGGATCGCCTGCCCGGCGGCATCGACGGCGTTGGCGGCGCGGCCGAGCCGCTGTAGCGCCAGCGCCAGCCCGAGATGGGCGCGGGGGTCGTCGGGATCGCGCAGCACCGCCACCTGCAGCGCCGCGCGCGCCTCCTCGAGATGACCCTGGTCGCGCAGCGCGCTGCCGAGGTTGACGTAGTAGAGTGCCGTCTCCGGGCGGGCGCGGATGGCGCGGCCGATGAGGGCGATCGCGAGCCCGCTGCGGCCGCCGGCCAGCGCCAGGACGCCGAGGCCGTGCAGCGCGTCGGGCTCGTCCGCACGCAGCGCCAGCGCCTCGCGATAGAGCCGCTCGGCCTCCTCCGTCCTGCCGGCCTGATGGTGTGCCAGCCCGTCCCTGGCCAGGGCGGCGGCGCGCCGGGCGGTCTCGCGATGCTGTGGCGCCATGCTGGCCTCCGGGTCGGCGTGGCTTATCCGGCCGTCGGGGCGATGGCCAGGGCCGGCTTGCGCTCGGCTTGCGCTTGGCTCCGGCGCGGTCTGCAATGGACGCGTCAGATCGGAGCTCCGGATGCAGGCCTATCACGCACTCGAACGCCGGTTCGCGCGGCTCAGCCGCCTCGACGGCGCGCTCGGCATCCTTGGCTGGGACAAGGAGGCGGTGATGCCGCTGGGGGCGGCGGCCGAGCGCGGCGAGCAGATCGCCACCCTGGCGGTGATCCGGCACGAGCTGCTGACCGAGCCCGAGACCGAGGCGCTGTTGGCGCGGGCGGAGCAGGATGCCGGCGGGCTCGATGGTTGGCAGGCCGCCAACCTGCGCGAGATGCGGCGGCAGCACGCGCACGGTGCCGCGGTGCCGGCGGATTTGGTGGAGACGGCCTCGCGCGCCGCCACTGCCTGCGAGGTGGCCTGGCGGCAGGCCCGTGCCGACAACGACTTCGTCGGCCTGCTGCCGCTGCTGGCCGAGGTGCTGACGACGCAGCGCGCGGTCGGCGAGGCCAAGGGCACGGCCCTCGGGCTGTCCGCCTACGACGCGCTGCTCGACCAGTACGACCCGGGCATGCGGCAGGACTTCATCGATCCGGTGTTCGCGCGGCTGCGGGACGGGCTGCCGGCCCTGATCGGCGAGGTGCTGGAGCACCAGGCGGCGATGCCGGCGCCGCTGCCGCTCTCCGGCCCGTTCCCGATCGAGGCGCAGCGGGCGCTGGGCCGCAGGCTTATGCAGGCGGCCGGCTTCGACGAAACCCGTGGGCGGCTCGACGTCAGCACGCACCCGTTCTGCGGTGGCGCCACGGAGGACGTGCGCATCACCACCCGCTACGACGAGGCCGACTTCTCCAGCGCGCTGATGGGCGTGCTGCACGAGACCGGGCACGCGCTCTACGAGCAGGGGCGGCCGCGGGCCTGGCTGGCGCAGCCGGTGGGCCAGGCGCGCGGCATGACGCTGCACGAGAGCCAATCGCTGCTGATCGAGATGCAGGCCTGCCGCGGCGACGCCTTCCTCGCCTATCTGGCGCCGCTGCTGCGCCAGGCGTTCGGCGACGACCCGGCCTGGGCGGGGGAGAACCTGCGCCGGCACTACCGCCGGGTGCGGCCTGGGCTGATCCGGGTCGACGCCGACGAGGTCACCTACCCGGCGCACGTGCTGCTGCGCTACGCGCTGGAGACCGCGATGATCGATGGCGACCTGGCGCTGCGCGACCTGCCGGCGGCCTTCAACGACGGGCTGCGGACGCTGCTCGGCGTCGCCGTGCCGGACGACCGCCGCGGCTGCCTGCAGGACATCCACTGGCCGGGCGGGGCATGGGGCTACTTCCCGACCTACACGCTGGGGGCGATGACGGCCGCGCAGTTCTTCCAGGCAGCGAACGAGGCCGAGCCGGAGCTGGAGCCGTCGCTGGCGCGGGGGGATTTCGCGCCGCTGCTCGGCTGGCTACGCCGGAACGTGCACGGCCGCGGCAGCCGGGCGGAGACGCAGACGGTGATCGAGGACGCCACCGGCCGGCCGCTCGACGCCGGGATCTACCAGGCCTACCTGCGCCGCCGCTATCTCGGCGATCGTCTCGCGGCGTAAAGTGCCCGTTCATGGCCGGCCGCTAGACTCGTCGCGATGATACGGCACTTCACCCGGTCGCTGGTCTGGCTAGCGGTGCTGGCGTTCGGCGGCGTCACCGTGCGCGCAGCGCCGGATGCCGGACTCGCCGAACGGGCGCGCTCGATGCAGGCGGTCTGGAACGGCGTCGTGGTGGCGCCTGACGGACGGCTGTTCGCGGTGCTGCCGCGGCTGGCCAACCCCTCCGGCCCGTCGCTGGTGCGGGTGACCGACGCCGGCGCGCAGCTGCCCTACCCGTCGGCCGCCTGGAACGGGCTGGAGCTCGGTAGGGCCCGCGAACCGGCTGCCGCATCCGGCGAGTTGCCGGTGGCGCCGTTTATCGGGCTGAACGCGATCCACCTGGCCTCGGACGGATCGATGTGGGCGGTGGATACCGGATCGCCCGGGTTCGGCCGGCCCGCCACGGCCGGCGGCACCCGGCTGCTGCGGATCGACCTCGCCCGCAACCAGGTGACGCGCATCCTGACGCTGCCGGCCGACGTGCTGCGGCCGCACAGCATGATCGACGACATCCGGTTCAACGGCACCCATGCCTACATCACCGATGCCGGGGCGGCGGGGCTGATCGTGCTCGACCTCGCGACCGGCGGCTTTCGGCGTGTGCTCGACCGCGACCCGGCGCTGACCGCGCAGCGCCCGATCCTGGTCGACGGCGAGGTGCTGCGCGGGCCGGACGGCAGGCCGATACAGATCGACGCGGACCAGCTCGAGGTCTCGCCGGACGGTCACGCCCTCTACGTGCAGCCGCT
Source organism: uncultured Acetobacteraceae bacterium (assembly GCA_937873205.1). Taxonomy (GTDB): domain Bacteria; phylum Pseudomonadota; class Alphaproteobacteria; order Acetobacterales; family Acetobacteraceae; genus Lichenicola. Next base: position 5,498 of record CALMVO010000012.1, read on the forward strand.
GTGCGGACCGATGTCACGGATCGAGACCGCGCTGCTCGACGATCCGCAGGTGCCGGCCGACCGGATCTCTGCAGGCATCCAGTTCTGGTACGACACGCCCTCGCTCGGGGGCACCGCGATCGCGCCAGATGGCACGCTCTACCTGGACGACCTGGAGGACGACAGCATCCTGGCCCTGCCGCCGTCGCGGGAGCTGCGGCTGGTGGTGCGGGACCCGCGGCTGCACTGGGCCGATGCGCCGTTCCTGGGCGCCGACGGCACGCTCACGGTGCCGGTGCCGCAGCTCGACCGGGCGGCGCCATTCCGGCATGGGCATGCCCAGTTCCAGTTCCCAATCCTCATGCTGGCGCTGCAGCCGGCGACGCTGCTGGCAGCGCCGGGGGCCGGCCCGCCGCCGCCGGCGATGTCGGAACATCCGGCGGCCGGCAGCCCACCGCCGTGACGCCGGCCGCCCCTTCGCGCCGTGCCGCGCCCTGCCTATGATCATGCCCATGCGCTACGTCTCGACCCGCGGCCAGGCCCAATCGCTCGATTTCGCCGGTGTCCTGCTGGCGGGGCTGGCCGAGGATGGCGGGCTGTTCGTGCCCGAGAGCTGGCCCGAGTTCTCGGCCGCCGACTGGCGCGCGCTGCGCGGGCTGCCCTATCCGGAGCTGGCGGCGCGGGTGATGGCGCCGTTCACCGCCGGCGCCATCGACCACGAGACGCTGCTGGGCCTGACCCGCGAGGCCTATGCCGGCTTCGGCCATCCGGCGACGGCGCCGCTGGTGCAACTCGACCGCGAACTGTTCGCGCTGGAGCTGTTCCATGGCCCGACGCTGGCGTTCAAGGACATGGCGATGCAGCTGCTGGGGCGGCTGTTCGACCACGTGCTGACGCAGCAGGACCGCCGCGTCACCATCGTCGGCGCCACCTCCGGCGACACCGGCTCGGCGGCGATCGAGGCCTGCCGCGACAAGCCCCGGCTCGACGTGGTGATCCTGCATCCGCGCGGCCGCACCAGCGAGGTGCAGCGGCGGCAGATGACCACGGTGCTGTCGCCCAACATCACCAACCTCGCCGTCGAGGGGACCTTCGACGACTGCCAGGACCTGGTGAAGGCGATGTTCGCCGACGCGCCGTTCCGGCAGCGGATGCGGCTCAGCGCGGTGAACTCGATCAACTGGGCGCGGGTGGCGGCGCAGATCCCCTATTACGTCGCGGCGGCGCTGGCGCTGGGTGCGCCCGATCGCGAGGTGACGTTCGCGGTGCCGACCGGCAACTTCGGCAACGTGCTGGCGGCTTGGGCGGCGCGCCGGATGGGGCTGCCGGTGGCGCGGCTCGTGATCGGCGCCAACCGCAACGACATCCTGGCCCGCTTCCTCGCCGGCAACGACATGAGCGTGCAGGGCGTCGTGCCGAGCCTGTCGCCCAGCATGGACATCCAGGTCAGCTCGAACTTCGAGCGGCTGCTGTTCGAGCTGCTGGACCGCGACGCCGCCGCCTGCACCCGGATCATGACCGAGTTCCGCCGGGACGGCCGCATGGCGGTGCCGGACGCGGCGTGGGGTGCCGCGACCTGTCTGTTCCGCGGCCTTGCGCTGGACGACGCGCAGACGATGGCCGAGATCCGCCGGCTGCGCGACGAGGCCGGCTACGTGGCCGACCCGCACACGGCGATCGGCATCGCCGCCGGCCGTGCCTGGCCGGTCGCGGGCACGCCGACGGTGGCGATGGCGACCGCGCATCCGGCGAAGTTCCCGGACGCGATGCGGACGGCTCTCGGCGTAGCCCCTGCCCTGCCGCCTAGGCTCGCCGACCTCTACGAGCGGCCGGAGCGCTACCGGGTGGTGCCGAACAGGCTCGATGCGGTGCAGGAGGCGATGACGGGATGAAGGCCAAGGGCGCTGCCCCTGGACCCCGCCAGAGGCGGTGCCTCTGGACACCGATCTTTTAGAAATGGGTCCTAGGGCCACCGGCCCTCGCGGGGTCCAGGGGCCGCGCCCCTGGCCTTCCTCAAGAAACCACGGCAATCCTGCCCCCGACACCCCATCTGGACCATGCCCGCTCCGGCTTCAGGAACCCCATGACAGACACGATCAACACCACCCGGCTCGAGAACGGCCTCATCATCGTGACCGAGCGCATGGACCGGGTGGAGACCGTTTCGCTGGGCGCCTACGTCGCCAGCGGCACCCGCAACGAGCTCGCGGCCGAGAACGGCGTGTCGCATTTCCTGGAGCATATGGCGTTCAAGGGCACCGAGCGGCGCACGGCGGCGCAGATCGCCGAGGAGGTCGAGAACGTCGGGGGGCACATCAACGCCTACACCGCGCGCGAGCAGACCGCCTACTACGTGAAGCTGCTGAAGGAGGACTTGGCGCTGGGGGCCGACATCATCGGCGACATCCTGACCCACAGCAGCTTCGCGCCCGACGAGCTGGAGCGCGAGCGCGGCGTGATCCTCCAGGAGATCGGCCAGGCCAACGACACCCCCGACGACATCGTGTTCGACCACTTCCAGGAGACGGCGTTCCCGGACCAGCCGATGGGCCGTCCCACGCTGGGCACCGACCCGCTGATCCGCGGCATGAAGCGCGAGACGCTCACCGACTACATGCGGGCGCACTACACCACGGGCAACGTGGTGATCGCGGCTGCCGGCAACCTGCATCACGAGCAGGTCGTGGCGCTGGCCCGCGAGCACTTCGCCGACCTGCCGACCGCACGGATGGAGACGCCGCAGGCCGGGCTCTATGCCGGCGGCGAGTTCCGCCGGCAGAAGGAGCTCGACCAGGTGCATGTGGTGCTGGGCTTCCCGTCGGTCGGCTATGGCGACCCGGCCTATTATCCCGTGCTGCTGCTCTCGACGCTGCTGGGCGGCGGCATGTCGTCCCGGTTGTTCCAGGAGATCCGTGAGAAGCGCGGGCTGGTCTATTCCATCTACTCGTTCAACGCTCCGTTCCTGGATGGCGGGCTGTTCGGCATCTATGCCGGCACCGGCGAGGACGAGGCCAGCGAGCTGGTGCCGGTGACGCTGGAAGAGCTGCGCAAGGTGCAGCGCGGCAGCGGCCCGGATGTGGTGCGCCAGGACGAGCTGGACCGGGCGCGGGCGCAGCTGAAGTCCAGCCTGCTGATGTCGCTGGAGAGCACCGGCAGCCGCTGCGAGCAGCTGGCGCGACAGCTGCAGGTGTTCGGCCGCATCATCCCGACCGCGGAGACGGTGGCGCGGATCAACGCGGTGACGCTGGACGACGTGCGGCGGGCGGCGGCGCGGCTGTTCCGCGGCAGCCCGACGTTGACCGCGCTCGGGCCGGTGAGCCGGATTCCATTGCTGGGCGAGGTGGCCGAGAGGCTGGCGGCATGAGCGTCGCGCTGCTGGAGGAGCTGCTGGGCCAGGCCAGGCGGGCCGGGGCGGACGCGGCCGACGCCATCCTGGTGTCCGGCACCTCGCTCGGCATCCAGGTGCGGCAGGGCCGGCAGGAGGAGCTGGAGCGCTCCGAGCACAACGATATCGGCCTGCGGGTGTTCGCCGGCACGCGCAGCGCCATCGTGTCCGCGACCAGCGCCGATCCGGCCGGCTTCGCGCGGCTGGTGGCGCAGGCGATGGCGATGGCGCGGGTGGTGCCGGAGGATGGGTTCGCCGGGCTCTGCGAGCGGGCGCTGCAGGGCGTCGGCGACGACGGCGGCGCGTTGGAGCTGAGCGACGAGGCCGCACCCGACGTGGCGGCGCTGCTGGACCGCGCGCAGCGGGCGGAAGCGGCGGCTCTGGCCGTATCCGGCATCCAGAACTCGCTCGGCGGCTCGGCCGGGTTCGGTCGCACCGAGGTGGCGCTGGTGACGTCGGGCGGGTTCTCCGGCCGTTACGCGCGCAGCAGCCACTCGGTCTCGGCCAGCGTGCTGGCGGGCAGCGGCACGTCCATGCAGCGCGATTACGACTACCATTCGGTGGTCTACCTGGGCGATCTGGACGACCCGGAGGCGATCGGCCGGAGCGCCGGCGAGCGGGCGGTGGCGCGGCTGCACCCGACCAAGCCGCGCACCGGACGGATGCCGGTCGTCTACGACCCGCGCGTGTCCGGCTCATTGCTCGGCCACCTGGCGGGCGCCCTGAATGGCGGCTCGGTGGCGCGCGGCACCTCGTTCCTGAAGGAGCGGATGGGCACGCGCGTGTTGCCCTCAGGCATCTCGGTGATCGACGACGCCACGCGCCGGCGCGGCCTGCGCTCCAAGCCGTTCGACGGCGAGGGCGTGCCGACGGCGCCGCTGGTGCTGGTCGGCGACGGCGAGATCCGCAGCTGGGTGCTGGACGGGCGCAGCGCACGCCAGCTTGGGCTGGCCAGCACGGGCAACGCGTCCCGCGGCACGTCCTCGCCGCCCTCGCCGTCGACCACCAACCTGCATCTGGCCGGCGGCACGGTGACGCCGGCGGCGCTGATGGCCGACATCGGCGAGGGCGTCTACGTCACCGAGATGATGGGCTCGGCGGTGAATGGGCTCACCGGCGACTACAGCCGGGGGGCATCCGGCTACATGATCCGGAACGGGGCGTTGGCCGAGCCGGTCGCGGAGTTCACGGTGGCCGGCAACCTGCTCGACATGTTCGCGTCGCTGCAGCCGGCCGATGACCTCGAGTTCCGGCGCGGCACCGACGCGCCCACCATCCGGGTGGAGACGCTGCTCGTCGCCGGGGCCTGAGGCCACGGCCCGGCTCGTTCCAAGGGATGTCGTGATGCTTCGGATGGTCCTCGTCCTGCTGTTGGCGCTCGCCCCGCCGGGCGCCGATGCGCGTCCCGGCCTCGGCGGCTCGATCGGCAGCCGGGGCAGCCGGACCTATACCGCCCCGCCGGCGACCGCCACGACTCCCTATGGTGCCTCGCCGTTCAGCCGCAGCCTGACGCCGCGCGGCGGCTACACGTCCCAGGGCGGTGCCCCGTATGGCAACAGGCTGGGTCGCCCACACCCGTTCCTGACCGGGCTCGCCGGCGGGCTGCTTGGCGTCGGCCTCGGCAGCCTGCTGCTCGGGCACGGGCTGTTCGGGAACGGCCTGGGCGGCGGCGGCCTGCTCTGGCTGCTGGTCGAGATCGCCGCCGTGGTGATCCTGCTGCGCTGGCTGTTCCGGCGGTTCGCCGGCCGCAGCCGGCCGTCGATGCGAGGTGGCGTGGCCGGCCCCGGCACCGCGCCTCTGGCGATCAGCAACGCCGACTACGGACAGTTCGAGCAAGGCCTGCTCGACGTGCAACAGGCCTGGTCGATGCGGGACATGCGCAGCCTGTCACGGTTCGCGACGCCCGAGATGACCAGCTACTTCTCGGACCAGCTCACCGACCTCGCCGGCCGCAACCTGCGCAACGTGGTCAGTGCGGTGCGCATGGAGCAGGGCGACCTGTCGGAAGCCTGGCGCGAAGGCGACCGCGAGTTCGCCACCGTGGCGATGCGCTACTCGATGGTCGACGTCACCACCGACCTCACCGGCCGGGTCGTGGACGGCAGCCCGACCGAGCGGCAGATGGTGACCGAGCTGTGGACCTTCGTGCGTCCGCGCGGCGGCAGCTGGCTGCTGTCGGCGATCCAGCAAGGACGTTGAAGGAGAACGCACTCGACCGCCGTGCCGGGCCATGAACTTGCGCGGGCTGGTCGGAGGCGGGAGCGAACGACATCCATAGGCTCCCGCAACGAAAGGTTTCCTCGGCAATCGATGTCAGGATGTCATGGGCTGGCAGGAACGGGACCGTCGCGACGCAACACGTCTCGGTCAGTCGGGACAAGCCTCCGCCAGCACGAGCAGCGCGACGAAGAGGCCGAGCGGCATGAGGTGGGAAGGTTCCCGTCGATGCGGGATGGTAAGGGTCGCGGCAGCGATGACCATGGCACCCATGACCAGACCAAGCCCCCGGGTGGCGGAAGGGCGACGAGACCGGCGATCGCCATCTCCAGCGCGCCGGTCAGACGGCACCACCACGCGGGATAACCCCAGCGGACGAAGCTATTTTGCGTCCTGGACGTGCCGATCGCGTTGAACAGGCCGGCGCCGAAGAACCCGGCGACTCGCTGAACTCGAGCGCTCGGGCCGGATCAGGCAGGGCGCGCGCGTCGAGCGGGTGGCGCTCGTCGTCCGCGGATTCCTGGATGTTGACCAGAGCGACCGGCTGGCGACCGAAATGCATGTCCGCTAGGGGGCGGGGGCGAAAGCGGCCATCCTGATGTCGATCGGAGACAGGCTCTCATCCGAGGCGGACGACGGTCAGCCCGTAGAGCAGCAGCGCCAGCAGCAGAAGCAGCAGCAGGACGGCGTGGTTTCGGCCGCGGAGGCGGCGAGCACGCTCCTCGGCCGGCGGCAGGTTGGAGGGCTTCGGCGCCCGGGCCTCAGCCAAACGAGATCGGACCGAGCAGGCGGTCAGCGCAGACGGCAACGAACAGCACCGCCAGGTAGAGCAGCGAGAACCGGAACGCCTGGCGGGCCGGCCTGTCGTCGGTGAGGCTGGTGCCGTCCGGCAGCTGCCGGTCGCGCAGCACCCGCCAGGCGCAGGCGAGGAAGCCGGCATCGAGCAGCGCGGTCGAGACGAGGTAGATCCAGCCGGTCAGGTGCAGCGCCGCCGGCGCCAGCGACACCAGGGTGAGCAGCACGGTGTAGAGCAGGATCTGCCGGCGCGTGTGGCGCGCACCTCGCACCACCGGCAGCATCGGCACGCCGGCATCGCCGTAATCCTTGCAGGCGTAGAGGGACAGCGCCCAGAAATGCGGCGGCGTCCAGAAGAACACGGTGGCGAACAGCAGCACCGGCAGCAGGCCGATCTGGCCGGTGGCGGCGGCCCAGCCGATGATCGGCGGGAAGGCGCCGGCGGCGCCGCCGATGACGATGTTCTGCGGCGTCGAGCGCTTCAGCCACATCGTGTAGATCAGCACGTAGAACAGGATCGACAGGCCAAGCATCGCCGCCGCCACCGCGTTGGTGGCCAGCCACATCAGGGCCACCGAGAACACGCTGAGCCCGATGCCGTAGGCCAGCGCATCGCCGGCGGGAATGCGGCCGCACGGGATCGGCCGGCCGGCGGTGCGGCGCATCAGCGCGTCGATGTCACGGTCATACCACATGTTGATGGCGCCGGCGCCGCCGGTGGCGATGGCGATGCAGAGGATGGCGATGGCCGCGACCAGCGGATGCACTGGCACCGGCGCGATGAACAGGCCGATGGCGCCTGTGAACACCACCAGCGTCATCACGCGGGGCTTCAGCAGCGCGATCCAGTCGCGCAGATCTGTGCCGAGCTCGGCGATGCCCGGATGCACGGCGTCCGGACGGACCAGCCGACCGCTCATGCGTCGATCTCCCGAGTGCGCGAGACCGGCACGCGTCGGGCGAAGGTCAGCACCACGATCAGCGCGAACATCAGCAGCGCCAGGCTGGTGAGCGCCGCCCCGGAGGCGGCGGCCGTCGGCCACGGCAGCGCACCCAGGCCGACGCCGGACGCGAGCAGCCAGAACTGCGCCCTGGTCAGCGCCTCCGGATAGGCGTGGCCCGTCATCGGGCGGACGCGGTCGAAGAAGCCGGCGAACAGCGCGAACAGGGTGCCGACCGACAGCACGTCGTGCAGCTGCGCCGACGAGAACGCGGCGCCGGTGAGCAGCCCCTCCAGGCCGCCGCCGAGCAGCACGGCGATGAAGCCCGCGGCGTGCAGGCCGGGCGTGGTCGTGACGAGCGTGCGGAACCCGGCCGGCTGCCGGAGCGCCAGCAGCCATGGGAGGCAAACGGCGAGCACCGGCAGGATGATCGCCAGTGTCGGCAGTGGTGCTGCCGCGTCGAGGCCGGGGATCCCCGCGGCCAGCAGCGGCCGTGTCCAGCTCATGAAGCCGGCACCGGCCAGCACCGCCATCGCGACGACCGGACCCGCGCGGCGCGCCGCGGCGCTTGGGCCGGCGCTGCGAGCCACGATCTCGGCGACCAGCCCGATGCCGGGCAGGATCATGATGCAGAAGCCCGGATAGCCGAGCAGGCGGAACAGGTGCAGGAGCGGCGGTGCGGTCGGGGCACCATGCAGCGGCAGCGCAGTCAGCACGCCGAGCAGGACCGGCAGCGCGATGACAACCAGGACCCCCGCGATCAGCTGCGACCAGACGAAGGGCGTGAGGTCGCTGAGGTGCCGGCCCGGAGCCCGCATGTTGAGGATGGTCGCGACCAGGTTGGCGGCACACAGCACGAGGGCGATGGCAACGGCGGCGATCGAGAGCAGCAGAAGAGGCTCCGGGGCGCCGAGCAGGACGCTTCCCAAGGCAAGCACGAAGCCGGCCGCGGCGAGGCCGAGCGAGGCGGCCGCCAGGCCGGGAAAGGCGGTGTCGCGGGCGCCAATCGCGGGGGGTACCAGCCAGTTGCCATAACCGCCGATCAGCGCCGGGATCGCCGAGAAGAAGACCAGGATGGTGCCGTGCTGCAGCGCGATCGCGTGCCCGGCCGGGCCGGCCAGCCCAAGCGCGGCCTGCAACGCCGGCGGCAGACGCAGTGCCAGCGATAGCGCGCCGCCGACCAGCCCGGCCAGGACGGCGAGCAGGACGTAGCCGGTGCCGACGTCCTGGTGATCGGGGCGGTTCCGCGGTCGCGGCATGGGGCTCGGTCTCTCCGGCGTCTCGTCACGCATATAGGAAGACCGCGCCGGAGTTTCCCGTCCCTTCCAGGGACCCGGGCCTCAACGCGGCTCGTTCGTCAGCGTGACCAGCGTGAACAGGCCGAGCGGCGGTACCGGTTCCTGCGTGGCAGCGCGCAGGTCGGAATCGGGCAGCAGGGATTCGATGGCGAAGTCCGGATGCCAGCCGAGCGAGCGCGACGCCGGTGCCATGCCGCGCTCGATCAGGAGGCGCAGGCCGCCGGTGGCCAGGAAGTGGTTGACGAACAGAATGTGGCCGCCGGGCCGAACCACGCGCTTCAGCTCGGCCAGCAGGCGGCGCGGATGCGGCACCACGGAGGCCACGAACATCGCGACCGCGATGTCGAAGCGGCCGTCCTCAAACCCGGTCTCCTCGGCGTCCATCTCCAGCAGCGACTCGACGTGCGGCATCGACGCGGCGGCGACACGGCGGCGGGCACGGGCCAGCATCGCGCCGGAGAGGTCGATGCCGGTGATGCGCTTGGTCGTCGCATAGTGCGGCAGCGCCAGGCCGGTGCCGACGCCGACCTCCAGCACCTGGCTGCCGGGCAGGCGGTTGACGGCCTCCACCGCGCGGCGGCGGCCATGGCCGGAGATGCCGCCGAACACGCCGTCATAGATGCCGGCCCACCGCTCATAAGCGGCCTTGACCGCGTCCGCGTCGAGCGCCGAGCGCGGCGCCGGGGTGGCGAGGCCGGGCGAGGGCAGCACCGCGCCCGGAGGATCGTAGAGGTTGCCGGGACCGCTCATCGCCGGTTCTCGCGGCATTCAGGGGCACGTCTGCAGCGACGGTCGGGCCTGGGATGTATCGATGGCATGATTGGTCGGGACTTGGCTCCTGGGATCCCCTGTCTGCCCTGCCGCGGGGCGGGCAGCAAGGGCGGGACCGGGAGCCGTCCATCAACTCGCCGTCGACCCGAGCCGGCCCCGCTTCGAGTTTGGCGATGCAGGAGGCGGCGCCTATGTTGGGGGTCCAGGTTTGAGAGCCCGGGTAGGAGAAGCATCGAGGAGCGCGTATGCTGGACCGGGTTGAACATCAAGAGGTGAGCGGATGCTGGTCCCGATCCTGATCGGCCTCGCGGTGGTGTTCTGGACCGGCTACTTCGTGGTCTATTTCTGGAACGAGATCTACGGCTGGTTCGACAACCGGTGGGGCCCGCCCAGCCGTCCTCCGAAGAAGACGAAGATGAAGCGTAGGCTCTACGACTAGGCTCTGATCAGCCGGCTGGCTCGGTTATCGTCGACATCCTCTGCCGCCGCCACGGGGCCTGGTCGTCCAGGTGCCGGACGGCTGCGATATGAATCGAGCGACTGCAGTCGAGACGCCGGATTGTCAGGCCTCTTCCACCTCACCTCACTGATGCCGCGAGCGGACGCGATACAATCGTTCATGGCGCCTCCGAAGCAGCGCGATCTGACGCCGCATCCCCGCGGCGGCCCACGCGGCGCGCTGCCGCGTGACGTCTCAACCTGCCAGACGCGCCTCGATGCGGTCCCAGATCAGTCCGGCGGTGTTGCCGCCGTCGAAGCGGTCGATCTCCTGCAGGCCGGTCGGCGAGGTTACGTTGATCTCGGTCAGCCAGTCGCCGATCACGTCGATGCCGACGAAGGTGAGGCCGCGCTCGCGCAGCATCGGGCCGATGCGTCGGCAGATCTCCTGCTCGCGCGGGGTCAATACGGATTTCGCGGCCCGGCCCCCTACATGCATGTTGGAGCGCGCCTCGCCTTGCGCCGGGACGCGGTTGATGGCGCCGATCGGGTCACCGTCCGCCAGGATGATGCGCTTGTCGCCCTGACGCACCGCCGCTTCGTATCGCTGGATCATCAGCGGCTCGCGTGATGCCTGGAAGAACATCTCCAGCAGCGAGCCCAGGTTCTCGTCGTCCTCGCGGATGCGGAACACCCCGGCGCCACCGTTGCCGAACAGAGGCTTCACGATGATGTCGCGGTGCTCGCGGCGGAAGTCGCGGATCGCCTGCAGGTCCCAGCTGATCAGCGTAGGCGGCATCAGGTCGGGGAAGTGCGTGACCAGCAGCTTCTCCGGCGCGTCGCGCACCGAGCGCGGGTCGTTCACCACCAGCGTGCGGCGCCCGCTCCCGAGGGCGGACGGGGGCGCGGACGGGGCATGCACATGTTCCAGCATGTGGGTGGCGGTGATGTAGGCCATGTCGAACGGCGGATCCTGGCGCATCAGCACCACGTCCATGGTGGCCAGGTCGAGCATGGCCTCGTCCCGCAGCGTGGCATGGGCACCCGCGACGCGCTGCACAGTGACCGGGCGGGCGCGGGCGGTCAGGCGCTCGACACGCTGGCTGCGCTCGGCCGCGGTCTTGCCCTCGCGCAGGCTCATGTCGCGCACGCCGTAGAGCCAGAGCGCGTGGCCGCGGGCCTGCGCCTCCAGCATCAGCGCGAAGGTGGAATCGCCGTTGATGTCGATGGCGTGGATCGGGTCCATCTGGACCGCGACCTTGAGGAAAGTGGCCATGGCTGTCTCCAGACTCACCGGTCGATGTGGGACTGCAGCCAGCCAGCGACGACGGCGTGCCACTGCAGCGAGTTGGCAGGCTTCAGCACCCAGTGGTTCTCGTCGGGGAAGATCAGCAGCCGGCTGTCGATGCCGCGGCGCTGCAGCGCGTCGAACGCGCCCAGCCCCTGCTCCAGCGGGATGCGATAGTCGTGGCCGCCGTGGATGACCAGCTGCGGCACCCGCCAGGCGGCGACGTGGTCGGCGGGGTTGTACCGCTCGTAGGCCACGGGATCGGACCAGGGGGTGTGGCCGGGACCACCGTGCTCCCACTCGGCGAACCACAGCTCGTCGGTGGAGAACCCCATCATGCGATCGTCGAACACGCCATCATGCACCACCAGACACTTCCAGGGCGCGTTCCAGACCCCGGCGATCCAGTTGATCATGTAGCCGCCATAGCTGGCGCCGAGCGCGCAGGCATGGCCGCCATCGAGGAACGGGAACTGCGCCAACGCGGCCGCCCAGCCTTTCTGCAGGTCCTCGAGCGGACGGTCGCCCCAGTGGCCGGAGATGCTGTCGGTGAAGGCCTGGCCGTAGCCGGTGGAGCCGTGGAAGTCGATCATCACCGCGGCGTAGCCGAGCCCGGCATAGAATTGCGGGTTCCAGCGATACGACCAGTCATTGCCGAACGAGCCCTGCGGGCCGCCATGGATCAGGAAGGCGACGGGATATGTGTGGCCCTGCTGGTAGCCGTCGGGCCGCACGACGTAGCCGTGCACCGTCTCGCCGTTCCAGCCCTTGAACGCGAATTGCCGCGCGGCCGCCAGCTCGACGCCGGCCAGGCGGTCGGCGTCGACGTGGGTGAGCTGCACCGGCGTGCCGCCCGCCTGCGGGACGCGCCAGAGCTGCGAGGGGCTGTCCAGCGCATCGCGGGCGTACACGATGTCGGCGCCGGCCAGCACCGCGGCGGAGACGTGGCCCTGGTCGGTGAGCGCCGCCGGATGCGGATTGGCGGCGCCGGAGCCGGCATCCAGCGCGAACAGCCGGTTCTGGCCCAGCTCCTCGGCGGTGACGTAGAGGTGACGCCCGTCTTTCGACCAGAGCAGGCTGCCGGCGGAGCGGTCCCAGTGCGGGTCGATCTCGCGGGTGGTGCCCCGCGCCAGGTCCATCACCATCACCCCGTAGCGGTCGGCCTCGAAGCCGGGCCGCGTCATCGCGCGGTAGGCAAGACGGGTGCCGTCCGGCGAGACAAGCGGCTCGGCGTCCCAGGCCGGGTTGGAGGCGGTAAGGTCGCGCGGCGCGGCGCTGCCGTCGATCGGCGAGCGGTAGATGTCGTAGTTGGTGCTCCACGGCTCGCCGCGGCCGGCGACGCGCACCGAGAACAGCACAATGCGGCCGTCGGGCGAGATGGTGAAGTCGCCCTCGTCGCCGAACGGCTTGGCGGGCGTGTCGCCGTCGAGCCCCCTCATCAGCGGCACCGGTCGGCCGGTGGCGACGCCGCTGCCGTCGAGGGCCAGCGCGAACAGGTGGTTGCGGGTGCCGTCGGCGTAGGTGTCCCAGTGGCGCACGAACAGCCGGTCGAACACCATGCCGGTGGACTTGGCCACGTGGATGCCGTCCAGGCGGGCCCTGGTGTCGTCGGGGGAGTCGGTGTCGGGGAAGACCGCGAGCGACACCACCATGCCGTGGCCGTCCGGCGACGGGCGGAAGGCGCCAACATCGACCGGCAGGTGCGTCACCTGCACGGGTGGGCCGCCGGCCAGCGGCAGCCGCCAGACCTGATCGGAGCCGCCGCGGCCGGAGAGCACGTAGACGGCGCGGCCGTCGGCGGACCAGTGCGGCTGCTCGGCCTGCGCGTCGGCGCCGGCCAGCACGGTGGGTACCGCACCCGGGGTGGCGAGCGACAGGAGGCGAACCGAGTGCACGCCCCTGTTATGGCCAAGGTCGGTGGCGCGCAGCTCGAACGCCACGGTGCCGCCATCGGGCGAGACCACGGGGTCGGACAGCCGGTCCAGCGTCACCAGGTCCCGCGCGGTGAACGGCCGCGCGCGCGCGGCCCCGGACGAGGCGGCCAGGAGGGCGGCGACGGACAGGAGGCCGAGGGCGTATCGCGCGATCATGCGGTGCTGTGTCTCACGGATAGGCGATGGCCGTCACCTCCAGCAGCGTGCTGCCGCGCGGGGTCGCCAGCCGCACCTCGTCGCCGACCTGGCGGCCCATCAGGGCGCGCGCGATCGGCGAGGCCAGGCTGACCTGGCCCTGCCCGATCTCGGCTTCGTCGACGCCGACGATGGTCACCGTGCGGACCGCGTCCGCCTCGTCGACATAGCTCACGGTGGCGCCGAAGAAGACGCGGTCGCGGCGGGTCTGCGCGGCGGGATCGACCGGCTGGGCCTTGTCGATCCTCTTGCCCAGGAACCGGGCGCGGCGGTCGATCTCGCGCAGGCGCTTCTTGCCGTAGAGGTAGTCGCCGTTCTCGGAGCGGTCACCGTTGCCGGCGGCCCAGGAGACGATCTCGACGATCTTCGGGCGCTCGTCCCGCATCAGCGCGCGCAGCTCGGCCTCCATGCGGGCGAGGCCAGCGGGCGTGATGTAGCGGGACACGCCGGGCGGCAGACCGGGCGCTTCGGCGTCGTCATCGTCATCGTCGGGGTCCATGATCGGTCATCGCGCGGCGCCCGATCCACGGTCAAGCGCGTTGGCCCGCCAGACGAGGAGGTACGGGATGAGCGGCACGATACCCTTGACGGACACGGAGCTGGCGACGCTCGAGGGGCTGCTGGACCGGCTCGCCGGGCCGGGAGCGACCCTGCCGCCGCCGCTGTTCCGGTTCATGACCGAGGTGATGGCGACGTCGAACGTCGACCTGCTGGTCGAGGATCCGGAGCGCGGCATGCTGCTGGCCTGGCGCGACGACGCGGTCGGCATCGGCTGGCACGTGCCGGGCAGCATCGTCCGGCATCGGGAGGCGGTGGCGCACCGCATCGCCGCCTGCGCCGCCGACGAGTTCGGCTGCACGCTGCGGGCGGAAGCGGGCCCGGCGGCGCTGATCGAGATCTTCGACGACCGCGGGCACTCGGTGTCGCTGGTGTTCCGCGCCCGGCTCCTGGGCGAGCCCGGGCGCCGGGTGGTGGGCGACTGGGAGACGCCGGACGCCGGCGACCTGTGCTGGTTCCGGACGCTGCCGACTCGGATGTATCCGAGCCACCAGGTTTACCGGGACGTGGCGGCTGCCCTGGCGGCGACGCCGGGCGGCCCGATCCCGGTGTTCAGCCAGCACGTCGGGGGCCGGGACGCGGCGCAGCGTTCCCCGGAGGGCGAGATCGGGCCTGGATTCGGGCTGGCAGATGCGGGCTAGGCGCGGCCACCGTCTTCTTCATCGGATCTTCACGCCACGGGGCCTTATCGTGATGCACTGAGCGGCAGACCCAGAGAGGACCGCATGCTCGTTCATTTCGACCCGTCATCGTCCATCATCATCGTAATGCTGGTCGTCTGCTTCTTCCTCGTGCTGGCATTCGAGGCGACCAACGGCTTCCACGACACCTCCAACGCCGTGGCAACGGTGATCTACACCAACTCACTGCGGCCGGTACCGGCGGTGATCCTGTCGGGCGTCATGAACTTCGTCGGCGTGCTGGTGGGCGGCATCGCGGTCGCCTACGCGCTGGTGGAGATCCTGCCGCCCGACGTGCTGACACCGCCGAACGGGGCGCCGGCGGTGCCGATGCTGGTGTCCTTGTTCGCGGCGGCGCTGTTCTGGAACATCCTGACCTGGTTCTTCGGCATCCCGAACAGCAGCTCGCACTGCATCATCGGCGCGCTGATCGGCGTCGCCGCGTCGGACGCCCTGATCCAGTCGCGGGCGCTGGGCCAGGGCGTCGACTGGCGGCAGATCATCAAGGTGCTGGAGGCGCTGGCGATCTCGCCGATCCTGGGCTTCGTGCTGGCGGGCGGACTGTACGGACTGCTGCGGCTGGTGGTGCGCCGGGGCTCGTTGTTCGAGCCGCCCAAGGGCGACGCGCCGCCGGTCTGGTGGCTGCGCGGCCTGCTGGTGCTGACCTGCACCGGCGTCAGCTTCTCGCACGGCACCAACGACGGCCAGAAGAGCATTGGGCTGATCATGCTGACCATCATCGGGCTGATGCCCGCGACCTACGCCCTGAACCCCAACGCCGGCACGCAGATGGCCGATCTCGGCCGCAACGCCGCCATCGCGCTGCCGCTGATCCAGCATTATGGCGACGACCGCCGGGACCGCGGCGTGGAGGCGGCGCAGGCGCTGATCGCGACGGGCGGCGGTGGTGCGGCGCAGCCGGGTGCGTCCGCGCAGACCAGGGCGCAGCTGCGCGGCGACGTGTACGAGATCCTGACCCAGCTGAAGCATGTCGGCGAGGCGGCCGGCCTGTCCAAGGCCGACAAGGCGACCGCCAGCCACCTGCGGAAGGTCATGGGCCCGCCGGTGCAGTACGCGCCGGTCTGGGTCCGCGTGCTGAGCGCGCTGTGCCTCGGGCTCGGCACCATGGTCGGCTACAAGCGCGTGGTGCGCACGCTGGGCGAGAAGCTGGGAAAGCAGCACATGACGCCCGGCCAGGGAGCCAGCGCAGAGCTGGTCGGCGGCATCCTGATCGGCACTGCGGGCTTCACCGGCCTGCCGGTCAGCACCACGCACATCATCACGTCGGGCATCGCCGGCACCATGGTCGCCGGCGGCCAGGGCGTGCAGGGGGGCATGCTGGTGCGGATCGGGCTCGCCTGGCTGTTCACGCTGCCGGTGACGATGGTGCTGTCCGGCGTGCTGTTTTACGTGCTGGACAACCCCGGCTTCTGACGGCCGTCCCGACGACGATGTAGTGACGGCGGGGCTCCTGCGCTCCCGGAGCCTCGCCATCCCGTCCAGCGGGGATCAGCGCCAGGCCGCACTGATCTGCCGCATCGATCGTCGGCCGCGATCGGCGTCGGCCCTTCCGGTGAGCACGCCGAAGCCCAGGCCCAGCGTCGTCCAGAGAAGGAGCTGCATACCGAAGGAGTCGGTCCTGAAGTTCCACAGCACAACGGCTGGAAAGTCGCCCGGGACCTCGTCGATCGCCGGCAGCGCCCAAGCCGCAACCGCCACCGCCGCGATGTAGGATGCGGCGGCGATCGTCGCTGCCGACCAGGCGCCATAACGGAACGCGAGGCGCCGGCACAGCATGACGGCGGCCACCATGGCGGCGATCGAGAGCGCCATCATGACGACGTAGAGCTCGGTCCGCAGCCCGATGGTGTCCGGATGCCCGACCGAGGGCGGGTTGGCCGGGTATTTAAGGTTCGGCACCAGGTAGAAGGCGACGAAGCCGAGCAGCCCGAGCAGGCCCGACACCGCGCGCGGCCCGAGCGCCACGAGGCGGCCGTTCGCGAAGGCGAAGACCAGGGCGAACAGACCGCCGAACGCCGTGCCGTAGACCATGACGCCGGTGAGAAGCCCGTAGCTGGCCTGCATCGGACGGCTGACCAGTTCGGGCTCGGCCGCGTCGTGGATGCCGCGAGCGGCGTCGGCCTTGATCCTGGCATCGTCCATCGCGGTCTCGAAGGCGATGGCGCGATCGACCTGCGGCTCGCCGAACACCCGGGCGAAGCCGAACACGAGCAGGCCGGCGAGGAAGCCGACCAGCATGCCCCGGATGAGCAGGGTCCTGACCATCGTTCCGGCCCCCTAATGGCAGGGGAAGCCGAGCAGGTGCCGGCTGTCATGCACCCACTCATGCACATACATGCCCGGGACGATGGCGGTGGCGCCCTCCTCGGCGCCGACGAAGTAGATCGCCAGCAACATGAGCGCGCCGAAGATCAGCCAGGGCAGGATCTCGCGCACCGGGATCGGCGTGACGACGCCATCGGGATGGAAGGTCGTGTCGGACATCTGGAACTCCTGGGGATCGAGCGTCCCGCCGGGTTGGAACAAGGCCATGGTCAGGTCTGACTCGACGACGAGCGCCCGAAGGCGTCGCCGGCTTACAGTGGCGCGACCGTGCCGGACTCACACCGGCTTCCATATCCATGGCCATCCTCGGATAGAGAACGGCCGCCCATGGCTGTCAAACGGGGACGATCCCGACATGAGCCTCCGCCTCACGCTCGTCGCGCATGCCGCCACCCGCGCCACCCGCCAGGCCGCCTTCCCGGCCGACGAGCCGCTGGAGCCGCAGGGTCTGGCCCAGGCGACGGCGCTGGCCGGGACGCTGGGCCGGGTCGATGCGGCCTGGACCAGCCCGGCGCTGCGGGCGGTGCAGACGGCCGCCGCCCTGGGTCTGGAGGCCATGGTCGATCCGGCGCTTGCGGACGTCGCCATGCCGCTCTGGGCGGGACGGTCGCTGGCCGATGTCGGGGCGTCGGACCCGGCGGGCCTGTCGCGCTGGACGGCCGATCCCGCCGCAGCGCCGCACGGGGGCGAGTCGGTGACGGCGCTGCTGGACAGGGCATCCGGCTGGCTCGATTGCATCAGCAGCCGCGACGGGCGCGTCTTGGCCATCACCCATGCGGCGTTCATCCGCGCCGCCACGATCATCGTGCTTGATGCGGCGCCCCTGTCGTTCTGGCGCCTCGACGTGGAGCCCCTGTCCCTCACGACGTTCATGGCTCGCCGCACCGATTGGATGCTGAGACGCTTCAACTCAAGGATTTTGCAGGTCGTATGAAGGGGGCGCTTGCCACCCGGTGATCGGCTCGCCGGCACCAAGACGATACCGTATCGTCCCCGTTTCCCCCCGCACCGGGCTCGGGTCATGCGCTGGAGCGAGCTCGGCCCTGGATGCGGAGGATGATCCCCCCACGCCTGGGACGGATCCCTCGCCGTTCGGCGTCAGAAGGCGGTCTTGAAGGTGGCGATGGCGGCGAAGCCTTCGCCGACGTCGTAGGTGGGGGAGCTGCCGCTGATCAGGGTGCCGTAGCGGCCGATGGTGTCCTGCGCATTCGTGGTCACCGAGTTGATGCCGCTCAGGAACTTGTTGTTGGTGATGTTGACGAAGTTGAGCTGCAGGGTCGGCGTCTTGGCGTAGGCGATGTCGGGGAGACGAATGCCGACGTCGGCGCCCATCTCGTAGAAGGCCGGGATGTGCTCGTCGTTGGTAAAGGTCGAGTATTGCTGACCGACATAACGGACGTTCCAGTTGGCAAAGAACTGCCCGTTGTCGAAGTCGAGCGCGAACGCGCCGATGAAGTGCGGGCTCTGCACCGCGGTCTTGCCGGCGGTCGGCACCAGTTCGCCGTTGCCCAGCGTGATGTCGTTGTCGATCGAGGTATGCAGGTACTGCGCCGAGACGTAGGGCCGGATGTGGAAGAAGGGACGGGTGCCGAACTCGGCGTCGATGCCGTCCGAGGTCTGGCCGCCGGCATCGACGTTGGTGGTGATCGAGTTGTTGGTGCCGGGAACGGCGCTGACGATCTCGCGGTTGACGAAATTGTAGTGAAAATAGGAAGCCGAGGCGACGATCAGGCTGCCGGTAAACCGGTAGCCGAGTTCTTCGGAGATCGAGAACTCGTTCGGCAGGTGGGTGTTGCCGGCCTGTGCCACCGAGCCGTCGACGAAGCTGTAGGTGTTGTAGAGGCTGGTGTTGACCGGCGAGCGGAAGTTGGTCGACACGCTCGCAAACACCTGGTCGCGGCTGTCGATCTGCAAGTGCGCGGACAGCGCCGGCAACGGCTCGCTGGTGTTCTCGATCGCCTTGTACTGCGGGCCGGGCAGGCTGTTGGTGCCGTCGCGGTTGACGATCGCCTCCTTGAAGCCGGCGTCGAGCACCAAGCGGTTGTTTAGAAGGTTGACGGTGTCGCCGATGAACAGCGAGTTGATCTGGGTGATGGTGCGAATGTTCTGGCCGAGATAGGCGACGCCATTGGAGAGCTTGACGATCTCCTGGTCGCCCCAGACGCTGGTCGGCTCGCCGTTGAGGCCAACGACGCTGGTCGGCTCGTAATCGTGGTCGTCCGAGTATTCGTACCACCAGCCGCCGTAGAGCCGGTCGTGCGCGCCCAGCTGATAGTATGCCTTGGTGGTGACGCCGCCGCGCCACTGGTCGTCCTGGAACGCGAGCAACGTGGTGGCGGAGTAGCCGTTGGTGGAGTTCGGCAGGTTCAGGTTCTCGGTAACCGGCATCGCGCCCAGGAAGTTGCCGGTGTCGTAGCTGGTGAGTCCGATCGTGCCGTTGCCGTAGCCGTGCCACATGTATGGGATGACGTCGAGTTCGAGGTCGCGCGTGATGTGGAAGGTCGACGGTCCCGACAGCTCGAGGTTGTGGTACGGGTTGCGGTTCAGCTTCCAATACTGCGTGTCGCCGCCTGGGTTCTGCGGCGTGATGTAGGTGCCGGTGTAGTTGAAAGACTCCTTGAGCGAGTCCCACTGGTAGAGGGTTGGGTTGGTGTAGCTGTTCTGCACCGAATCCTGGTAGGCGCCGACCAGGGCAATGCGATTGCCGTCGCCCCAATCCTTCACGAACTTCCAATCGGTATGGATCCTGTCGTCGATGCCCGAACCGCGCCAGGCGCGGTCGTGCTGGTTCGAGATCGAGACGAATGCCTTGATGCCGGTGTTGCCGATGAGGCCGGTGTCGATGCGGGCGAACTCGCGGTTGAACTTGTAGGTGCCGTAGCCGTAGTCGGCGAGGCCGCCGAACTTGTCGAGCGGATCGCGGTCATGGAAGGTGAACAGGCCGCCGGAGCCGTTGATGGTGGGTGTGTCGATGTTCGAGGAGCCCTGCTGCAACGTCAGGTCCTCGAGGTTCTCGCTGTCGGCAAACTCCGACGGGTAGGTGGTGTAGACGCCGACGTCGGCGATCGGGCTGCCCTCCCAGATGAACGCCATTTCCGTCTGGTTGAGGCCGCGCAGCGAGATCGAGCCGCCGGACAGGCCCCAGGGATCGACCTCGGAGACGTCGGCGCCGGGAAGCAGCTGGGTCAGCATGAACGGGCTGGTGGCCGGCGCCTGCTTCAGGATGTAGTCCTTACTGACGGTGCTGATCGATTTGGGTGCGACCTGCACCTTGATGAGGCCACCACCGGGCTGCAGGCCGGTCACGCCATCGGCGGTCTTGTGGGCAGCGGTGCCGGTGACGGTGATCGACTCGCCGTTCGCATCGCCGGTAGGCCGGGGCAGCCTACCGGTGACCGGCGCCTTCACGGCAGCGGGCGCCGCGGCGGCGGCCTGACTGTCCTGCGCCGCGGCCGGCCCGCTCCACGCCATCGTCGAGAGGGCGGTTCCGCACAGAAGCAGTGCGGGCGCGAGGCGATGCGTCATCGGCGGTGATCCTGGTTACCTGTCCCGGGTGGACGGATGCAACGCAGATGCCAGCTAGGAGTCGATTTCATCTCGAAATCAAGGTGCAGTGGAAACTGTTGCGTGATGGATACAGTCGGTGGGAACGAGAGGTTCCGGACGGTCAGAGCTTGGTCAGCGCGAAGTCGACCCGTGCGTCCAGCTCCTCGCCCGGCTGCAGGATGGTGAGGCCGCGATCGGGGATGTCGGGGTGGTTGATGGCGTCGGTCATGTTGCTGGCCGGCTCGACGGCGACGTAGTCGCGGCCGGGCGGGGTGAAGACGACCAGGTGGCCGAACGGCGGGCCGGCGGTGATGGTCATGGCCAGCTCGCGGCGGGGCCAGCGCAGGAAGGCGCTGCCGGTCCAGCCGGCGTAGCAGTTGTCGAGCGGCGGGCCGTCGATGCCGCGCATCGGCGCGAAGCGGTACTCGCCCTCGACAGGGAGACGCGCGTCGGGCAGCGAGTCGGGACCCACATGCCAGACGCTGCCGGCCGAGAAGCCGAGTGCCAAGTCGACGTCACGCGGGAAGAAGGGGTGAAAGCCGAGGCCGACCGGCTGCGCCCGGTCGTCGGTATTGCGGACGCGGATGCGGACGATCAGCCCGTCGTCGCGCAGCGCGTAGTCGATCTCGGCGTGGTAGCGGAACGGCCACTGGCCGGCCGGGTCCTCTGGCGGCGAATGGTCGAGGGCCAGCGTGGCCATGGCCTGATCGTGGTGCAGCACGCGCCAGGCGCGCATCCAGGCGTTGCCGTGGATGGTGTGGGGCTCGCCGCGGAAGTTCGGGTCGAGCTGGTAGGAGCGGCTCTCGAAGGCGAAGCGGCCGTCGGCGACGCGATTGGAGAACGGGATCAGGGGATAGGCGCCGACATGGGCGCCGTGCTGGGCGGCGAGGTTGGGATCGGCCACGGGGTGGAAGACGACGCCGCCGGCGCGGGTCCAGCCGCCGAGTGCCGCGCCGGTGCCGGGCCTGACCACCAGCTTCGACAGGCCGGCCTGCAGCACGAGGTCGCCCAGGCCCGCCTCGAAATGGGGGTCGCGCGGGATGGGGTCTGCCTCAAATTCCTGCATGGTCCACTCCTGGGCCGGGATCGTGCAGCGTTCCCGCCATCACCGGAACGCAGCGTCCGCCGACGCGGGCGGTTGCCACGAGGCCGTCCCGCTTCTCGATGCGGACCTGCAGACGGCTCGGACGGCCCAGATCTTGTCCCTGCCCGATTGTCAAATCGAGGGTGATATCGCGATCTGCCATCAGGGTCGCCAGCAACGCGCCGACGGCGCCGGCGGCGCTGCCGGTGGCGGGGTCCTCGGGGATGCCGTCATGGGGAGCGAACATGCGCGCCTGCAGATCGGTGTCGGCCTCGTTGGCGGCGCGGCCGGCGGTGTAGAGGTAGATACCGGCGGCGCTCGTTTCCACCAGGAGCGCGGCCAGCGCGGCGCCGGCGCGGGCGGCGGCCAGGGCGGCGCGGGAGGCGAGCTCGACGGCGAGGAAGCCGAGGCCGACGGAGACGATCGCGGGGCATGGCGGTCGGTGCGGAGGTCGGCCTCCC
>CALMVO010000013.1 GCA_937873205.1 uncultured Acetobacteraceae bacterium
GCTGGATCACCGGCTGCACCGGCATGTCCGGCAGCATCGCGGCCGCCCGGTCCAGCCGGCCGCGCCGCGCCTGGGTCAGCTGCGCCAGCCCGCCCTGCAGCCGCGCCACCCGGTGCGCCAGGTCCGCCACCAGCTCGGCCCGCGCCGGCACCGCGAGCTCGGCCGCCGCGGTCGGCGTCGGCGCCCGGCGGTCGGACACGAAGTCGATCAGCGTGGTGTCGGTCTCGTGCCCCACCGCCGAGATCAGCGGGATCCGGCACGCCGCCACCGCCCGCAGCACCGCCTCGTCGCTGAACGCGCTCAAATCCTCCAGGCTGCCGCCGCCGCGCGCCACGATCAGCAGCTCGGGGCGGGGCAGGGCGGTGCCGGGCCCGGTGCGCCGGTCGAACCCCGCGATCGCCGCCGCGATCCGCGCCGCCGCCCCCTCGCCCTGCACCGGCACCGGCCACAGCAGCATCGGGCGCGGGAACCGCCGCGCCACCGTGGTGCGGATGTCCTGCAGTACCGCCCCCTGCGCCGAGGTCACCAGCCCGATCAGCCGCGGCAGGAACGGCAGCGGCACCTTCCGGTCGGCGTCGAACAGCCCTTCCTCGGCCAGCCGCAGCCGCAGCCGCTCGATCCGCGCCAGCAGTGCGCCCTCGCCGGCATACGCCATCCGCTCGACCACGAGCTGATACGACGAGCGTTCGCCGTAGGACGAGATGCGGCCCGTCGCCACCACCTCGAGCCCGTTCTCCGGCGCAAGCCCGAGCCGGGCGACGCCGTTGCGCCACACCACGCCGGCGATCTTGCCGCCCTCGTCCTTCAGCGAGAAGTACAGGTGTCCGGACGGGTAGCGCTTGAACTCGGTGATCTCGCCGCGCACCCGCACTCGCGCGAAGCTGCCCTCCAGCACCCGCTTCACCGCCCCGGAGATCTCCGAGACGCTGTATTCCGGCACGTTGGAGACGGCGTTGGCGGCGGCGGCGGGTTCGTCCATCCCGCCAGTCTATGATAGGACCCGTCCGGTCGCGAGGTGCGGTCGCGGCGGCCACGGAGGGACGGTGCGATGCGAGTGCTTCTGGTGGGCGGAGGCGGACGCGAGCACGCCCTGGCGGCCACGCTGGCGCGCTCGCCGGCCCTGACCGCGCTGTTCGTCACCCCCGGCAACCCCGGGACCGCCGCCCACGGCACCAACGTCGCGATCGCGATGGACGACGTCCCCGCCCTGGTCGCGTTCGCGCAAGCGCAGCGCATCGACCTGGTGCTGCCCGGCCCCGAGGCGCCGCTGGTCGCCGGCCTCGCCGACGCATGCGCGGTCGCCGGCATCGCCTGCGCCGGCCCCACCGCCGAGGCCGCGCGCCTGGAGGGCAGCAAGAGCTTCGCGAAGTCGGTTTGCGACGCCGCCGGCATCCCCACCGCGCGTTGGGAGCGGTTCGAGGACGCCCAGAGCGCGCACGCCTTCGTCCGCCTCCGCGGCGCCCCAATCGTGGTCAAGGCCGACGGCCTGGCCGCCGGCAAGGGCGTCGTGGTCGCCGCCACCCTGGCCGAGGCCGAGGCCGCGATCACCGCCTTCATGCAGCACGCCACCCTCGGCCCCGCCGGCGCCGCCGTCGTGATCGAGGAATACCTCGACGGCGACGAGGTCTCCCTGTTCGCGCTCTGCGACGGCGAGACCGCGCTGCTGCTGGGGGCGGCGCAGGACCACAAGCGCATCGGCGAGGGCGACACCGGCGCCAACACCGGCGGCATGGGCGCCGTGTCGCCGCCCGCCTTCTTCGACCGCACGACCCAGGAGACGGCACTCGACCTGCTGGTGCGCCCGATGCTGCGCGAGATGGCGACCCGCGGCACCCCGTTCCGCGGCATCCTCTTCGCCGGCCTGATGCTCACCGAGCGCGGGCCCGAGCTGATCGAGTACAACGTCCGCCTCGGCGACCCCGAGGCGCAGGCCCTGCTCCCCCGCCTGCGCAGCGACCTGCTCCCGGTCCTGGCCGCGCTGTGCGACGGTACCCTGGACCAGGCCCGCCTCCACCTCGCCGAGGAGAGCTGCGTCGCCGTGGTCCTGGCCGGCCGCGGCTACCCCGGCCAGCCCGCCACCGGCGCCCCGATTCACGGTATCGACCGCGCCGAGGCCATGGCCGGCGTCCGCGTGTTCCAGGCCGCCACCGCCCTGGACCCGGCGGGCACCCTGGTCGGCGCCGGCGGCCGCGTCCTGACCGTGGTTGGCACCGCCCCCACCCTGGCGGCCGCCCGCGACGCCGCCTACGCCGGCGTCGCCGCGATCGACTGGCCGGACGCAATCTGGCGCCGCGACATCGGCGTCGGCGCCCTGGAACGCGATCTCGCCGCGCGCGTTGGGATATAGGGTTGCTGTCGAGCAGGTCGGCTCTTGACTAACAGCGGTCCGGTTGCTTTTGAGCGAGACCCCGGAAAAGCGCGTGTGCGGACCACCGTGAGACCGGCAGCTTTCCCTGCTGAGCCGCTGCTGCTAATGTTGAGCATGGGTATGGAAAAGGTGTTGCTCATGTCGGACACCGCTGTCAAAGACGCTAACGACGATAAGATCGAAGGCATCGAGGACGGTCCGGCACGCGACGAACTACCCAGTTACCCACTTGATGACGTCATGGTTCGTAATGAAGCTCGTACCGTAAGCGAGACAGTCAAGCGAATAAAGACCGGGCGCTACGCGATGAGCCCAGACTTCCAACGCGATTTCGTCTGGCCAGCGGATAAGCAGTCGAAGCTCATCGAGAGCTGTATTATGCGGATCCCACTACCAGTATTCTATGTTGCTGAAGGACAGGACGGACGAGTTACTGTTGTCGATGGCCTACAACGACTGAGCACATTTCGCCGCTTCCTATCAAACGAGTTAAATCTAACCGGTTTAGGCGAGGAACATCCTCTTAACGGTAAGACGTTCTCTGACCTTCCTCTACATTTTCAAGAACGTATCGAGGATACCCAGCTTACGCTTTACATTCTTGATAAGAGTGCACCGGAGGCCGCAAGACTCGATATATTTGAGCGAGTAAATAGCGGTATTCCGCTGACACGCCAACAGATGCGTAACGCTTTATACGACGGCCCCGCAACGCGGTGGCTTTCCGAACAATCTAAAAGCGAATTGTTTCGTTCAGTTACTGGTGGATCCCTTGATCCGAAAACAATGCGTGATCGAGAAGCAATCAATCGATTTTGTGCTTTCTATCTACTTGGTTGGAAAGAGTATACTAGCGGTGACATGGACGCCTTTCTTGCAAAGGCTCTGAAAGAGATGAATAAATTAGAAAATTTGACTGAACTAACGGATGCCTTTGTTGTCGGCCTTGAGCGTAATAAAGAGTTGTTTGGACGTCATGCGTTCCGCAAATCATTAGTTGAGGTTAGTGCCAATGCGTTCCGCAGTGTTATCAACATCTCCCTGTTTGAAGTGATGATGATCGGATTAGCCAATGTCGAGGAGGGTGATTTTACGGAAAGAGCTGATGAATTAGAAGAGGCGATTGTTAATCTTGTCGTTAAAGATAACTTCCTTCACGCTGTGACGTACTCAACTAATAGCACACGGCAAGTACATCAACGGTTTCGCATGATTGGTGAGACGCTAAGTGAGTATACCCTTTGACAATAGAAAATTTATCGCTATTTGAGTTTAAATGCTTTCGCCGAGCAAAGATTGCTTTAGCGCCATTAACATTGCTGACCGGCTTTAATGCCGCGGGGAAATCGACGACACTACAGTCCCTTCTTCTGTTATCACAGGGTCTACGATACTCACCTTCTAGTAAGTATTTACCTCTAAATGGACCAATGATAAGGCTTGGTACAACTGGGGAAGTTGTTCGTCGGGGCGGACGTGGTGTGATGGGATTCCGAGTATCCGGCTTTGACACAGCACTGTATTGGCATCTTGCTACTGCCAGTAAAGGTGATTTTGAGGACTCATCATATCGCGAGCGGCTTGAAGTGATCGACGTTCAAGCTAACGGGAAATCGATATACTCGGATAGCGTGCAGCGCCAGCTACGGCCGCCTGAGTCTAAACTACGTCAAGTAATTGAGGATGTTATATTTCTGGGCGCAACCCGACATGGGCGTCAAGATGTTTTTCCTACGCCTGATGAAGCTGACCCCGTGCATGCTGATGTAGGAAGCGAAGGCCAATTCGCACCCTGGCTGTACGTTGGGAACGCGGACGATTCAGTCGAACAAAAACGCCGATTTCCTAACGATACTGGCGTAACGTTTAGAGCACAGGTAGACGCTTGGCTTAGCCATCTTTTCCCTGGCGCCTCTGCAAATGTAGAGACGATCACTGGTACTAGCTATTCGCGACTAGAGTTTCGCCTTGGACGAAGCGGCGCTTGGTCGAGACCAGCCAATATTGGATATGGGCTTAGTTATGTATTTCCGCTGATCGTAGCCCTTCTTGCTGCTCGACGGGGACAAGTGATAGTTGTCGATAGTCCGGAAGCACATCTCCATCCGCGAGCGCAGTCACGAATGGGGGGAATGCTGGCTACTTTTGCTAATGCCGGCATTCAGCTCCTAGTGGAGACACATAGTGATCACGTTCTTTCGGGCGCACGTTTGGCCGTGCTGAGGCAAGTATTGGCGCCTAGCGATCTCTCAGTGCATTTCTTTTCCGGAAACTTTAAGGAAAATGAAAGCAAAATAATTTCGCCAACAATTTCATCAAAAGGACAATTGAGTGACTGGCCGGAAGGTTTTTTCGATCAGGCAGATATCGATCTAGCGACTCTCGCAGCATTTTAAGATGAGGTTGTTCTTGAACGAACTATCTTTGCTTGGATTTTCTAATCTTGAAGAGTTACGACATGTCCTAAGAGATATTATGTCTGCACGGCAAAACTCTCAAAACTTAAATCGCCTGCTATATTGTTCGCGCCGAACAGCTGAAATCAATGCCATCTACGGTGAACGGCTACTTTCTTCTATAGCTAAACTACCACGTGACGAGCGGTCAGCGCTTTTCGCTTGGTTGGGTAAAATGGGACCATTTCTAGATGATGAACGCACAGAAGTTGATGAAGATCTATACTTTCTTAATGGTGAAGAGGTTACGGAACTTGGACCTGGTGAAGCTGCAAGGCAGTGCCAGAAGGGAAATGACGGCCGCCTATTCAGTGTCAGACGTAGCATTTTTGGCATTACGCCGCTGGACGTCATCCATGGTCTTTTAGATAGTCCAATAGAAACGGTACATCTCCTCAATAGCTGGACCTTTGAAGAGGCTAAAAGATGGGCTGACGATGTCGATCCTGATCCCCAGAGTTGGATACAGTTGCTTGATGTATCACGACGTCGCTATGGACGTCTCCTTCTGGGAGCGCATTGTGACGAGGTGCTTGGTGCAGAGACCTTCTATCCTGCTGCCTCACGTCGGATACTTGAGCTACTCCGCGTGCTAGACGAAATTGCGGGAAGCGCAGACGCAACGGCGCATTTGAACCAGAGTGGCGAAGAGCTCGTTCAACGCCATTTTGTCGGTAACAAAGCATGGTTTACCGATGAATCGGATGAAAACAAGCGTCTATTCGGTAATGATATGACGTTTCCAGATCCCATGGATGAAAGCCGCACTGTCCAGTGCTTCTGGCACGGAAAGATCAAGACGCCGCAGTTCCGAATACACTTCGAATGGCCGCTTCAAGCCGGAAGTGAGAAATTGAAGATCCTTTATATTGGACCTAAGATTAGCAAGAAGTAGAAACATCTATATCAAACGCTTGAGTCAGAGATTGAGAACGGTGTCGCAATGTCAACTGCACTATGTTCGACAATCGGCTCGAGAAGAGTCTGTAGCACCTCTCCTTGAACCTGTCTGCAAGCGGTTCCCAACGTTGAACTCCAACACAGACTCATGACATCATCTCATGACACCATTCCAAACCATCCTCATCGCCCCGTCCAAGCAGCTCGGGCTCACGATTTCCGCCACCATCATCCTTGGGATAGCGTAGTCTCCGCCCCGCATCACCGAGGCAGACCAACCCCATGCTGGTCCATCGCGATCATACGACTTGGCCGTGGCGATGGTTCTTGCCCGACGGCATCGCCGAGCCGCCCGTCAAAACCCGCCGGCTCCGCCGGCGGCACTGATCGGGCCCGCATCACGCGCCTCACGGGACGCCCACCAGGACGCCACCACCGGCGCGAGTCGGTCCAAGCTGGCCCACCAGCCGGACCGTACCGGAACCGCTAGCTGAGCCCCTCGTGCTGCATCGCCTTCTGGACGGCGGGCAGGATCATCATGCGCTCGCGAAACGCCGCCAGCAGTGCAGGTGGCTCGATCTCCATCTTCTTCGCCCAGAGCAGCATGACGAACAGGTAGAAGTCGGCCACGCTCACGCGGGAGCCGAACACGTAGTCGCCCTGCATCGCGCCGGCCATGTAGCCCATGCGCTTGCCGATCATCTCGCGGGCCTTCGCCTTCTCGTCGTCGCTGCCGCCCGCGAAGAACGGCTTGAAGCTCTTGTGGAGCTCGGTCGAGATGAACGCGAGCGCCTCCAGCAGGTGCGTGCGCCCCATCGGCCCCGACGGTGCCAGCTTGGCGTCCTGCTGCGCGATCCAGTCCAGGATGGCGACATTCTCGCCGAGGACTTCGCCCGAATCGAGCACCAGCGCCGGCACGTAGCCCTTCGGGTTGATCGTCGTGAAGTCGACGCCGCCCTTCGTGCGCTTGGCCTTGAGGTCGACTTCCTCGTGGTCGAACGACAGGCCCGCCGCATGCAGCGCGATATGATCGGCCAGGCTGCAGGCGCCTGATGCGTAATAGAGCTTCAAGGTCGTCTCCCGTGGTTGATATCGGCTCAACGCGCGGCAGCCGGATCGGTCGCGCGGTCCCGCCACCCGATGCGATCGCGGCAGGCAGCCATCCGGGGACCCCGCTCCCCCGCCAAGACTGGGATCTGTCGTCCGGGCCATCCGAAGACGTCTTCTACCTTCCAAAACCGATGGACGCCGTCGGCGATGCCAGAGTGCTGCGCCGCGGATGCGGCGGAGCACGCCCGGCGTGCCCTTCGAGAACCGGAGCGGAGCGGCCTGCTGGCCGTGAGCACCGGCAGGCGGGAAGAGCGCGTCGGATCGCCGGCACAGAGCCTCCTCGAACAGGCTCAAAAGGGAAGGCAAGGGCTCTGCCCTTGACCCGCTGGGGCCGCAGGCCCCAGACCCCGATCCATAAGAAAGTCGAGGATGCTCCCGATGCCGCCGTCACGCCGCGGGGTCTGCCTGGTGATCTCCGCCCCCTCCGGCGCCGGCAAGAGCACCATCGCGGGCGCCCTCCGCGCCGCCGAGCCCGACCTCGCAAACTCCGTCAGCGTCACCACCCGCGCCGTCCGCCCCGGCGAAGCCGAGGGCGTCCATTACCTGTTCCGCAGCCAGGCCCAGTTCGACGCCATGGCCGAGGCCGGCGAGCTGCTCGAATGGGCGCGGGTGTTCGGCCGCGGCTACGGCACCCCCCGCGCCCCCGTCGAGGCGACGCTGGCCGCCGGCCGCGACATGGTGTTCGACATCGACTGGCAGGGCCACCGCCAGCTCCGCGCGGCGCTGCCCGCCGACGTGGTCGGCCTGTTCGTGCTCCCCCCCTCGCTCGCCGTGCTGGAAGGCCGCCTCCGCCGCCGCGCCGCCGACGACCCGGCCGAGATCGCCCGCCGCATGGACGCCGCCCGCGACGAGATCGCCCACTGGCGCGAGTTCGACCACGTCATCGTCAACGAGGTGCTGGACCAGGCCATCGCCGAGGCCCGCGCCGTCCTCGCCGCCGCCCGCATCGCCACCGCCCGCCAGACCGGCCTGGCCGCGCTGGTGCAGGGCCTCGGCTGATCGCCATGGACTTCTCCGCCCTCACCGTGCTTTGCGTCGGCGACGTCATGCTGGACCGATACGTCTACGGCGAGATGGAGCGGATCTCCCCCGAGGCGCCGGTCCCGGTGCTGCGCCTCCTCCGCACCCGCGAGATGCCGGGCGGCGCCGGCAACGTCGCCAGCAACATCCTCTCCCTCGGCGGCCGCGCCATCCTGGTCGGGCTGGTCGGCCAGGACGCCGCCGGCGCAGCACTCCGCGCCCTTGTCGCCGCCCAGCCCCGCCTCGCCGACGCGCTGGTGGCGACCGCCGATCGCCCCACCGTCGCCAAGACCCGCTACATCGCCACCCAGCAGCAGGTCGTCCGCACCGACGAGGAAAGCCTGGCCCCGCTGCAGCCCGCCGAGCGCGCGGCGCTGATCGCGGCGATCGACGTCCACGCCCCCGCCGCCTCGGTGCTGCTGCTGTCCGACTACGGCAAGGCCGTGCTGGACGACGCCGTGATCGCCCACGCGATCGCCCTCGCTCGCGCGCGCGGCATCCCGGTGTTCGTCGACCCGAAGTCGCGCGACTTCTCGCGCTACCGCGGCGCCACCTGCATCACCCCCAACGCCCGCGAGCTGGCGGCGGCGTCCGGCCTGCCGGTGGCGGACGCGGGCGAGATCGAGGCGGCGGCGCGCCTGGTCATGCGCCAGGCCGAGGCTGCCGCGATCCTGGCCACCCGCTCCGAGCGCGGCATGATCCTGGTCGAGCGCGACGGTTCGGCGCACGTGGTCGGGTCGCGGGCGCGCGAGGTGTTCGACGTGTCCGGCGCCGGCGACACCGTGATCGCCAGCCTGGCCCTGGCCTACGCCTCCGGCCGCTCGCTGGAGCAGGCCATGCACATCGCCAACGCCGCCGCCGGCGTCGTGGTCGGCAAGCTCGGCACCGCCACCGCCGACCTCGCCGAGATCCTGGAGGAGCTCGATCTGCAGGACCAGGAGGCCGGCAACGCCGGGACCGAGCCGGGCGGCGCCCTCGCCGGCCTGTCCTCGCTGCCGCGCGTGCTGGGACTGGCGGCGCGTTGGAAGGCGCAGGGGCTGGCAGTCGGCTTCACCAACGGCTGCTTCGACATCCTCCATCCCGGCCACGTCGCGACCCTGGCCGCCGCCCGCGCCGCCTGCGACCGGCTGGTGGTCGGGCTCAACGACGATGCCAGCGTCGCCCGGCTGAAGGGGCCGAGTCGCCCGGTGCATCCGCTCGCCGCCCGCGCCCAGGTGATGGCGGCGATTCGCCACGTCGACGCCGTGGTCGCCTTCGCAGATGACACCCCGCTGGCCCTGATCACCGCCCTGCTGCCCGACGTGCTGGTCAAGGGCGACGACTACGCGCCGGACCAGGTCGTAGGGGCGACGGAGGTCATCGCCGCCGGCGGCCGGGTGGTGCTGGCGCGGCTGGTCCCGGGCATGTCCACCACCGCCACGATCGCCCGGGTCCGTGGCTGATCCCGCGCCGGCCGACCTCTCGGCGCCGCTGCGCGACTGGATCTTCGGCCTGGCCTTGCCGCTCTGGCGGCACCATCCCGGCTGTGAGTCCCTGGGCCTCGACGGCCGGCCGCGCGAGCCCGGCTTCCGCCGCATGCGGGTGCAGGCCCGCCAGCTCTACGTGTTCTCCGAGGCCGCCCGCCGCGGCGTCGCCGGCGCGGAGGCTGTCGCGCGGGGGATCCACCGCTTCATGAGCGCCCGCGGCGCCCGCCCCGACGGCGGCTGGGCCCGCCGCCTGCGCCCGGACGGCACCGTGCTCGACCCCGCCTGCGACCTCTATGACCTCGCCTTCGTGCTGTTCGGCCTGGCTCATCTCGACCGTCTCGGCGGCGATCCCGAGCCGCGCCGCCAGGCCGACCGCACGCTGGCGTTCCTGCGGCGCGTGATGGCGCACCCCGCCGGCGGCTTCGTCGATGTCTGGCCGCCGGCATCCGGCTGGCGCCAGCAGAACCCGCACATGCACCTGCTGGAGGCCGCACTGGCGCAGCTCGAGGTCGGCGGCCACGCGCGCTGGGCCGAGCTGGCGGGCGAGATGGTGGCGCTGTTCCGCGACCGCTTCCTGGAGGCCGACAGCGGGACTCTGGGCGAGTATTTCGCCGAGGACTGGAACCGCGCCGCCGGCATCGATGGCGACAAGGTCGAGCCCGGGCACCAGGCGGAGTGGATCTGGCTGCTCGACCGCCACCAGGCGCTGGTCGGCGAGGACACCGCGACCCTCGTCCGCACCCTCGACCACAGTTGCTTGGCCCACGGCATCGGTCTGCAGACCGGGCTGGTGCGGGACGAGGTCGGCCGCGACGGCAGCCTGCGCCTCGGCTCGGCCCGGCTCTGGCCGCAGACCGAGATGCTGAAGGCGCAGTGCGTGCTGCATCGGCTGGACGGCGACCGCGCCTCCCTGATCGGCCGCATCCTGGGCAACCTGCTCGGCCGCTACCTCGTGGGACTGGAGGGCGGGGTGCCGCCGCCCGGCACCTGGATCGACCAGCTCGACGCCTTTGGCCGCCCCACGATCCAGGCGGTGCCGACCAGCTCGTTCTACCACGTGATGTCGGCCTGGGTGGAGCTGGACTGCCTGGACCGCGCGGGTGGCGACGCGACGGCCGTCCCGGTCAGGCCGCCGCCGACTTTGCCGCGACCTCCGACCGCGCCGGGACCGCCTGCCTGACCCGCGTCATCAACGCGTTCGGCAGGCTGACTTCACCCCCGGTATCCACTGCCGTGGACAGGTTATCCACAGGCGCGCGCGAGTCAAGCTGCGCTAGGATGAGGGGTGAACCAGATCGAACCCGCCTCCCGTGATTCCCTGCTCGGCCTGTCGCAGCGGCTGCCGCCGTCGAACCTGGCGGCCGAGCAGGCGCTGCTGGGCGCCCTTCTGGCCAACAACAAGGCCTACGAGCGGGTGGCCGAGTTCCTGGCGCCCGAGCATTTCGCCGATCCGGTGCACGGCCGCATCTACGCGGCGGTGGTGCGCCGGATCGAGGCCGGCCAACTCGCCGACGCCGTGATGCTGAAGGCCGAGTTCGAGCACTCCGGCGTGCTCGACGAGGTCGGCGGCACCGCCTACCTGGCTCAGCTGCTGACCGCCATGGTCGGCATCATCAACGCCGGCGACTACGGCCGGGCCGTGCACGACGCCTGGATCCGGCGCCAGCTGATCGACATCGGCGAAGTGGTGGTCAACAACGCGTTCGGCGTGAACGCCGAGCTCGACGGCACCAGCCAGATCGAGGCGGCCGAGGAGAGCCTGTTCCGGCTGGCCACCGAGAAGGGCCAGGATGGCGGCTTCGTCAGCTTCGAGCGGGCGCTGACCGACGCGATCGGCATCGCCGAGAAGGCGTTCCACCGCACCGGCGCGGTGAGCGGCCTCACCACCGGGCTCCGCGACCTCGACAAGAAGACCGGCGGGCTGCACCCGTCCGACCTGCTGATCCTGGCCGGCCGGCCGGCGATGGGCAAGACGGCGCTGGCCACCAAGATCGCGTTCGGCGCCGCCCGCTGGCTGATGCAGGAGGCGCGCGAGACGGGCGTCACCCCGCGCGGGTCGGTGGCGATCTTTTCGCTCGAGATGAGCGCCGAGCAGCTGGCCACACGCCTGCTGTCCGAGGAGAGCCGGGTCTCGGGCGAGCGCATCCGCCGCGGCGAGATCGGCCAGAAGGAGTTCGACCGCTTCGTGCAGGTCAGCCGCGAGCTGCAGACGCTGCCGCTGCATATCGACGACACCCCGGCGATCAGTCTGTCGGCCATGCGCACCCGCTGCCGGCGGCTGGCCCGCACCAAGGGACTCAGTCTCGTGGTCGTGGACTACCTGCAGCTGATGCGGCCGGCGGTCGGCACCAAGCCGGACAACCGGGTGCTGGAGATCTCGATGATCACGCAGGGGCTGAAGGCGCTGGCCAAGGAGTTGGAGGTGCCGGTGCTGGCCCTCTCCCAGCTGTCGCGCCAGGTCGAGAGCCGCGAGGACAAGCGGCCGCAGCTCTCGGACCTGCGCGAGAGCGGCTCGATCGAGCAGGACGCCGACGCGGTCATGTTCGTCTATCGGGACGAGTACTACCTGCAGCAGCGCATGCCCAAGGAGGTCACCTTCGACAGCAACGACAAGTTCCAGGTCGCCATGGAGGCCTGGCAGCACAAGATGGAGCTGGCCCACAACAAGGCCGAGCTGCTGCTGGAGAAGCAGCGCCACGGGCCCACGGGCAAGGTAGACCTGTTCTTCGAGGGCGAGTTTACGCGGTTCGCCGACCTGGATACGGTGCACGAGGGACGAGGCTAAGACGTTTCGGCTCGAACCACGAGGGGACGGAGGGGTGAAGACAGTCGGCCGTCTTTTCCGACGCCAGACTCTGGTGTCTGGGCCGCCTGAACAGACTAATGGTGGCTGGCCGTTCGAGTCCCTGGCAAGATCGACGAAGGCCTTCGAGCGTGCGCGGTCGGCGGCACGATCGTGTCTCTGGAACGAGGCGGAGCGTTATCTGCTGGAGGCG
The DNA here is from genome assembly GCA_937873205.1 of uncultured Acetobacteraceae bacterium. Lineage (GTDB taxonomy): Bacteria > Pseudomonadota > Alphaproteobacteria > Acetobacterales > Acetobacteraceae > Lichenicola. The sequence continues at coordinate 12,317 of CALMVO010000013.1, forward strand.
GAGGCCGATCCGCCTGATCGTGCCAGCTTCCTGATGCTCAAGGCCGACGTCGCGATGGCGCAGAAGAATTGGGCGGTGTCCGAACTCTGTTGGCAAGCGGTGATCGATGAATTTCCCGAGCAAACCCATGCCTTCAATGCCAAGGCAACGGCGATCCGAGCCCAGGGACGAACACTTGAAGCAGTAGCGGCTTATCTACTGGCAATGGAAAAGGATCCGAAAAGCCTGGGACCGCCGTCAATGCTCGCCCATATGCTTGAACATTTGCCGCCTGATGTCACGGCTGAGCTTGTTCCCAAACTGGGTCCGGCACTCGACTCCCATTTGAAGGACAGGAGGAATGGCGCGCTCGCTCTGTGGTCAAAGGGCAAGGTGGCGCTGGGCAGCGATGACCTTCTGGAGGCACGCCGCCTGTTCCGTGCGGCACAGACGGCGGCTTTGACCAATGACGACATACGCGCCGATGTAGAGGCAGTCGAGGCCCGCATCGTGTCGCTCGCGACGGTCGTCGACGGGCCCGTTTCTTGAGCCAGGCTGACGGCGGAGTGCTGTCCAAGATGACCACTGGCTGGAGAGCTTGACCAATGCGCGTCAGGATATTTTCCTGCCATTACATCAAACCCAAGCGTCCGCTCAATGGCGAACTATTCGCTCCCATCCTGTCCGGGGTAGCGGACGCGGCCGATGGGTCCTATCTGGGTGATCTGGGAGGGGAAAATATATCGGACAGGAACGAGTTTTCTGAAATTCGTCATCATTACTACGTCTGGAAGAATCTTCTCGGCAGTCATGACTATGTCGGCTTCGAGCACTACAGACGTATGTTCTTCATAAATCCTGTGAGCAGGGAACGCCTGCTCGAAATCGCTCCGAGCTTCGCGATGATGAGCGAGATGTTTGACGTTGATCAGAAGCTGCACGAGCTGCAGCAGCGGCCGGAAGACTTTTACGCGCATGTTGCGATGCGTGAGAGTTTCACCGTTGACGAGGTTGAAAGCTTCAAGATCTGGCTCTCTCGACAGGATGTCGTGGTGCCGCGAATGTGGCATCTGCACGATCGGCCCGACCTGGAGCACGAATGGAAGAACAGCGGACTTCCGCCGATGATGTGGGAGCTCATGATCGAGGCGTTCAGCCGACAAGCCAGCTTCCAGCCAATGCCCGGCAGGCCGATCAGGACATCAAACCACAATAGCATCTTTATCATGAGAGCCGAGCTTTTCGACGAGTACATGCAGGCCCTGTTTGCATCGATCGAGGATCTTCATGAGATGATGAGGGGAAAGATACATGATTTTCCGCGGATGTGGGGCTATGTTTGTGAAAAAGCGGTGAACTACTTCATATTGGCCAAGAGAAAGAAGGTTCCTTTCTTCTCGGTAGCGCAGCTTCCGCTCATCGTCAGCACGACGACAAGCGAAATAGCGTAGGGGAAGGCGCCATGCGGCTGTGTCTTGCAACAGGCGGGGATGGCTCGGGCGATCAGGTAGGGACGGACGACGATGCCCGATGAAGACGGTTACGATATCGAGACGCTTCGTCGGGAAGGCGTATCGGCTTTCAATCACAGGAACCTGTCTGAAAGCCGACGGCTGTTTGAGCAAGTCCTTTCGATAGCTCCTCATGATACGGTCTCGTTGCTTCATCTCAGCCTCATCCTCCAGGCAAGCAACGAGGCCGCCGGGGCGCTCGACCTGCTGAAGCGTTCGGCGGCGCTTGATCCGTTCTATGCGGTTGCCAAGGGAAGCGGCGTGTACCTGTCTCGCCGCCTTCGGGTTCGGGAAGGCGCTGCCTTCGAGGACGGCTGGATCAGCTTCCTCGACGTCGCGTTGCTCTCCGGCATCATACCGCAGCATACGCTCGAAGAGCTGGCCATGCGTCCGACCCCAGACGGACCACCGGCGATCCCGCGACGGATCCTCCAGTTCTGGGACAGGCCACAACCTCCCGGGGAAGTCGCCATGCTGATGGAGCGCTGCAAGGACGCCAACCCGAACTACGAGCACGTCCTGTTCTCGGACGCCGACGCGGAGGATTTCATCGCCACGAACTACGGTGTCGGCCACGTCGAGACCTATCGCGGATGCTTCCATGTCTCCGCGAAGGCCGACTTCTTCCGCCTCGCCTACCTCTACAAGCTCGGCGGATTCTACGTCGATGCCGACGAGGTCTGCGACAGGTCCCTCGATCCCGTATTCCAGACCGGCGGCGTCACGGAGATCTATTCCTTCAGCCGGGGCCTCCCAAGCTGCGTGAACAACTGGTTCATCGGCACGGTCGGCGGCACGCGCATCGTCGAACGGGCGCTCGACCACTGCATCCGCAATATCGACAGCACCGTGCGCCATGGCCGCAAGAGCGGGGTGTGGGTGCTGACGGGACCGGGAGCCCTGACCTTCTCGATCCTCGACATCTTCTGCGATCCGATGGAATACCGTGGGTCCCGGAACCCGTTCGGCACCTGCGTCCTGATCGACGAGCCGGAATACCGGAAATTGTTCTCGGCGCCGCCGATGGAATACAAGGCGACCAAGGCCGGGAACTGGCGGCTGATCTGAAGGATCCGTTCCCGGATCGAAAACCGAGCCAGGCCGGCTGCGAACGGATCGGCAGACCATCATGCTCGACCTCGACGTCCTCCTGATCCGGGTTGTGCGGTTGGCGACGGTGATCTGGGCGCTTCAGGTCCTGGATGCGCCATCGGCGAGGGCGAACGACCCGCGGCCGCCCCGGTTTCCATCATCGCAGGCACGTGCTGCGGGATTCGCCGGTGGCGATGCGAGTGCGGCCGACGTCACCCCGCGCCTGGCCGGGGCGCTGCCGCGCACGCTCGCGGCCCATATGGCGGACGCTGCGAACGTGCGCGATTTCGGGGCGCTCGGGGACGTCGTGTCGCGGCCGATCGCGGCAGCCGTGCCGTCCGGCAGCCGCCTGCTGACCTTCCCGGCACCGCTTCCGGTCCATGCGGGCGAGCGGGTCACCGGCCAGAACGTGCCGCCTGGAACCACGGTCGTCGCGTCGACGGGAGCGAGCGTGACCCTCTCGAGCGGGCTCGCCGCCGCGGACGACGCGGGTACGCTGATCGATTTCTGTCCGCACGACGACGGCCCGGCGTTCGTGGCGGCACAGGCGGCGCTGCCGGATGGCGGCGTCGTCTCCGTGCCGAGCGGACGCTACTACCTGGGTGCTCCGGTCCCCAAGGTTGCCGGCATCGCCTATCGCCTGGACGGCGCGACGCTCGCGCACGGCAGCGCCGGCGTGCCGAACTTCACGGATCAGAGCCAAATCCAGGGCCTGGTGGCCGATGCCCTGTCGCGGCAATTCGCCTCCAGCATGCAGGAGAACCTGCAGTTCCTGTCGGCCTATGCCGTGCCGACCCGCTCGCACGTCTCCTACCAGAAGAACGTGCAGTCGATCCGGCTGACCGACTCCGATCCCTATGCGCGCTGGACCGATGCGGGCGGCCCGCACGTGGCTACCCACGACCTGGTCGGACAGTTCATCATCGCCGAGATGCCGGCCTCGAACCGCGATGGCGGCCTGTGGGACACCAACTGGGTTCTCGGCATTGATCGGGGATCACAGGGCGGCGCGATCCTGCAGGAGGCGCAGATCATCAACGGCCGGACCAGCGCGGTCTCGGAGCTGGACGATCTCGACCCCATCAGCGGTTACGACTGGATCTTCGACGGCGCCACGCGCGACACCTACGGGCTCCTGCTGCAGGGCAGGACCGGTGGCGGGGGCCCTGGGCTGGAGAGCGGCATCCTGTTCCGCCGCGGCGCCATCCGGGCGGCCATCCTGGCCAACCGGACGGCAGCCTACGCGGACCGTGACGGGCACGTTCGCCGTCATCTCGACAACTTCCACGTCATGGCGGACGGCAGCCTGTTCGCCCAGGCCCTGCATGTCGGCGGCGGCGACAGCACCGGCAGCGTGGCGGGCGAGACCTTGCCGACGGCCGGCCTGTCGGTCGGCACGGACGGGACGGTGACCGCTCCGGACGTCACGGCGGCGCATACGCTGAACGCGGTCGGCTTCTCGGTGACCGGAAACGCCAATGGCGCCGTAGCACTCGGCAGCAGGACCATCGCCCTGACGCCGCTGGTGGACTTCGAGTCCGGCAGGTCCAGCTCCTGCCGCGTCTCCGGCAACGTCGGCAGCAACCTGGACTTCGCCTGCCTGGATCCTGCGGACGGCAGGCTGGTCACCGACCTCATCCTCTATCCCGCCGGAGCCGCGTTCCAGGTCCCGGCCAGGTTCCCCTCGATCGAGGTCGGCGGGCTCGTCGCCGGTGCGGTGACCGCGACCGGCAGCCTTCAGGCACGCGGCGGCATCGTCACCGCCGAGACCTCCGGACGCGGCCTGCGCCCCACCGACTGCGGCACCACGCTCCGCGACACCGGAGCGTCCGCGCACACTTACGGGGTCCCGATCGGGCTGCCGATCGGCTGCCGGATCGACGTGCTGCAGGAGGGTAGGGGTCGCGTGACCGTGGCGCCCGAGGCGGGCGAAACCATGGAAGCCTTCGGGCCCGCATCGGTCACCGCCGGCCTGCACGCCCACCTGCAGATCATCGTCGATACCGACGGGACCTTCAACGTGCATCCCTGAGCGTGCCGTCCCCAAGCAGGGATTGCAGCAGCGCCAGATCCTCCTCCGCGACCGAGAAGCGCTGCTCGCCTCCCATCGAGGCCGTCTCGCAGAACACGTAGCCGACATCCTGGCCCAGGGCCTCGCAGAGCCCGGACTGCAGGAAGCCCGGATGGCCCTCGGTGCCGCGGAAGTTGACGACGAAGCTGCCCTGGCCACAGAAGATCGAGTTGTGGAGGCCGGACCCGTACTCGCCGACGATGATCCTCGCCTGCGCGAACAGCCGTATCTGGTCGTCGATCGGGAGGTCCTCGGGGAACACGATCTCGAACCCGATCGATTGCAGGCGCCGTTCCGCGAGGTCGGCATTGACCATGGATCGGCTGGTGTTGCCCCATTGCCGTCGCGAAACGAACAGGTCCCGGGTCCGGGGCAGGCTCGGCGTGCCGATGATCGTCGTCTTGAACGCCTGCGCCGCGGCGGCCAGCAGCGGGCTCGCCCGGCCGTTGCCGCGGAACGCCGTCGGGATGAGCGCCCGCCCGATCCGGCACGTTTCGGTGACGGTGTCGTAGCTCCGGATCTGGTGGTCGCCGATGCCCAGCAGCGTCAGCCATCTGCGGCTGAACGGCATGACGTTGTGCGGCAGCAGGTAGGTCAGGCTTCCTAGATCCAGTCCCAGGTGGGTCAGGACGTGCAGCCGCGGCAGGAAATCGACCAGCCAGTGGCCATACATCTGGTAGGCGGGGCCGCAGAGCAGCACGACCTCCTCCTCGATCCTCGCCGTCCGCTCCGAGCTCCGGCTCGTGTTGGCCTGTTCTATGGACTGGGGATGGATGCCGTTCTGCTCGATGCAGAGTGTGCGGCCGTCCTGGATCAGGACCCGGTCCGCCTGCAGGGTCAGGTCGTCGATCCGGTAGAGGCCGACCGCGGGCGCCTGGCGGTCGCCATAGTGCCATTGCCCGAACGAGCGCGGCACCGGCCCGAGCAGCAGGCGCGGCGACGTCCGCAGATGGCTCTGCATCGACGCGGCCGGTTCGTAGGTGAGGCCCGGACGGCCCTCGCGAAGCGCATCTCCGACGTAGAGGTATGGGCTGTTCATTCCGAACCCGCGATCATGCCGTCGCTCGGCTCATATCGCACCTTCGCGACGCGTGCGAGCGGGCCGCCTCCGACCCTGGCGGTGCCGGGACCTCGTGATACACTATGCGGATACGAATAGGGTTCGGCCTTGCCGTCAGATCGTCAGCACGTGGTGGTGGCAGGCCTCAACCAGGACGGTCCCGGCATCGTCCGGACGATCCCTGCCGCCGATCCGACCGACCCGGAAGGCTGGCTGCGCCTGGCCGAGGAGCTCGAGCGGAACGGACAGCCGGCCGCGTCGCTCGAGGCCTGCGGGCGGGCGATCGCGCTCTGGCCCGATATCGGTCCGGCTCATGCGCTGCAGCTGCGGCTGGTCAGGCAGCAGGACGACCCGCAGGCCCTGGAGGCGGCGCTGCGTGCGTCGCTCGCGACGAGGCCGGATGACCTCGCCATGAACAGCGAGCTCGGCGCCGTGCTGTCCAGGCAGGGCGAGTTCGTCGCGGCCCTGCCGTTCCTCCGCAAGACCGCGGCGATCCTGCAGCACGAGAACGATACGCTCTGGAACTACACCACGGCGCTCGCGGTGACCGGCGGCTTCCACGAGCTGATGTCGAACCAGCCGCTGCTTGACCGCCTCGCCGAGGGCCATGCCGGCGCCTATCCGCCGCTCGCGCATCTGGCCGCTGCCAAGCTGTCGTTGACGCGCGACCGGGAGGCGACGGTCGGCGCGGTGGCCAAGCTGGAGGCCTCCCCGGAGTGGCTCCGGACCGAGACGGTCCTGGGGCGGCTCGGCAAGGCGATCGCCACCCGGGAGCCGTTCAGCCTGGTGCGGCTGGACTACGCGCTCGCCCGGTTCTGCTGCTCCATCAGCCCGTCCGCCCACCGCGTGCTGCGCCGACAGGAGCTGTCGGCGGTTCTGGGCAGCGTGTGGGAGGACTGGTTCGGCGCCCCGGCGGAGACGCTCGGAGTCCTGTTCCTGTCCAGGCTCGAACTCCTGTTCACCAGCGCCATCGAGGGTGCCGACGTGATCAGCCTGCCGGGCGCCGCGCAGCTGCGGGCCGAGCAGTACAATTTCGGCTTCCTGGCCGAGATGTGGTCATCGTTGCCGCGGCGCATCGGCCAGGCCTTCACCGACCAGGACATCGCGAGCCTGATGCATGAGAGCGTGCCGTTCCTGCGTCCGCTGCTGAGCGGCCTGCCCTTCCTGGCCGTCCTCGGTCCGCATCCGGCGCTGGCGGCACGGCTTGGCCATTTCTGCGGCATCGGCGAGACGCGGGCGATCGCCGTGCCGGGCGAGGCCTCCCATCCCGCCCTGTCCGATGGCCCGTCGATGGCCGGTTATCTGCCGGAACTCCACCAGCAGGTCCTGGACGGCATCGCCGTGCCGTTCCCGGGTGCCGTGTTTCTGGTCTCGGCGCCCGGCCCGCTCGCGATCGCCTATTGCGGACGGATCAAGGCGCTCGGCGGCATCGGCGTCGACATCGGCGTGTTGGCCGACCGCTGGGTTAGGCAGTAAGCGAGCCGTCAGCCCGTCAGCCCCTGTTCGGTGCCGGTCCGGCCCAGCGGCTCGCCCGGGTGCGACCGCGGCCGCCCGATCGAGCTGTACGCCATCCCCGCCTCGGCCATGGCGGCCGGGTCGTAGATGTTGCGCAGGTCGATCACCACGCGGCCGCGCATCAGGCTGCGCAGCCGCGACGGCGAGAGCGCCCGGAACTCGTTCCACTCGGTCAGCACCAGCAGCACGTCGGCGCCGGCGGCGGCGTCCAGCGCGTCCGTGCAGTAGGTGACGCCGCGAGGCGGCAGATGCGGCCGCGCCGCCTCCATGCCGGCCGGGTCGAAGGCCCGCACCTCGGCGCCGTTCTCCACCAGCCGGTGGACGATCGGGATCGATGGCGCGTCGCGCATGTCGTCGGTCTCCGGCTTGAAGGTGAGCCCGAGCACCGCCACGCGCTTGCCCCGCACGGCTCCGCCGCAGGCCGACATGATGCGCGCGCCCATGCTGGCCTTGCGCGCCTCGTTCACCTGCACCGTCGCCTCGACCAGCCGCGACGAGGCGCCGGCCTCCTGCGCGATCCGCATCAGCGCCAGCGTATCCTTGGGGAAGCACGAGCCGCCATAGCCGGGGCCGGCATGCAGGAACTTCGATCCGATCCTGTTGTCGAGGCCGATGCCGCGCGCCAGCTCGTGCACGTCGGCGCCGACGCGCTCGCAGAGGTCGGCCATCTCGTTGATGAAGCTGATCTTCATCGCCAGGAACGAATTGGCGGCATACTTGATGAGCTCCGAGCTCTCCAGGCTGGTGAACAGGATCGGCGCCTCGATCAGATAGAGCGGCCGATACAGCCGGCGCATGATCTCCTGCGCCCGCCCCACCTTGCCCGGACTCCCGCCCGCCGCCTCGGCATCGAGGCCGATCACCACCCGGTCGGGGCGCATGAAGTCGCCGATCGCCGATCCCTCGCGCAGGAACTCGGGGTTGGAGGCGACGTCGAAGCCGAGCTCCGGGCGCAGCCGCGTCACCAACTCGGCGATGCGCCGGCCGGTGCCGACCGGGACCGTCGACTTGGTGACGATCACCGCATACCCGGTCATGGCGCGCGCCACCTGCTCGGCGGCGGCGAACACGTAGGTGAGGTCGGCGTGTCCGTCGCCATTGCGGGGCGGCGTGCCGACCGCGATGAAGATCGCCTCCGCACCGGCCACGGCGGCGGCGATGTCGCTGCCGAACGACAGCCGGCCGGCGGCGATGTTGCTCGCCACCAGCGTGTCGAGGCCCGGCTCGTAGATCGGAATCTCGCCCTTCTGCAGGGCGGCCAGCCGCTCGGCCTGCGCCTCCACCACGGCCACCTCAATGCCGAACTCGGCAAAGCAGGCCGCCGACACCAGCCCGACATAGCCGCCGCCGATCACCGCGATGCGCATGGACACCGTCCTCCCGTCCGTGGGGCCGCTCAGCCGGCGATCAGCGCATCCGACACCGTTCGTGCCGGGTCGCCGCTCAGCAGCCGCTCGAAATAGGCGATGGTGCGGCCGAGCCCGTCCTCGAGCCCGATCTCCGGCTGCCAGCCCAGCATTCGCCGGGCGCGGCCGATGTCGGGACAGCGCTGGGTGGGATCGTCCTGCGGCAGCGGCCGATACACCAGCCGGCTCCTCGACCCGGTCAGCACCAGCACCCGCTCGGCCAGCTCGCGCACCGGGATCTCGTGCGGGTTGCCGAGATTGACCGGACCGGTGACGTCGTCCTCGCTGTCCATCATCCGCACGAAGCCCTCGATCATGTCGGAGACGTAGCAGAACGCGCGGGTCTGGCTGCCGTCGCCGTAGAGGGTGATGTCGTCGCCGCGCAGCGCCTGGGTGATGAAGTTGGACACCACGCGGCCGTCGTCGGGATGCATGCGCGGCCCGTAGGTATTGAAGATCCGGACCACCTTGATCCGGGTACCGTGCTGGCGGCGATGGTCGAAGAACAGCGTCTCGGCGCAGCGCTTGCCCTCGTCGTAGCAGGCCCGGGGTCCCAGCGGATTGACGTTGCCGCAATAGTCCTCGGTCTGCGGGTGCACGTCCGGGTCGCCGTACACCTCGCTGGTCGAGGCCTGGAACACCCGGGCACCGGTGCGCCGCGCGATGTCCAGCATGTGGATGGCACCCAGCACGCTGGTCTTGAGCGTCTGCACCGGGTCGTGCTGGTAGTGGATCGGCGAGGCCGGGCAGGCCAGGTTGTAGATCTCGTCCACCTCCGCCAGCAACGGCGTGCTGACGTCGTGGCGCAGCATCTCGAAGTGCGGCGAGCCGACCAGCGACGCGATGTTGGCCTTGGCCCCGGTGAAATAGTTGTCGACGCAGAGCACGTCGTGGCCGTCCGCCAGCAGACGTTCGCAGAGGTGCGAGCCGAGGAAACCGGCGCCGCCGGTGACCAGCACACGCTTGCGAACCAGGCTGGGCATGCGGGCAGGCGCTCCGTGTCGGTGGGCGCCAGCATAGCCGCGCCCGCGCCCGTTTCAAGGCGAGCCGGGTGGCTGCCGCGGCCGGCCCTCCAGGCTGGCACCGGGGCTGGCACCGGGGCTGGCCCCAGGCTGGTGACGCGGTTCCGTTGCCGGTATAGGCACAGCCCATGTGCGTCTCCCCCCGCTGCGCCCGACCCGGCCCCGCCTCGCCGGTTCGCGGGTCGATTCAGGCCCTGCGAGACGCATTGGCTCATCGGGCGGCCTGCCGGGCGTGAGCCGCCTGTTCGATCTCGTAGCCGGCCTCGGCCGAGCCGTGCTCGCGACCGTCTCCGGCGCCGGACGGCTGGCCCTGTTCGCACTCATCGGGCTGTCGCACCTGCTGAGGCCGCCGTTCTACTGGCGCAACTTCGCGTCCGCGTTCTTCGAGTTCGCCTTCTTCAGCCTTCCGGTGGTGGCGCTGACCGCGATCTTCTCCGGCATGGTGATCGCGCTGCAGTCCTATACCGGCTTCTCGCGCTTCAACGCGCAGAGCGCGATCGCTGGCATCGTCGTGCTCTCGGTGGTGCGCGAGCTGGGTCCGGTGCTGGCCGGCCTGATGGTCGCCGGCCGGGTGGGAGCGGCGATGGCGGCGGAGATCGGCACCATGCGCGTCACCGACCAGATCGACGCGCTCGGCACGCTCTCCACCGACCCGATGAAGTACCTGGTGGCGCCGCGGCTGCTGGCCGGCATCCTGGCCTTGCCGCTGCTGGTGGTGGTGGCCGACATCCTGGGCGTGCTGGGCGGCTTCGTCGTCTCCACGGTCAAGCTGGGCTTCAGCCCGTCCGCCTACATCGCCAGCACGTTCTCGTTCGTGCAGCCGATCGACGTCACGGTCGGGCTGGCCAAGGCGGCGGCGTTCGGGTTCCTGATCGCGCTGATGGGCTGCTACAACGGCTACAACAGCCGCGGCGGCGCGCAGGGCGTCGGCGCCTCCACCACTGCGGCCGTGGTCGCGGCCTCGATCCTGGTGCTGTGCTTCGACTACGTGCTGACCGAGATGTTCTTCTCGCGATGACGGTGCCGAAGATCCGCATCCGCGGCCTGTGCAAGAGCTTCGGGTCCAAGCGCGTGCTGGACGGCATCGACCTCGACGTCGAGGCCGGCACCTCGATGGTGGTGATCGGCGGCTCGGGCAGCGGCAAGTCGGTGCTGCTGCGCTGCATCCTTGGGCTGATCGAACCGGATGCCGGCCGCATCGAGATCGACGGCGTCGACGTGATCGAGCGAAGCCGCGCCGAGCAGGACGCCATCCGCGCCCGCATCGGCATGCTGTTCCAGGCCGGCGCGCTGTTCGACAGCCTGTCGGTCTGGGAGAACGTCGCCTTCGGGCTGCTGGCCGGCCGCGGCGCCCGGCGGATGTCGCGGGACGCCGCCCGCGTCCGCGCCGGCGAGGTGCTGGCGCAGGTCGGGCTCGACCCCAGCGTCGGCGACCTGGCGCCGGCCGAGCTCTCGGGCGGAATGCAGAAGCGCGTCGGCCTCGCCCGCGCCATCGCTGCCACGCCGGAGATCCTGTTCTTCGACGAGCCCACCACCGGGCTCGACCCGATCATGGGGGCGGTGATCGACGGGCTGATCGTCGATTGCGTGAAGCGGCTGGGCAGCACCGCGATCGCCATCACCCACGACATGGCGTCCGCCACCCGGATCGGCGACCGCGCCGCCATGCTCTACCAGGGCCGGCTGGTCTGGCAGGGCGCCGCCGGCGAGCTGCTCGACAGCGGCAACCCGCTGGTCGACCAGTTCACGCACGGGCGCCGCGAGGGCCCGATTGGCATGGAGCTGCGACGATAAGGCGCGTTCTCCTGTCCCGGCTGCTGGGCGCCCTGGCCGTGCTAGGCGCGCCCGCCGTCGCGGCGGCAGTGCCCGGCACCGTCGCGGCCGGGGCGCTGGCCCGGCTGTTCGAGCGCACCTGCTTCCGTGACGCGGACGATCGCCGGGCGCTGGCCGGCGAATTGGCCAACGGTCGCTACCGACCGGTTCCCGACGGCGCGCTGGGTCGGCCTGGCCGAGCCTGGGGCGTCGCGGGCGAGCCTGGCCATCTGATGGTGCTGGCCTATGACGACGGCTGGTGCGGCAATGGCGGCACCGGGATCGACCCGCACGCGCTGACCGTGAGCCTGGCTCGCCTGATGCTGGCCCGTCACGCCACCATGCGGCTGATGGGGACCGACGCCGACGGCCGCGAGCAGCGCTACCTGCTGACGCGACCGGCGCCTGCGGTGCCGATCGCGCTGCTGGTGCTGCTGCAGCCGGGGGCGGCCGGCGCCCTGCAGCAGGCGACCCTGTTCACCGCGGCCATGCCACCCGAGGCGCCCCCCGAGAGACACCGATGAGCAAGCGTCCGCAGACGCGTTTCGTCTGCCAGGCCTGCGGCGCCGCCTGGCCGAAATGGAGCGGCCGCTGCGAGGCCTGCGGCGAGTGGAACACGCTGGTCGAGGAGGCCGCCGACAGCCGCGCCGCCTCCGCGCGCCCGGCCACCACCGGCTCCGCCGGGCGCGGCGCCGGCCGCATCGGCTTCGTCGGGCTCGACGGCGCGGCCGAGCCGCCGCCGCGCTACGGCACCGGCATCGCCGAGCTCGACCGCGTGCTGGGCGGCGGGCTGGTGCCGGCGTCCGTGGTGCTGGTGGGCGGCGATCCCGGCATCGGCAAGTCGACGCTGATGCTGCAGGCCGCCGCGGCCATGGCCTCGGCCGGACGCCGCGTGCTCTACATCTCGGGTGAGGAGGCGGTCGACCAGCTCCGCCTGCGCGCGCGCCGCCTCGGCCTCACGGCGCCGACCCTGGAGCTGGCCGCTGCCATCAACGTGGTCGACATCGCGCAGACGCTGGAGGCGATGTCCGACATCGCGCTCGTGGTGATCGACTCGATCCAGACCATGTGGCTGGAGACGATCGAGAGCGCGCCGGGCTCGGTGTCCCAGGTGCGGTCGTCCGGCTTCGAGCTGATCCGGCTGGCCAAGAGCCGCGGCTTCGGCATGATCCTGGTCGGCCACGTCACCAAGGAGGGGGCGATCGCCGGGCCGCGGGTGCTCGAACACATGGTCGATGCCGTCCTCTACTTCGAGGGCGATCGCGGCCACCAGTTCCGCATCCTGCGCGCCGCCAAGAACCGCTACGGTGCGACCGACGAGATCGGTGTGTTCGAGATGACCGATCGCGGCCTGGCCGAGGTGCCGAACCCGTCGGCGCTGTTCCTGGCCGAACGCCGCGGCAACATCGCCGGCAGCGCAGTGTTCGCCGGCCTGGAGGGCACCCGCCCCGTGTTGTTGGAGGTGCAGGCGCTGCTGTCGCCGAACGCCGGCTCCTCGCCGCGGCGCGCCGTGGTCGGCTGGGACGGCGGCCGCCTCGCCATGCTGCTGGCGGTGCTGGAGGCACGCTGCGGCCTGAAGCTCGCCGGCATGGACGTCTACCTGAACGTGGCCGGCGGGCTCCGCATCGGCGAGCCGGCGGCCGACCTCGCGGTGGCGGCAGCACTCGCCTCGGCCGCCGCCAACCAGCCCACCAGCGCCGGCTCGGTGTATTTCGGCGAGGTCGGGCTGTCCGGCGAGGTGCGGCAGGTGGCACAGGCCGAGGCCCGGCTCAAGGAGGCGCAGAAGCTCGGCTTCGAGCACGTGTTCCTGCCGCGCCGCATCGCCCGCGGCCGCAACCGGCTGGTGGCGCCAGATGGCGTGCGGCTGGAAGAGATCGGGCACCTGTCGGATCTCACGGCGTCGTTCACGCCGGAGGAAGGGTAGAAGGCCAGGGCGCTGCCCTGGACCCGCCAAGGGCCGCTGCCCTTGGAACCCATTTTATAAGCGGTTTCCAAAGGCGAGCCTTTGGCGGGGTCCAGGGGCAGAGCCCCTGGCCTTACTTGATATTAAGGCTTCTGCCCTAGACTGCCGTCGATGACCGAAGAAGCCGGCTACCTGGCGGCCCTGGCGGCGAACCCCGCGGACGCACTGGCCATGGGCAACTATGGCGGGCTGCTGAACCAGCTCTGCCGCTTCGATGAGGCGGAGCGGATGCTGCTGCGGTCGGTGGCGCTCGACCCGCGCGGCTGGACCGCCTGGTCCAACCTCGGCAACACCATGGTCGAGCTGCAGCGCCTGGACGATGCCATCGCCGCCTTCTCCAACAGCCTCCGGATCAACCCGTCGCACGCGCCCACCCTGTCCAACCTCGGTGTGGCGCTTACCGCCCGCGGCGTGCCGCGTCATGCCATGACCGTGCTGGACCTCGCTGTACAGCTGGATCCGGACAATGCCGAGACACGCTGCAACCGGGCGCTGGCTCGGCTGGCCGCCGGTGACTACCTGGCCGGCTTCGAGGAGTACGAGTGGCGCTGGCGCACCCGGGCCAAGCCGCCGCACGGTCTCGCGGCGCCGCTGTGGGACGGCGCGCCGTTCGCGGGCCGGACCCTGCTGCTGCACGATGAGGGCGGCTACGGCGACACGCTGCAGTTCTGCCGCTACGCCGCGCTGGCCAAGGCCCGCGGTGGCCGCGTGATCCTGCGCGTCCGCCGGCCGCTGCTGACGCTGCTGTCGCGGCTGCCCGGGATCGACGCGGTGGTCGAGCACGGCACGGTGCTGCCGCCGTTCGACCTGCACTGCCCGATGTTCAGCCTGCCGCGTGTGTTTGGCACCACGCCGGAGACGGTCCCCGCCGCATCCGGTTACCTGATGCCCGACCCTACGCTGGTCGCCGCCTGGAGGGCCCGGCTCGCGGCCGATGGGGGCGGAAGCCGGCCGCGGATCGGGCTGGTCTGGGCGGGCGGCCCGCACCCGTATTCGCGCGAATCCTCGCTGGCCGACCGCCGCCGCTCGATCCGCCTGGCCGAGCTGGCACCACTCGCCGCTGCGGCGCCCGAGGCGATATTCTATAGTCTGCAGATCGGCGAGGCGGCTTCGGAAGCGGCAGCTCCTCCGCCGAGCATGCGGCTGATCGACCATACCGGACGGATCGACAGCTTCGACGACACCGCAGCCCTGGCGTCGCAGCTCGACCTGGTGGTCGCGGTCGACACGTCGACGGCGCATCTCGCCGCGGCACTCGGCCGGCCGGTGCGGATGCTGTCGCGGTATGACCAGTGCTGGCGATGGCTGACGGATCGCGCCGACACGCCCTGGTACGACAGCCTTCGCCTCTACCAGCAGCCGGAGCCGTTCGACTGGGCCACCCCGATCCGGCAGCTCGCCGCGGATTTACGCCGTGCGGCCTGATCGGCCAACCCGGCACCGCTCAGGCGAATAGGGAGAGCACGGGGTCGGTGGTGGTGCTGGACGTGCTCGTGCTGGACACGCCGGCGATCACGTCGAACAGGTCACTGCTGGAGGGCGCGGTGCCGGCGAACAGGGCGGCGATCCCGGTGGGCGCCGCCTCGGCGCTGGGCGTCTTCGCGATAAGGTACTTCTCCGCGGTCTGCTTGATGCCGGCGGGGCTGGTCAGCGTCTTCAGGTTGACCTTGGAGGTCAGCAGGCTGACCTGCTGGTCGAAGTCCAGCGACCCGAAGTAGCTCTGCAGGCCGAGGCTGGTGGTGACCACGGACAGCAGCCGCGCGTTCGACAGCAGCTGGTCGATGGTGGTCACGCTGCCGATCGTGCGGGTGTAGTAGAGCGCGTCGTCGAGCCCGGGGTCCTGCGCGCCTTCGCTGGCCTCGTAGGCGTTGGTTTCGTAACTTGAAACGACCGAGCTGACGTTCGCGGCATCGTCGAGGGCGGGGGTGGTACCGCCGGAGACTGCGGGCAGCAGCACCAGCGACGCTCCGCTCGCGACCGCTGCCGCCAGCGGTGCCAGCAACGTGACGGTGCCGTTCCGATCGACGCTGCCGACCGTGCCGATGGTGGTGCCGCCGCTGGCGATGATTTGCCCGGGCTTCAGGCCGATGCCGGCGCTGCCGAGCGCCAGCGCGGTGTCGCCCTGCGCCGCCGCTGCGGCGGCCGTGACGTTCGTGCCGACATAGTTGAAGCCGAGGCCGGTCGCGACCTCGATGGTGTCGCCGGCCGAGATGCTGGCGGTGGTCGGGCTGGTCAGGGCGACGTTGCCGACCGCGTCCACCGAGGCGACTGTGCCGATCACGGTGGTGCCGTCGGTCAGGACCTGGCCGGCGGACAGCGTGAGGCCGGCCTGACCCAGCGCCAGCTCGCCGTTGGCGCCCAGCGTGCCCTTGGTCGCGGTGGCGATCGCGGTGCCGTTGGTACGGGCCAGGCTGTTGACGCCGGACGAGGCGGGATCGATCACGGTGAGGGCGTTGTCGGACGACAGGGTGGCGTCGAAGCCAGCCGCCTTCACCGCGCCCTGCAGCGCGCCGAGTTGCGCCGTGACCGCGGCGGCCCCCGTGCCGGCGGTCACGTTGACCGAGACGATGTCCGCCCGCTTGACGACGTCACCCTTCGCATCGGTGGCGAGCGGCACGCTATAGACCGTGTTGCCGGCGCTGTCCGTGGACGTGGTGACCGCGGGGGCGCCGCCGAAGCCGAATACCGCGCCGGACGCGGAGACACCGTAATAGGCGCTGCTGTTGGTCGCCTCGACCACATTGTTGAGGGCGGTGGCGATCGAGCTGCCGGCCGAGCCGTCGTTCAGCACGAACGACCATTTCGTGCCGGGGAGCGCTGCGGTCTGCGCCGTGCTGGCCAGGCTGTAGGCGGTGTTCTGCACGGTGAGCGACGAGGCCGAACTGCCGCTGGTGCCGAGCGAGAGGGTGGCCGAGCTGCCGAGCGAGGCGGTCTGGCTGGTGCGGTCGTTGGTGGCGCGCGCGAAGTGCAGGAAGTCGGTATTGGCGGTCCGCTGCACCAGCGAGCTGGAGCTGTTGACGTTCTGCGTGATCAGGTCCTTCAGCACGGCGGTCTCGCCGATGTCGGAGCTGATGTCGTAGGCGCCGGTCAGCACCTGCAGCGCGCTGTAGTTCTTGAGAATAGCGGTAGGCGTGGTCAGGCTGGATGCGGTCTTGGTGAACTTGGCGGCGGTGGCGGCCAGCGTTGGATCGCCCTTCACGTAGCGCGCCACCTGTGTCTGCTCGTCCTTCGCGATCGACAGGTAGGCCGAGATCGCGGTCGACCCTGAAACACCCGACATGGGACGGCGGTCCTCCGCAACGGTTTGCCGCGCATTCTTTGCAAGCTGCGCGCCAACCATTGCACGTTCAGGCACGGCGACTTCCAGGGTTCGGGCGGCAGAATCTGCCCAGCCCGACCCGGCATTTTCTGCCGGGCGGCAGCTTTTGCCGCGTGATGTGGCCATCATGACGTGTATGGCGGCCGATCACCGGCTGCAGATCGATCGTCCGGGGATGACGAGGGAGAGCGGATGCCCTGCCGAGGCCGGACCTGCCCGACGCCTCAGGGCCGGTCGTCCGGCAGACCATCGACCCAGTGAGCGATGGACGCGTCCGTCATGACGCCGCCCGGCCAACGCAGCGCCGGCTGATAGGCCACGTTCACGCCGCGCGCCCGACGCCGATAGACCTTCATCGCGTCGTCGAGCGTCGCCTGCCCGCTCGGCAATGGGGCAGAGGCGAGGTCGAGGTAATCGGTATCGGCGCCGGTCGGCAGGCCGATCCTCTCGGTTCCGGGCAGCCGGTCCAGCAGATCGACGACATCCAGGCAGGAGCTCGCGCAGTGCGGCTCCGTCAGCACCAGGACCTTGTGGGCGAAGGGTGACGGCGCGATCGGCGCCGACGCCGAAGGCGGGTCGTCCACTCGCAGCAGCGACCGGCCGGTCTTGACGGCTTGGTCTATCCGCCGCGCCAGGCTGTCCCATTCGGTCGCCTCCGCCGCATGCCCGTCCGTCCGCATGCCCGCGGCCTCCAGGCAGATGGTGTCCCGGTTTCGGGACGAGACGCGCCAGTCCAGGGTCCCATCCCCGCTGGCATCGACCGCGTCGACCAGTGCCCGTCCCCACAGGGCCGCCGCGACATCGTCGCCCCACTGGCTGTTGCCGCCGCCGTTGCCGCGGAGGTCGATGACGACGTGGCGGGCGGCGTGCAGCTCGGATGCGTGGTCGCGCAGCGTCGCGACCATCGCCTGCATGCGCGCCGCCTCCGGGCCGGTCCAGTCGAAGGACGGCAGCGAGATCAGCCAGACGTCGCCGACCCGGCGCAGGCCCAGCGGCGGCACGACGATGCCGCCCGCCCGCTCGATGCGGCGCGACAGCGAGGCCGCGTCGATCGGCCGCCACCGGACCGGCACGGTGCGCGGACCCGCGGCGGCGGCGAAGCGGCAGGTGGGTGTCCGACCCGCCGCATCGTCCGCATCGATCACGGTCAGCCACGGCGAGGTCAGGATCAGGCGTTGCGGCTGCGCCGGGTTGGTGAGCGGCCGCAGCACCCGGTCCGCGAGCAGGTCGGACGCGCTGCCGGCACCGCAGCCGAGCAACACGTCGCCGGGTGCGACGCCGGGCGCGTCGTCGACCAGCATGACGCGGGTAGGACCGCCGACCGCCTCCGTGCGGGTCAGGAAGCCGGGCCACAGCTCATGCTCGGGCCGGTCGAAGCGGACGGCAAGGTGGTAATCGGCGAAGCCGTTGGCATAGGTCAGCAGGACCTAGCGGTAATCGTGCTCGGTCCGTGCGGCGACAGCCTGTGCGCGCAGACTCGAGACTCCGTTCTGGAGCCAGGTCTTGAAGCCCGGGTTCCGATCGTCGACCGGTCCGGGGTGGTTGTCCTCGATCAGCGCGCGCATCGCGGCGAGGTCCTGCGTCGTCATGGCCGACCAGTCCGGCGGCGGACCGGCCGAGTGAGCCGGAACACCGCCGCGGATCAGGCCGAACAGCGCGAGTGCCGGGGCGACCCAGATCCTCCGGCCGACCGCCATCTTCGGCCGCCGGTTTCGTTGTCCAATCATGTCGACCTATCCTATGGCGGGCGCGCGATATCAGTTGTGCAGGCGGAATGATGATCGGGCTCGTCTCCCACTCGCGGGCGGACGATCCGGTCGCAGCCTAGAGGATGATCCGATCGCTTAGGCTCACGGATCATCCTCTAGCTTGTTGTTT
>CALMVO010000014.1 GCA_937873205.1 uncultured Acetobacteraceae bacterium
TCGACCAACTGCGGCATCGCCCCCCCCCGCAGCCCCGGCGCCGCCCCCGCCCCGCGCACGCCCGTCGCCGCCGCCGCGGCCGGTCCGGGTGATCAATCCGGACAGCCCGTTCGCGGTGCTGGCCGGGCTGAGGTTCGGGCGCTGAGGCTTGGCCGCAGGCGCAGCCGGCGAGGCCGAGGATCGCGATTGGCAGCGGCTGGACACCTGGCTGTGGTCGGCGCGCTTCCTGAAGGCGCGCTCGGACTGCGCGCGCCTAATCCAGGACGGGCTGGTGCGGATCAACCGGCAGCCGACCGAAAAGGCGCACGCCCGGTTACGGCCGGGCGACGTGCTGACGCTGCCGTTGCCGCGGGCCGGCGTGAAGGTGATCCGCGTGCTGGCGCTGGCACGGCGGCGCGGACCCGCCACCGAGGCGCGGACACTCTATGAGGAGATCCCCGAGTAGGCCGGCGCTCGGGTTGCACCGGGGTGCAAAGGCTCTCATATCTCGCGGCCACGGGGGACCGGTCGCCGGACGGCGATCGGTATGACCGCAACGGGCCCAATGGCGGCCGTCCGCGCCGCGGGCGCCGCACGATCGGAGATGACGATGACCTACGTGGTCACCGAGAATTGCATCCGCTGCAAGTATATGGACTGCGTCGAGGTCTGTCCGGTCGACTGCTTCTATGCGGGTGAGAACATGCTCGTCATCAATCCGGACGAATGCATTGATTGCGGCGTCTGCGAGCCGGAATGCCCGGCCGAGGCGATCCTTCCGGACAGCGATGACCGGGCCTCCGCCTGGGCCGAGGCGAACACCACCTATTCCAAGACCTGGCCCAACATCACCCGCAAGGGCACGCCGCCGGCCGATGCCGACGCCTGGAAGGACAAGCCGGATAAGGGCCCCCTGTTTTCCCCCCAACCCCACAGCTAGGAGGTCGGGCGGGAATGCGCTGTGCCGGCGATCCGACGCGGCCATCTCCGCTTCCGGTGCCCAAGGCCGGATGGCCGCTGCGCTCTGGTTCTCGACGGCCACGCCGGCTGTGCCGCTGACGCGGCACTCTCGCTCGGCACACCCCATTCCGGTCCGACCTCCGCTCGCCGCCCCTGATTATCTTGCGGCTGAGCAGCCGCTCTCCGTTTCAGGCAGCTTCGCGCTGCCAATCGCCGAACCGAGCATCTCGCGCCTGCTGCTGGCGACGCTGGTGTTCGCTGGGCTGTATGCGGTCTGCATGCCGGCAGTGTTCCTGCTGGTGATGGCGGTGTTCACCTGGGAGCTGCTGCGCTGGCTGCTGTTCGCGGTGATGCTGGTGCCGTTCCTGCTGGGCATGGGCCTGCTTGGCCTGCTGCGGGGCGTGCTGCCGACCGGGCTGCTGGTGGGGGCGATCGCGGCGCGGACGCCTGGCCGGTACTGGCCGAAGCTGCTGGCCGCGGCGACGGTGCCACTGGTCGACCTGCTGCTGCTGCGCCAATTTCTGCTTCCGCGGCTGCTGGAGCGCGGCAGCCTGCTGCTGATGGGCCACGGCACGCTGTTCCTGCTCGATACCGTGGCACCGCTGGCGGCCTCGCTGGTCACCGCCTGGCTGATCCCGCAGCGCCTGGTGCGCCGGCTTCTCGGCGTCCGGCGCTGACGCGGTCCGGCAACGCGTCAGCACCTCGCGCGCTAGGACCTGCATGCGCGCCTCGCTGTCGCCGCCCGGCCCAGCCCCGGGCTGGATCGCCCCGAACCGAAGGGTCTATGCCGTCGGCGACGTGCATGGCTGCCTGGACGCGCTGGAAGCCCTGCACGGGCTGATCGCCGACGACCTGGCGCTGCGGCCGGTGGCGCACGCGGTGCTGGTGCATCTGGGCGACTACGTCGATCGCGGACCCGATGCCGCCGGCGTGCTGCGGCGGCTGCTGGCGCCGGAGCGGTTGCCGGTGCGCGAAGTGGTCAACCTGATGGGCAACCACGAGTCCATGATGCTGCAGGCGATCGAGGGCGACGGCAGCCGGATGCCGGACTGGCTCGCTAACGGCGGCGACGCGACGCTTGCCAGCTGGGGCATCGCGGCGCCGGCCGACGATCTCCTGGACCCGCCGAGCTGGCTGCACCGGGTGCCGGCGGAGCAGCGCGCCCTGCTGCACGCGGTCCCGATGCGCCACGACATTGACGGCTACCTGTTCGCGCATGCCGGCGTGCGTCCGGACCGGCCGCTGGCGCAGGCTCGCGCCGCCGAGCTGCTTTGGATGCGCGAGCCGTTCCTGTCCTGGCCCGACCGGCTGGAGCGCGTGGTGGTGCATGGCCATACGCCGACCCGGAGACCCGAGGTGCGGCCGCACCGGATCGGCGTCGATACCGGGCGCGTGTTCGGCGGCCAGCTCACCTGCGTCGTGCTGGAAGCGGACCAGCTCCGCTTCCTCGCCGTCGGCGACTGACGGCGGGCACGGGCGCTCGGCATGACGATCAACCTCGGCGACCCTACGCTTGCCGCCGCCTCGGTGCCTGAGGCGCTGGGCTGGCGCCGCATCCGGAAGGCGGGCGGTTCCGGAAGGTGGCGGGACAGCCCGGCAGCCGAACGTGGCGTCGGCATCGGCATCCTGGTCCTGCCGGCTGCGGGCGAGCGGTCGCATTGGCACCGGGTGGACGCCGTCGAACCCTGGGTGTGGCAGGCGGGCGCGCCGGTGCAGCTGGGGATCGCCGGTGCCGACGGCCGGCGCACGCTCATCCTTGGGCCCGATCTGACGGTCGGCGAGACGCGTCAGGCCGTGGTGCCGGTACTGGCCTGGCAGGAGGCGGCCAGCCTCGGCGCCGGGAGCGTGGTCGGCCGCGTCGTGGCGCCCGCCTTCGATTTCACCGGCTTCGAGCTCGCACCGACCGGATGGTCGCCGCCGGTGGACGGCGCTCACACGTCGAACACGACGCCCTGAGCCAGCGGCAGCGTGGTGCCGTAATTCACCGTGTTGGTGGTGCGGCGCATGTAGGCGCGCCAGCTGTCGGAGCCGGATTCGCGGCCGCCGCCGGTCTCCTTCTCGCCGCCGAACGCGCCGCCGATCTCGGCGCCGGACGGGCCGATATTGACGTTGGCGATGCCGCAGTCGGAGCCGGTGACCGAGACGAAGCGCTCGGCCTCGGCCAGATCGCGGGTGAAGATCGAGGAGGACAGGCCGGCGCCGACATCGTTCTGGGCGGCGATCGCGTCGTCGAGTTCGGCGTAGCGCATGACGTAGAGGATCGGGGCGAAGGTCTCGCGACGCACGATGTCGGTCTGGGCGGGCATCTCGACCAGCGCCGGACGCACGTAGAACGCCTCCGGACTGCCGGCGCCGACCCGCTCGCCGCCGGTCACCACCCCGCCCTGGCCGGTGGCCTCGTCGAGGGCGGCCCGCATCGCCTCGTGGGCGGCGCCGTCGATCAGCGGGCCGACCAGCACGCCCGGCTCGCGCGGGTCGCCGACGCGGACCGAGCGCCAGGCGGCGCGCAGCCGCGGCAGCAGGCCGTCATGCACCGACTCGTGCACGAACAGCCGGCGCAGCGTCGTGCAGCGCTGGCCGGCGGTGCCCATCGCCGCGAAGGCGATGCCGCGCAGCGCCAGCTCGAGGTCGGCGCTGGGCGCCACGATGGCGGCGTTGTTGCCGCCCAACTCCAGGATCTGCCGGGCGAAGCGCGCGGCCAGGCGCGGCGCCACCGCGCGGCCCATGGCGGTGGAGCCGGTGGCGGAGACCAGCGCCACCCGGGGGTGGTCGACCAGGACACCGGCGACGTCGCGGCCGCCGAGCAAGAGCGTGGCGAGGCCATCCGGCGCGTCGGGCCCGAAGCGGGCAATGGCGCGGCCCAGCAGCGCGTGCACGGCGAGTGCGGTGAGCGGCGTCTTCTCGGACGGCTTCCACATCACGCTGTCGCCGCAGACCAGCGCCAGCGCCGCGTTCCAGGCCCAGACCGCGACGGGAAAGTTGAAGGCGGACACGATGCCGACCACACCCAGAGGGTGCCAGGTCTCCATCATGCGATGCTGCGGCCGCTCGGTGGCGATGGTGAGCCCGTGCAGCTGGCGCGACAGCCCGACCGCGAAGTCGCAGATGTCGATCATCTCCTGCACCTCGCCCAGCCCCTCGGAAACGATCTTGCCAGCCTCCAGCGTGACCAGCCGGCCGAGGTCGGCCTTGGCGGCGCGCAGCTCCTCGCCCAGCAGGCGCACCAGCTCGCCGCGGCGCGGCGCCGGCACCACCCGCCAGACCAGGAACGCGGCGTGGGCGCGCTCGATGCGCGCCGCCGCCTCGTCCGGGGAGACGGCGGCGAGCTCGGCGACGATCTCGCCGGTCAGCGGCGAGCGGGCGACCAGGCCGTCGGCCCGGCCGCCCCCGGCAGCGAGTAGGCCGGCGGGGACGCCGCAGCGATCCAGAAAGGCGGCGGCCTCGTCGGAGACGGTCATGAGCGCGGTCCTCAGGCGGCGGCGGGGCGGGTGACGCGGCGCTGCGGCAGGCCGGACACCGAGCCGTGGTCGTAGTGGCGGCCGAAGCGGTTGGCCAGGAACGCCGGCAGCTCGACCTGCTCCTGGCGCACGAAGCCGGCGGACGGCAGCCCGCCGTCGAGCAGCAGGTCGAGCACCGCGCAGATGCCGGCCGCCGTGGTGATCTGGATGGCGCTGCGGGCGACGCCGCCGATCTCGGCGTGGCTGACGTGGTTGGCGTAGCTCTCCTGCATCAGCCGGCCATCCTTGCGGCCAGTTACCGTCACGAACACGATCACCACGTCCTGCAGCGTGGCGGGGATCGCGGTCTCCAGGATCTCCCGCAGCAGCGGCCGGCGGTCGCGCAGGCCCAGATCGTGCAGCAGCGTGCGCATGATGGCGGCGTGGCCGGGATAGCGGATGGTGCGGTAGTTGAGGTTGCGGACCCGGCCCTCCAGCGTCTCGCACAGCGAGCCCAGCCCGCCGGAGGTGTTGAACGCCTCGTACGGGATGCCGTCGAGCAGGAAGGTCTCCAGCTCCTCCAGCGGCATGGTGCGCGCGAGCCGTCCATCGACGATCGCCTCGCACGGCTCGCAATACTCGTTGATGACGCCGTCGGTGCTCCAGGTGAGGTTGTAGCCGAGCGCGTTGGTTGGATATTGCGGCAGCGCCCCCACCCGCATGCGGATGTCGCCAAGGCTGTCGAAGCGGGTGGCGAGGTCGTGCGCCACGATGGTGATGAAGCCAGGCGCCAGGCCGCATTGCGGGATGAAGGCGGCGGGGGCGCCCTCGGCCAGGCCGCGCACGATGCGGGTGCTGGCGACGTCCTCGGTGAGGTCGAGGTAGTGCGCGCCAACCGTTCGGGCGGCGGTGGCGATGCGCGTGGTGAGCTGGAACGGGCCGGCGTTGAGCACCGCCGTCTGGCCGGACAGCGCTGCCGACAGCGCCTGCGCATCGTCGGTGTCGACCAGCCGGCGCTGCACCGGCCGGCTGGTGCGCAGGCTGCCCAGCTGGGCCGCGTCGCGGTCGAGCACGGTGACGTCGTAGCTGGCGCAGCCAGCGAGCAGCTCGGCGATCATGGTGCCGATCTTACCCGCGCCCACGATGGCGATGCTCTGCATGCTGGCCTCCAACTCGGCGCCCGCGCGGCCCGGAAGAGGTGGAGTGTGGCCAGGACCGTGGCGACCGCCAGCGACGGTTCGCCGGCCATGCCGGCAATGCATCGGCGAAACGTCCGTCCCGTGGCCTCGAAACGCCGATCGGCTCCCCAGTGATCGATGATCGTGAGCCCCACACCTTCGAAATTGGCGACGTTGCGGGTGACGACGCTGACGCCGTGACGCGCGCGATGGCGGCGAGCATGAGATCGGTGGTCTCCGGCGGCGCCCAGCCGTCCGCCGGGCGACGAAGACTTCCGCGTAGGCGGCGGCCTCGACGTCCAAAGGAGCACGCGCCCCTGGATGTCGCCGGCGAACATCGTGAGGGCGGCCTCTGTCAGACCGGCATCGGCTTCAGTCGAACCGCGGCGGCTCACGGGCCGGCTCGCGCGGCAGCAGGTCCAGATCCACCCCGCCCAGCCTTGCGAAGCGGGCGCGCACCCGAGGCCCTTCCTCGCTGGACGGATCGAGGTTGCGGATGACGAGCGAGGCGCGACGGGCCGTCCGCATGGATATCCCTCGATCCGATATCGATGATGTCAACCTGATGCCACATGGGCCGGCTGCCCGGGCGAGGACGACGAGAACCAAGCGCCGACCCGCTCGTTACGGCAGCGAGAGGTCCGCGACGGGCCGCAGATCACGACGGAGGTTGCCTTGCCCATCACCCCATCGAACGGCGCCCGCGGCCCGGCCGGCCTGCGCTGGATGCTCGCGCTGCCTCTGGCGCTCCCGCTGGTCGTCGCCGCGTGCGGTCAGGCCGGCGCGCCGACCAAGGCGGACATCCAGCACGTGATCCAGGCCCGCATGCAGGCCGCCAACGCGCAGACGTCGAGCAATACGCTGGGCCTGTTCAGCGGACCCTACGACGTCAACGACTTCAGCGTCACCGGCGCCGACTGCACGGCCAAGGACAACGGCGTCTATTCCTGCGCGGTGACCGCGATCAACAAGAAGAGCACCAACACGGCGCAGCTACAGTTCAAGAAGGTGAACGGCGACTGGACGCTCGTGCAGCCCTGATCCGGACCGCTTTAGCCTGCCCGGACGTCGGCCGGCCAGCGCGCCGGCTCGCCGGTCCACTCGGCGACGTGGTCGCCAAGTGCCGGCCGCCGCGCCGGGCGGGCGGGCTCCGCCACGGTCCCGACGAACAGGAAGCCGGCCAGCATGTCCGGCGCCGACAGGCCAAGCGCCGCCTGCACCAACGGATCATAGCTGTTGGCGCCGGTGAGCCAAATGGCGCCGAAGCCGGCCATGTGGACCGCATTGAGCAGGTTCATCGCCGCCGCCGCCACCGACATCAGTTGCTCGCTCTGCGGGATCTTGTGGTCGGGGACGATCCGGGCGCCCAGCGCGATCACCAGCGGCGCGCGCAGGAACTTCGAGCTCTGCCGCTCGACCAGGGCGTCGCCGACGCCCGGCTCGCGGGCGCGCAGCGACGCCGCCACCCGGTCGGCAAGCCGCTGGCGGGCATCGCCGCGGATCAGCAGCAGCCGCCAGGGGGTCAGCCGGCCGTGATCGGGGGCCCGCAGCGCGGTCTCCAGGATGCGGTCCAGCACGGCGCCGGACGGCGCCGGGTCGCGCAGCGCCGAGACCGAGGCCCGGTCGAGCAACCGGTCTAGATCCGCGGCAACGGGGGCGTCGGACATCGGGCGCGATCCGCTCAGGCGGCGCCGACCAGTTCGGCGTGCAGCGCGTCGCGTAGCGGCGCGTCGTCGATCGTGATGTCGGGCGCGTAGCGACCGATCACGCGGCCGTCGCGGCCGATCAGGAACTTCTCGAAGTTCCACATCACGTCGCCCCTGGGCGCCTCGACGCCGAACTGCCGCAGGCGCTCGCGCATGCCGCCCTCCGGCCGCTCGTAGGCATCGGGCTCCGCGTCGATCATCGCCTGATAGAGCGGGTGGCGCTGTGACCCGTTGACGTCGATCTTGGCGAAGAGCGGGAAGTCGACGTCGTAGGTGCTGCTGCAGAACGCCTGGATCTCCGCCTCGCTGCCCGGTTCCTGGCCGCGGAACTGGTTGCAGGGGAAGCCCAGCACCACCAGCCCGTCCGCCCGGTGCGCCGTATAGGCCCGCTCCAGCGACTCGTATTGTGGGGTGAGCCCGCATTTGGACGCGACGTTCACGACCAGCACCACCTGGCCGGCGTAGTCGGCCAGCGTGGCGCTGCCGCCGTCGATCCGGCGCAGTCCGATCTGGTCCAGGGCATGCGGCTCTGCCACGGCGGT
The DNA here is from genome assembly GCA_937873205.1 of uncultured Acetobacteraceae bacterium. GTDB lineage: Bacteria > Pseudomonadota > Alphaproteobacteria > Acetobacterales > Acetobacteraceae > Lichenicola. The sequence goes on from CALMVO010000014.1 coordinate 7,803, forward strand.
CTCTCCTCGGGGAACGCCGGACCCTGCCGCGCCGGCAGCGATCCGGCAATCCGGTTTCGAAGGCTCCGCCGTCGATGGCTCAGAAGAAGTCGGGCCCGAAGCCAGTTCCCGGAGATGGGCTAGAATCGAGCTGCGCCGTCATATCCTGCTGGTTCGCCAAATGCCGCTGGAGCATCTGCTGCCTATAGTTCCCGTAGGCCTGCTCGGAGCCGACATAGACGCAGCCGCAGACCAGGGGATCGCCGTAGAGATAGACGTAGCGGCCGTTCACGTCGCGCTTGACGAAGTGCCCTGCAGGCAGGCGCTGCAGCATCGCCTGGCGCTGCGGCGTATCCGCCGGGCGGGAGACGAAGCCGGCGGCGGCGAGCAGATCCTCCCTGGTCGCCACCTGCTGCTGCTCGGTGGCGCAGGAGCCAAGCAGGAGGGGCAGCGAGAGGCACGCGGCGGGCAGGCCGGTCCAGGCGGCAGATCGTGTCATGGCGGTATCTTCCGAGGATGACGGGACGCCTCGCATTGCATCGCGTGGGACCCACGACCGTTCCCGACGCCCCTGGTGGCCTCGATCCCGGCGATCCTGTAGGGAGGGGCGGCCTTGCAGGGAGATCCGGCCATGGAGCCCGTCAGACGCGCCGAGCTGCACCGCGTCACGGCCGAGACCGATATCGCGCTGTCGCTGTCGCTCGACGGCAGCGGCCGCTCCGAGATCTCGACCGGCATCGGCTTCCTCGACCACATGCTGACGGCGCTGGCCCGGCACGCCTCGTTCGACCTCGACGTCCGGGCGACGGGCGACCTCCACGTCGACTGCCACCACACCACCGAGGATGTCGGCATCGTGCTGGGCCAGGCGCTGGCCCGGGCGCTCGGGACCAAGGCCGGCATCCGCCGCTACGGCCACGCGGTGGTGCCGATGGACGAGGCGCTGGTGGAGGCGGCGATCGACATCTCCGGCCGGCCGTTCCTGGTCTGGGACGTGGGCTTCCGGCACGACAAGATCGGCGACATCGACACCGAGCTGTTCGAGGAGTTCTTCCGTGGCCTCTCCAGCAACGCGCTCCTGGCCCTGCACGTGACGCGGAAGACCGGCCACAACGACCATCACGTCGCCGAGGGCTGCTTCAAGGCGGTGGCGCGGGCGCTGCGGGCCGCGACCGAGCCGGACCCGCGCAGCCAGGGTCGCATCCCCTCCACCAAGGGGGTGCTGTGAGGCTCTACAGCAGCCATTTCGCGGTTGCCCTCCCCGGCGCGCCGGCGCCCGAACGGCAGCCGGAGATGGTGCGCGACGGCTTCTCCGGGTGGGGGCTGATCTTCGGCTGGCTGGTGTTCCTGCGGCCGGGCTCTTGGCTGGTGGCGATGCTGGCGGGCACCGTCTCGCTGCTGATCGGCCTCGCCGGCGCCCGCATCCCCGGGACGTGGGCGCTGCTGCCCGGGCTGCATCTGGCGATCGCGCTGTTCGCGGCGGACTGGCGGCGCTGGGAGCTGGGGCTGGCCGGGCTGGCGGCGGGACCGATCGTCGCCGCCCCCGATCCGGACGCGGCGCTGCTGCGGCTGCTCGACCTGCGTCCGGACCTGCTGGTCCCGGCCCGGCCCGCCGCCGACGGCATGGGCGTGCCCGGCGCGCTGGGTGCCGCCTGACGATGGCGGGCGGCCGCGTTGCCGTGGTCGACTACCAGGGCGGCAACCTGGCCTCCGCGTCGCGGGCGCTGGCCGAGGCGGCGGCGCGTGCGGGGATCGCGGCCGAAATCGAGGTCACCAGCGACCCGAAGCGGGTGCGGCGCGCCGACCGCATCGTGCTGCCGGGCCAGGGTGCCTTCGCCGACTGCGCGCGCGGGCTGGGCGGTGTGCCCGGCCTGCGCGATGCGATCGAGGCGGCGACCGGGGCCGGCACGCCGTTCCTCGGCATCTGCGTCGGCATGCAGCTGATGGTAGAGCGCGGGCTCGAGCACGGCGAGACCCTGGGCTTCGGCTGGCTGCGCGGCAGCGTGGCGCGCATGGACGTGCCCGGTCTGCGGCTGCCGCAGATGGGCTGGAACGAGCTCGCCTTCACGCCGGGCGCCCATCCGCTCACCGACGGGCTGGAGCCCGGCGACCATGGCTACTTCGTGCACTCGTACGCGCTCCGCGACCACGACCCGGCCGATCTGGTCGCCACCACCGACTATGGCGGCCCGGTGCCGGCGCTGGTGGCGCGCGGCAACCGCGCCGGCACGCAATTTCACGTCGAGAAGAGCCAGCACGTGGGCTTGGCGATCCTCGCCAACTTCCTGCGCTGGACGCCCAGCCCCGTGGGGAAACCTTGAGGGTGGCGCCGCCGAGGCTCACCGCCGCCCGCGTCAGCACGCTCGACGACGACGAGCTGCAGGCGCTGTGCGAGGCGACCGACGCCGCCATCCTCGACGGCGGCGGCTTCGGCTGGGTGACCTCGCCTGGCCGGCGCACGCTGGAGCAGTACTTCCGCGGCATCCTGCTGGTGCCGGAGCGGGCGCTGTTCGTGGGCCGGCTCGACGGCGTGATCGTCGGCGCCACCCAGCTGCTGCGGCCGCCGCGCAACAACGAGGCGCAGGCGATGGCGGCGACGCTGATGCACAGCTACACCGCACCCTACGCGCGCGGCCACGGGCTGGCCCGGCTGATGACGGTGACGGTCGAGGACTGCGCGCGGGCGCTGGGCTACCAGGTGCTGAACCTCGACGTGCGCGAGACCCAGACCGTGGCGATCCGGCTCTATGCCAGCCTCGGCTACCAGCACTGGGGCACGCACCCGCACTATGCCCGCATCGGCGGCGAGGTGGTCGGCGGCTGCTTCTTCACCAAGCGGCTGCGCGACGGCACGCTCCCGGCCGCGGCGCGGGACCAGACCGGGCATCCCGCGGCCTTGGCGGCGACGGCGCAGCCCGCCACGCCGGAAGCCGAGACCCCGGCGCCGCCGCCCAGGCCGCTCACCCTGTATCCCGCCATCGACCTCAAGGACGGCGCCTGCGTACGGCTGCGGCGCGGCGAGATGGACGACGCCACCGTCTACTCCGACGATCCCGGCGCGCAGGCGCGAGCCTGGATCGCGGCCGGCTGCCGGCGGCTGCACGTGGTCGACCTGAACGGCGCCTTTGCCGGCCACTCGGTCAACGCCGAGGCGATCGAAGCCATCATCGCAAACGCCGACGTGCCGGTGCAGCTGGGCGGCGGCATCCGCGACATGGCGGCGATCGAGCGCTGGCTCTCGGCCGGCATCGCCCGCGTGATCCTGGGCAGCGCCGCGGTGAAGGATCCCGGCCTGGTGCGGGACGCCTGCCGCGCCTTCCCCGGCCGCATCGTCTGCGGCATCGACGCCCGCGACGGCCGCGTCGCCACCGAGGGCTGGGCCGAGGTGTCGGAACTGTCGGCGACCGAGCTGGGCTTGCGCATGGAGGATGCCGGGGTGGCGGCGATCGTGTTCACCGAGATCGCCCGCGACGGCATGCTGACCGGGCTCGACATCGCGCAGACCTGTGCGCTCTCGGCCCGGCTCTCCACGCCGGTGGTGGCCAGCGGCGGCGTCGGCCGGATCGAGCACCTGCAGGCACTAAAGGCGGCGGCGGCGCACCACGCCGGCATCGAGGGGGTGATCGTCGGACGGGCACTCTATGACGGACGGATCGAGGCGCGGGACGCGCTGGCGGCACTGGCGTGACCGCCCAGCCATGCTGAAGCTGCGCGTGATCCCCTGCCTCGACGTCAAGGACGGCCGGGTGGTGAAGGGGGTGAACTTCGTCTCGCTGCGCGACGCCGGCGATCCGGTGGAGCAGGCGGCGGTCTACGACGCGGCCGGCGCCGACGAGCTCACCTTCCTCGACATCACCGCCAGCCACGAGCGCCGCGACACCCTGCTCGACGTGGTCTCCCGCACCGCGGCGCGAATCTTCCTGCCGCTGACCGTGGGCGGCGGCGTGCGCTCGCCCGACGACATCCGCCGGCTGCTGCTGGCCGGCGCCGACAAGTGCGCGATCAACTCGGCCGCGGTGGCGCGGCCGGAGCTGGTGTCGGAGGCGGCGACGCGGTTCGGCAGCCAATGCGTGGTGGTGGCCGTCGATGCCCGCGCCGACGCGCGCGGCGGCTGGGAGGTGTTCACGCATGGCGGCCGCACCGGCACCGGGATCGACGCGGTGGGCTGGTGCCGGCGCATGGCCGAGGCGGGTGCGGGCGAGATCCTGCTCACCAGCATGGATCGCGACGGCACCCGCAGCGGCTTCGACCTCCCGCTGCTGCGCGCGGTGTGCGCCGCGGTGCCGGTACCGGTGGTGGCGTCGGGCGGCGTGGGCGCGCTGGCACATTTCGTCGAGGGCGCCGAGGCGGGCGCCTCCGGGCTGCTCGCCGCCAGCGTGTTCCATTTCGGGCAGATCACCGTGGCCGACGTGAAGCGGACGCTGCGGGCCGCCGGCCAGCCGGTGCGGCCGACGGCGCCGATGCAGGAGGGCGCAGCGTGACCAAGTCGCCGAAGCGGGCTCAGAAGCAGGTGAAGACCGCGAAGAAGGCGGCGCCGTCCAAGGCGGCCAGGGCCGGGACGACCGGCAAGAAACGGCTCGCGCCGAAGAAGCAGGCGGCCAGGAAGGCGGCGGTGCGCAAGGTCCGCGGCCCCGCCCCGGCCGACCTGTCGCGCGCCACCGCCGAGGTGCTGGACCGGCTGTTCGAGGTGGTGACCTCGCGCCGCGACGCCGACCCGACCATCAGCCACTCTGCCCGCTTGCTGTCGCGCGGCACCGCCAAGGTTGCGCAAAAGTTCGGCGAGGAAGCGGTCGAATGCCTGATCGAGGCGGTCAGCGGCAACAGCCTGAAGCTGATCGGCGAAAGCGCCGACGTGCTCTACCACCTGATCGTGCTGTGGGTGGATGCCGGGCTGCATCCGGACGAGGTGTGGTCGGAGCTGCAGCGGCGGGAGGGCACCAGCGGCATCGCCGAGAAGGCCGCGCGTGCGCCGGCTGCCCCGGCCATTGCGACGGAGACATAGGATCATGGCGGTGGACGGGCTCGGCGCCTACGACCCCCAGAACATCTTCGCCCGCATCCTGCGCGGCGAGATCCCGTGCCGGCGGGTGTTCGAGGACGCGCATGCGCTCGCCTTCCATGACATCGCGCCCCGCGCCCCGGTGCACGTGCTGGTGATTCCGAAGGGCGCCTACGTGTCGTTCGCCGACTTCGCGGCGACGGCTCCGGACGCCGAGATCGCCGGCTTCTTCCGCGCCGTCGGCGCCGTCGCCCGCCAGCTCGGCCTGGAGCCACCCGGCTACCGGCTGCTGTCGAACATGGGCGCCGACAGCGGCCAGGAGGTGCCGCACTTCCACGTCCACCTGTTCGGCGGCGGCCCGCTCGGGCCGATGCTGCTGCCGGAGCTGGCGCCGGCGGCCTGATCCGAAGGCCTGTCAGACGGGCTGGATTGTCCGCACCCCTGTGCTCTATGACCATGTATGTGGTCAGAAGAGCTGACATGAACGCGATGAGTTTGGCCGATGCCAAGGCGCATCTGAGCGAGCTTCTCGACCGAGTCGAAGCCGGAGACTCCGTCGGGATCACCTAGCGCGGGAAGCCTGTCGCTCGGTTGATCAGGAGTTCGACGCCCCGCAAGCCGGTTGATGTGAGCAAGCTCCGGGCACTCACGGCCACCATGCCGCTTCAGGCGCAGGATGCTGCCGATCTGGTGCGTTCCATGAGGGACGGCGACCGCTACTGAATGCTCTACCTGGATACTTCGCTGATCGTCGCGGCACTCGTGACGGAGGCCATGACCGGCCGTGCGCAATCCTGGCTCGGTGACCAGGACCCCGGCGCAGCTCCTGATCAGTGACTGTACCGTCACCGAATTCTCGTCCGCCGTGGCGCTCAAGCTCAGGGCCGGACAGATCACGTCCGATCACCGCGCCGCGGCACTTGCCGAGTTCAACAGGCTGGTCCTGCAGAGCTTCAGCATCCTTCAGGTGACGGCGATGCACTTCCGGATGGCAGCCCGCTTCGTCGACCAGCACGCGCTCGGACTACGCGCCGGAGATGCGCTCCATCTGGCGATAGCGTCGGAGGGAGGCGCTACGGTCCATACGCTCGACCATCGGCTTTCCGTGGCAGGCCAGCCCTCGGCATCCTCGCGCGGTTGCTGACATGAGTACAAGCGCGGCCGGCGCTATTTCTCGACGAGCTTGGCGCGCGCCTCGCCCTCGGGCGACGCCGTCGTGTGCAGGTTCACGTAGAGCTCGCCCTCGCCGAGGTCCCTGGCCTGGTGAGGCGTCAGCGTCACCTTGCCGGTGATCGGGCTCGCATAGGGCGGTGCGATCGGCTGAACCACCGGGGCGTCCTGCCGCGTCGGCGAGGTCGGGCCGTGGATGTGCGCGGCGATCACCGGGCCGGTCAGCCCGACATAGCTGATGGTGTAGTCGAGCACGCCGGTCGCGGCGTCGTAGTGGCCGGTGACGTCGCCGGTCGGGTGCGCCTTGGTGCCGTGCTCGGCGACGAAGCTGCCGGTGACGTCGGCGCTCCGCGGCGCCATCCTCGCCGCCTCCGCCCCACCGGACGCGAACGACAGCGCGGCGGCCAGGATCGCAACCGGGAGGATAAGGCGGGTCTGGTTCGGCATCACGGGCACTCGCTGCGACGGGGACTGTTCGGGACGCCAGCGGACCGCCTTTGCATCGGTGCGGTCAAGCGTCGCCGTCGTGAAACCTGCGTCGGCGCCTACTCCGCCGCCAGCCCCAGCGCCTGGCGGTCGAACAGGCGGCGATAGAGCCCGTCCGGGCGGCGTAGCAGCGCGTCGTGCGGGCCGTCCTCGACCAGCCGGCCGTGCGCGAACACCAGGATGCGGTCGAGCGCCACCACGGTGGACAGGCGGTGCGCGATCACGATCACGGTGCGGCCGACCATCAGCCGCGCCATCGCTTCCTGCACCAGCGCCTCGCTCTCGGAATCGAGGCTGGACGTCGCCTCGTCCAGGATCAGGATGCGCGCGTCGGCCAGGAAGGCGCGCGCGATCGCGATCCGCTGCCGCTCGCCGCCCGACAGCTTGACGCCGCGCTCGCCGACCAGCGTGGCCAGGCCCTTCGGCAGCCGGGCGATGAAGTCGGCCGCGTTGGCGAGGCCCGCCGCTTCGCTGATCTCGGCGAGGCTGGCCTCGGGGCGCGCGTAGGCGATGTTCTCGGCCAGCGAGCGGTGGAACAGCAGCGGCTCCTGCGGCACCAGGGCGATCTGCGCACGCAGGGATTCCTGCGCCACGTGCGCGATGTCCTGACCGTCGATCAGGATGCGGCCGCCGTTCAGATCGTAGAGCCGCTGGATCAGCTTGGTCAGCGTCGTCTTGCCCGACCCGGACGGGCCGACCAGCCCGATGCGGGCGCCGGCCGGGAGGTCGAGCGACAGGTCCTGGAACAGCATGCCGGACTGGCTCGGATAGCGGAACGCCACCGCGTCCAGCCGGATGGCGCCGGCGCGGATGCGGATCGGCGGCGCATCCGGCGCATCCCGCACGCCGACGGGGGCGCGGTAGAGCGCCACCAGCTCCTCCATCTCGTTCACCGAGCGCTGCGCCACGCTGATCTGCTGGCCGATGTCGCGCAGGTAGCCCTGCACCAAGAAGACCATGGTCAGCACGTAGGCGACGTCGCCGGCGCCGGCCAGTCCATGCCACCACAGCCACAGCACTGCCGATACCATGCCGATGCGGAGTGCCAGCAGGCACAGCCCCTGCAGGTTGCTGCTGGCGGTGCCGCGCAGCCAGGTGCGGGTGGTGCGGCCGGCCCAACGATCCAGCACGCGGGCGAGCCCCGCATCCTCGCGGCGCTCGGCGCCGAACGCCTTCACCACCGCGTTGCAGGTGACCGCGTCGGCCAGTGCGGCACCCATGCGGGTATCCCAGGCGTTCGCCAGCCGCGCCGAGGGCGCCACGTAGAACAGGGTGAGCGAGATCGACAGTGCAGCGAACAGCAGCGAGCCCACGCCCAGCAGAAGCCCCATCACCGGCCAGCGGATCGCCAGCACCAGCGTCGTGCCGGCCAGAACGCAGACCTCCGGCAGCAGCATCAGCAGCAGGGTGTCGTCCAGCGTGTCGATCGCCCACATGCCGCGCGTGAGGCGCCGCACCGTCGAGCCGGCGAAGTTGTTGGCGTGCCAGTCGGAGGAGAAGCGCTGGATGCGGGCGAAGCCGGTGCGGGCGATGTCGGCCATGATCCGCACGGTGAGCCGGGTGATGCCGATGAAGGCGGCGCGCCGTCCCGCCAGCGCCACGAGGCCCAGCAGCGTGAGGCCGCCCAGCATCAGCAGCGCGTCGTGCAGCCCGGCGGCGCCGGCGCTCCGGCCGAGACCCGAGCCGGCACGATCGGGCAGGTGCGCCACGTCGTCGACCAGCCGGCCGGCGAGGACGGGCGTCACCACGTCGGTCAGCGTCGCCAGGATCATGCCGCCGATCACCACCGCCAGCATCGGCCGGTGGTCGGCCCAGCGCCGGACCAGGAAGCGCAGCACGTCGATGAACACCGCACTGCCGCTGCGCGGCGCGTCCCGGTCGGTCACGGTGGTCAAGGGCGGGTTGTCTCCTGGATGGCATGGTCCCGCATCGCGAGACGCCGCGTCGCGTAGATAGGGCGTGGCCGGCCGGAGACCCAGCGTGATCGAGACCCCATCGCCCACCGGTGCCGCGGCGCCCAAGGTCCGGCCGATGACCCGGGCGGAGGTCGCCGCCTTCATCGCCGCGATCGGCGAGGCCAACCCGGAGGGGCAGACCGAGCTCAGCTTCGGCACCCCGTTCAGCCTGCTGGTGGCCGTCGTGCTGTCGGCGCAGGCGACCGATGCCTCGGTGAACAAGGCCAGCGTCGGGCTGTTCGCGGATGCTCCCGACCCGGCGGCGATGGTGCGGCTCGGCGAGGAGGGTGTCGCGCGGCACATCCGCGCCATCGGGCTGTGGCGGGCGAAGGCGCGCAACGTGGTGGCACTGTCGCAGGCGCTGCTGGACCGGCATGGCGGCGCGGTGCCGGGCGACCGCGCGGCGCTGGAGGCGCTGCCGGGGGTGGGCCGCAAGACCGCCAACGTGGTGCTGAACGTGGCCTTCGGCGAGAGCACGATGGCGGTCGACACCCACATCTTCCGGCTCGGCAACCGGACCGGGCTGGCCGCCGGCAAGACCCCGCGCGTGGTCGAGGACGGGCTGGTCCGGCGCATTCCGAAGGCGGTGCTGCGTCCGGCGCACCACTGGCTGATCCTGCACGGCCGCTACGTATGCAAGGCTCGCGTGCCCGAGTGCTGGCGCTGCGTCGCCCGAGCGTGGTGCCACTATCCGGACAAGCTGACGCAGCCTCCGAGGAAGTAGGACGTCCCGTCCCTCATTCCGCCTGCGCCATCGGCAATGTCGGCCGGTCCCGCGCCCGAGCCGCGTCCTCCGGCACCCAGGGGCGGTCGCCACGGGCGTCGCGAGCGCTCTCGATTACCGCGCCGCCCGGTTGCAGCCAGACCGCCTGCGGCCCGTCGCGCCAGACCGTGAACCGGTCGATCCGCGGCACGCCGGGACAGGCGCCGTGCGCCGGCGCCGGCGATACCAACAGGGCGATCCCCGCGCAGTCGCCCGGCTCGACGGGCGACGGGCGCGTCTCCGCGCTCACGCCCTGCTTCCGCGCCTCGTCCGCATCGCGCAGCAGCAGCACGGTCCGGCCGCGCCGGGCGATCAGGCAGTCGGCCGGGTTGCAGACGATGTCGTCGGCAACACCAGGGACCACGCCGGCATCCGGCAGCGCCGCCGGTGCCGCAATGAGGCCCCAGGCGCGCTGCCAGTCCTCGAGCGTGAGCGCGTCGGCCCCGGCCGCCCGCTCGACCAGCATCCGGCCGCCCCCGGGTTGCATGACATGCAGCGCGATCAGACGCGCCTCGCCGGAGACCAGCAGGTCCGGCGGCCGCACCAGCCAGGGCGAGGCGCAGCCGATCACCAGCGGCAGCGCCGCCAGCGCCCGCCAGCCAGTGCGCCAGATGCACAGCCACAGCAGGCCGAAGCTGACCAGCAGCAGGCCCCAGCCCGGCGGCGCCGGCACCGCCAGGCTGGCGGCCGGGAAATGCGCCACGCTGCGGGCCAGGAACAGGATCACGTCGATCCCCCCGCCCATCGGCCGCAGCGTCACCCACTCCAGCCCGAACGGCATCAGCAGCAGCGACAGCAGCCCCTGCGGCAGCACCCAGAATGCGGTGAGCGGCACAGCCACCAGGTTGGCCAGCACGAAATAGAACTGCACGCGGCCGAAATGGAACGCGGCGTAGGGCAGCGACGCGGCGCCGGCGATCAGGCTGGTGAAGAACAACTGGAACACATGCAGCGCCACGGTGTGGCGGAGCCTGGGGCCCTGCAGGCGCCGCATGATCGGCCGCGCCGCCTCGTAGCCGGCCAGCAGCGCCAGCACCGCGGCGAAGCTCATCTGGTAGCCGACATCAAGCAGCGTCGCCGGGTTCGTCATCAGCAGCAGGATGGCCGCGAATCCCAGCGCCCGCATGGTCACCGCGCGCCGGCCGATCAGCAGCCCCAGCATGGCGATCCCGGCCATCGTCAGGCTGCGCAGCCCGGGCAGGTGGAGGCCGGTCAACAGCATGTACAGCCCGCCCGCGGCCAGCGCCGACAGCGCCGCGATCTGCCGGCACGGCAGCCGCAGCGCCGCCCACTCCCAGGCGGCCAGGCCCGTGCGCACGATCGACAGCGCCAGCCCCATCACGATGCCCAGATGCAGCCCGGCCACCGCCAGCAGGTGCGCCAAGCCCGACGCGGCAAAGGCGTCGCGGTCGGATTGCGGGATGGCGCTGGAGAGCCCGGTCAGGAGCGTCGCGGCGACGGCGCCGCGCGGCCCCGGCAGCACGGCCATGATCCGTGCCGCGATGGTCTCGCGCAGCCGCCGCATCCAGGCGGACGCACCCTGCGCCGGCCCGTGCGACAGCACCGACACCGCGGCCAGCGCGCTGCCGGAACCGGCCAGGCCGGAGAAGAACGCGTCCCGCTGCGGATCGCGGCCGCCGGGGTAGTCGGGGGCCGCCGGCGGATGCAGCAGCGTGCGCAGCTGCACCCGGTCGCCGGTCGAGAGCACCGCCGGGTCATTGGCGCGCAGCCTTATCCGCAGCAGCCGCGACGTCGCCGCCGGTGCCGCGGGACCGCCATCCTCGGCGATCGCGACCCGATCCAGCGTCAGCCGGCGCCGGCCGTCGGCGAACACGTCGATGGCGGCGATGCGTCCGGTCGCCAGCGCCGCCCGGTGCGGAAGTGCCGGCATCGGCGCCATGCGCCGGGTCGAGAGCTCGGCGGCGAGGAACCCGATCGAGCCCGCCAGCAGCCCCGCCGCCAGCGCATGCGCCAGCCGGCTGCGCCGGATCAGCGCGAACAGCAGCAGCGACGTGGCCGCGAGCCCGCCGCCCAGCCAGAGCGGCGGCTCGGTCCGCAGCGCAAAATACAGCAGAACGCCAATGCCGAGACAGGGCGGCAGCCACAGGATCAGCCGGTCCCGGTCGGCCGCGACCCCTTCGCGCAGCGCGGTCCAGCGCCAGGCTGGGAGCAGCATCGCGGACAGGGCGGCGGCTTGTTGCACCCGCGGATTTAACGATATTTGAACGATAAGGCCAGGGGCTCTGCCCCTGGACCCCGCCAAAGGCTCGCCTTTGGAAACCACTCATAAGATGGGTTCAAGGGCAGCGGCCCTTGGCGGGTCCGAGGCAGAGCCCTGGCCTTCCTTCTTGCCCGGGTGATACCACACCGCCCATGACGATCCGCACGCGCTTCGCGCCGAGCCCGACCGGGCTGCTCCATATCGGCAATGCCCGTGCCGCCCTGTTCAACTTCCTGTTCTCCCGCCACCACGGCGGCCAGTTCCTGCTGCGCATCGAGGACACCGACCGCGCACGCTCGACGCAGCACGCGGTGGACGTGATCCTGGACGGGCTCGACTGGATGGGGCTCACCCCAGACGAGCCGCCGGTCTACCAGTTCGCGCGCCAGGCGCGGCACGCCGAGGTGGCCCTGGCGCTGTTGGAGGCCGGCCACGCCTATCGCTGCTACTGCACGCAGGACGAGCTGAAGGCGATGCGCGAGCAGGCCGCGGCCGAAGGCCGGCCGCCGCGCTACGACGGGCTTTGGCGGGACCGCGACCCGTCGGAGGCGCCGGCGGGTGCGCCGTTCACGGTGCGGCTGCGATCGCCGCGGGACGGCGAGACGGTGGTGGACGATCTGGTGCAGGGCGAGATCCGCGTCGCCAACGCCGAGATGGACGACATGGTGATCCTGCGCGCCGACGGCTCGCCCACCTACATGCATGCGGTGGTGGTGGACGACCACGACATGGCGATCACGCACGTGATCCGCGGCGACGACCACATGACCAACACCTTCCGGCAGAGCCAGATCTACGCGGCGATGGGCTGGGAGCGGCCGCGCTTCGCGCACCTGCCGCTGATCCACGGACCCGACGGCGCCAAACTGTCGAAGCGGCACGGCGCGCAGAGCGTGGTCGAGTTCCGCGAGCAGGGCTACCTGCCGGAAGCGCTCGACAACTACCTGCTGCGGCTGGGCTGGGGCCATGGCGACGCCGAGGTGCTGTCGCGCGACGAGCAGATCCGGCTGTTCGACCTGGACGGCGTCGGCCGCTCGGCCAGCCGGATGGACTACACCAAGCTCACCCATATGAATGGCGTCTGGCTGCGCGCCGCCGACGACGGCCGGCTCGCCCGTGACGTGCTGGCGCGGCTGGAGGGCCGGCCCGGGCTGGTGCTGGACGAGGTCGCCGCGGCGCGGATCCTGCGGCTGATGCCCGGCCTGAAGGAGCGCGCCCGCACGCTGGTCGAGCTGGCCGACGCGGCGGCGTTCCTGGCCCGCACGGTGCCGCTACCGCTCGATGCCAAGGCGAGCTCGCTGCTGACCCCCGACGCCCGCGCGCTGCTGCACGGGTTCGCCGGCGAGATCGCAGCGCTGGAGCCGTTCACCGCCGCCGAGATCGATGCCGCACTGCGCCGCCACGCCGACGCGCATGGGCGCAAGCTCGGCCAGCTGGCGCAACCGCTGCGGGCGGCCATGACCGGCAGCACCACGAGTCCGCCGATCGACGCCACCGTGGAAGCGCTCGGGCGCGACGAGACGCTGGCCCGCATCAGGTCCGTGCTGGGGGCCGCCATCGGTGGCTGACGGGTTCTTCGCGGCGGGCGGCGGACGGCACCTGCTGGGGCTGCAGGGCATGCACCCGACGCGGATCGAGCCGTTCCTGGACCTGGCCGAGAGCTACGTGCTGCTCAACCGGAGCCGCAAGACGCAGCGCGACCTGCTGCGCGGTCGCACGCTGATCAACCTGTTCTTCGAGGACAGCACCCGCACCCGGACGAGCTTCGAGCTGGCCGGCAAGCGGCTCGGCGCCGACGTGATCAACATGACGGTCTCGACGAGTTCGGTGAACAAGGGCGAGACCCTGCTGGACACCGCGGCCACGCTGAACGCGATGCGCACCGACCTGCTGGTGGTGCGGCATGCGCAGTCGGGGGCCCCTGCCTTGCTGGCGCAGAAGGTCGACGCCTCGGTGATCAACGCTGGCGACGGCACCCATGAGCACCCGACCCAGGCGCTGCTGGACGCGCTCACCATCCGCCGCCGCTGCGGCCGGCTCGGCGGGCTGACGGTGGCGATCTGCGGCGATGTGGCGCACTCGCGGGTGGCGCGCTCGAACATCCACCTTCTGACCGCGATGGGCAGCCAGGTCCGGGTGGTGGGACCGCCGACGCTGATGCCGGCCGAGGTCGAGCGGATGGGTGTCACGGTCCACCACGACATGGAGGGCGGGCTCGCCGGCGTCGACGTGGTGATGATGCTGCGGCTGCAGCGCGAGCGCATGACCGGCGGGCTGGTACCGAGTGCGCGCGAGTACTTCCGCTTCTTCGGGCTCGACGCGACCCGGCTGGCGCTGGCGAAGCCCGGCGCGCTGGTGATGCATCCGGGCCCGATGAACCGCGGCGTCGAGATCGACAGCCAGGTCGCCGACGACCCGGTGCAGAGCGTGATCCAGGAGCAGGTCGAGATGGGCGTCGCCGTACGCATGGCGGTGCTGGACCGGCTGTCGCGGGCGCAGATGAACTGAGCAGAGAGGGCCGTCCGATCACCGGGCGGACATGGAGATCGGAACGCCGTCGACGATCGGCTTACGCTTGCGTCGCGGAGAGGGCGTCCTCATCCTGAGGACGAGGCGAGCGGTTCACCTGCGCCGCCTATGAGAGACAAGTTGATGAGCGATCATCCGGACAACATCGTCCCAGCTCTCCTCCGCGAAATCCGGAGCGAGCGGGCCGAGATGCGCGGCGACCTTCTCGAGATCAAGCAGCGTCTCGGCAGCCTTGAACAGGGATACTCGTCCATGTCGGTCCGCATCGATCGCATGGCAGACGACGTGCGACGCCTCAACGTCCGGAGAGGCTTGGTCGAGACATGAACCCTGGGGGCATAGACGAGCATGACCTAGAGCATCATCCGATCGAACGGACTCGTTCGATCGGATGATGCTCGTCAAACAACAAGTTAGAGGATGATCCGTGAGCCTAAGCGATCGGATCATCCTCTAGAGATCATCGCGCGCAGCCCAGACGATAGACGGATTGTAATCATTGGAAGAGCCGACGGCCTTTTCCAATATCGGGAAAATGTCTTTTATTATCCTGTCCCCGAAGAGGGCCAGAAGGGCGGCTGGGTAAATCAGGCCCGAAGATCAGGTATTTTCCAAACTGCGGTGCAGGCAGAAAAAGATGCTTGTCAGCGTATGTCCTGGCTTTTGGATCAAGTCTAAGATTGAGTTGTTCGTTAATAAAGAAACGCTGCTTGGACGCGGCCTGACTGATGAATGGGAACGGCATGAGCACGATGCTGCCGAAATTCAGGTCCTGAGGTCTTTCGGAGTGCCGGACGCAGCGCCAGAAGCAGTGCCAGAAGCCTCAGACGGCATCGTACACATCGTCCTCGGGATTGTTCCAGACCTTGGCGAAGGCCAATGCGCTGGCAAGACCGGCGGCGCGAATCAGGAATCGATCCTGGTCGTGCGAGCACAGGAAATCGACGAAATCCTCGACCTCGTCGAGGCGATCAACCGGCAGAGCGTTCAGCTTCTCGATTAAGGCTTGGCGAAGGGGCATGGGGGATCGCCGCGGTGGGCAAGTTAATCCGAGAATTCGGGATCAGTCCGAGAACGTAGGCTGGACGACTCGCGCGCCGGCCGGTTGTCGCAAGGATCGCATTCTCATCCACGATCGGCTCTGCTAGATCCCGTAGCGGCATGACGGTGACGATGAACCAAGATCGGGAGGCTCGACAGGCTGGCGATTGCGCGACGGCGGGTGGCCCGCGCATCCCGTCCGTGACGATGGCCCCTCCGTCGCGTCGCGGATAGCTGGCACATGACCGCCCGCATCCTGTTCAGCAACGTCCGGCTGCTCGATCCGGCCACCGGCCTGGACCAGCCCGGCCGGCTGCTGGTCGAGGACGGGGTGATCGCCGGGCTCGACCTGCCGGACGGGACGTCGCCGGAAGGCGTCGAGACGATCGATGGCAGTGGCGCGGTGCTGTGCCCGGGGCTCGTCGACATGCGGGTGGCGCTGGGCGAGCCCGGCTACGAGTATCGCGAGACCGTGGCGCAGGCGGCGGAGGCGGCGTCGGCGGGCGGGGTCACCACGGTCGGCGTGCTGCCCAACAACATGCCGGCGATCGACGATCCTGCCCTGGTGCGGCTGCTGCGGGCACGCGGCGACGAGACCGGCCGGCTCACCATTCTCCCGTATGGCGCCGTGACCCGCGGCTGCCGCGGCGAGGAGATGGCCGAGCTCGGCCTGCTGCGCGAGGCCGGTGCGGTGGCGTTCACCGACGGCACCCGCGCCGTCGCCGATGCCCGGACGATGCGGATGGCATTGTCCTACGCCCGCGCCTTCGGAGCGATGGTGGTGCAGCATCCGGAGGACCCGTCGCTGGCGCGCGGCGGCGTCGCGACCGAGGGAGAGCTGGCGACCCGGCTGGGACTGCCCGGCATTCCGGCGGCGGCGGAGGCGGTGCTGATCGCGCGCGACCTGCGGCTGGCGCAGCTCACCGGCGGCGCGCTGCACATCGCGCACGTCTCGACCGCCGAGGGCCAGGCGCTGATCGCGCGCGCCAAGGCGGACGGCATCCGCGTCACCTGCGACACCGCACCGCCCTATCTCGACCTGAACGAGACCGCAATCGGCGACTTCCGTACCTACGCCAAGCTGTCGCCGCCGCTGCGGCCGGAGGCGGATCGGCTGGCGGTCTGCGCGGCACTCGCCGATGGCACCATCGACGCGATCGGCTCCGACCACCAGCCGTGCGACGCCGACGACAAGCGGCTGCCGTTCGCGCAGGCGATGGCCGGCGGCGTCGGGCTGGCGACGCTGCTCGGCGTCGTGCTGGCGCAGGTGCATGGCGGCGGCCTCGGCCTGCTGCGCGCGATCGAGATGCTGACGATCGCACCGGCGCGACTGCTCGGCAGCCCGGCAGGCCGGCTGGCGCCGGGAGCGCCCGCCGACCTCTGCCTGTTCGACCTGGAGCGGGCCTGGAAGGTGAGCGCCGGTCAGCTTCCCGGCCGCGCGCAGAACACGCCGTTCGACGGCCGCGCGCTGGAAGGCCGCGTGCTCGGCACCTGGAAGGCGGGGCGGAGGGTGTTCGGATGAGCACCTGCCAGAGTTGGCAGCCGGCGTGGAGAGGGCGGATGCCGGCACGTCGGTTGGCGCGGGTTAGAGTTCGCTTAATTACCGATTAGCGAAGTTTATATGGGTTACCGATCTCTGAGATCTTAGTTTCCCTACACGTCTGGGACAGGAACGCCGCCGCCGACCCTAGCCGGGCGCGACCTGCTCCTCCGGGCAGCCCGCATAGCGCTGGAACGCATCCAGCTCGGACGCCCGGCGAAAAGCTTCATCGCGGTCGGCCCGCGCGGGGTCAGCATGGGCTAAAGGCAGATGCATCATTGCAATTTCTAAAAGGCGTTTCACTCATCAACCATGGCATCATGCTAATGGACTTGATTTGATTATCCCGGGGTTATGGTTGTCGTTGACAAAGAACGTCTTTTAAGACTGTCTCCGGAACGTACCCTCAATCTGCCAAACCGTTGCCTGATGAGCTTGAAATTTTCCTCCAATGCCAAGGCCTGCGCCCTTAATACTGGATGCCAGCTTTGCATCTATACCATAATCATCGTTGTAAATCACGCTTAGCCGAAAGGCATCGAGACCATAATTCAGCCTACCGGCCGATATGCTCTGCCATGTAGGTTCATATTGATACCAAACCAAGCGATCTGGTATGATAGGCAAATGTGTTCCTCTTAATGATGCCTCAAATAACAAACTTTCACTCTTCTCGGATGATTTTGTAGTTTCGATTGCCATAGAGCCTCCCGGAACAGCGCCAGCAACGCTCGACGCAAAATCACGTGCCCATCCTGTAACATGTTCTACCCGGATACTATCGGCGCCCAAAGCCATCAGCAAAGTCATAGCTTCAGCGAACTTTCCTTCGAAAGCTACGCGATGGAAATCAGCAAGTGGATAGTAGGTCTTTGGATTGACCGGATGACAAGCATAAACTGTAT
Source organism: uncultured Acetobacteraceae bacterium (assembly GCA_937873205.1). Lineage (GTDB taxonomy): Bacteria > Pseudomonadota > Alphaproteobacteria > Acetobacterales > Acetobacteraceae > Lichenicola. The sequence goes on from CALMVO010000014.1 coordinate 25,391, forward strand.
CAAGTCTTGGATGGCCTGGAGGAAAATCAAGCGCTCGTGATGCATCATAAGAAATTACTTGAATAGGCAGACCTTTATCCAAAGCACGCCGTACTGACTTGTAAGCCTCTAAATAAGCGGAATTCAAAATTTTGGCTACATTGGATTGTACGCCCCCTAGAAGGCTGAGTGCGCCAGACACCGCGGTTTCATGCCATTTACCTCCCGTTTCTTTCTCTACATGACTGATCTGTTCCAGCTTCTCTGCAGCCTTGACAACTAGATTTTTTGTGATGACGAGAAGTTGCCTTTCAGCAAAAGGTCTCTGGGTTAGCATCTCAGCATTTGGCAAATCTAAGTCCGACATATTAAACCTTCTCAAGTATAGTAACACGCGAAAAACAAAGCAGCAGCGCTTATGCTTGCCCAACTTGAGCCGCATCTGCTACTTGACACTTCTCTCATGATTTCTCTTATGGTTTCGTCTCCCTCCCGATCTTCTAATCCAATTTGACATGAACCTGAAACACATATTGCGACGCCGCAAGAGCTTTGGCATCTTGAAACAGAGCTACAGGTCATGACGGGGTAAAATACCTATCGATATTGTTTTACATGGGCTTACAGGATCATTCAGAGCTTTTTTAGCTGGAGCGAACGGTATGGACGGTCCTAGAGCGCTGGTTGGACCTGCTGGCCGGCTAAGGCCTATGCCGCCTCCACCACTATGCTGTAGTCATGCCACCTGGAATAGTCTCTTGACGATCTCCCACAGAGGAGCATGAGCCGCCTCGTGGACCTGAACCTGCTCCTGCTGGCCGGGCTCGTCTCCTACCTGATTGGCAGCGTGCCGTTCGGGCTGCTCCTGACCCGACTCGGCGGCGCCGGCGATATAAGGGCGATCGGCTCGGGCAATATCGGCGCCACCAACGTGCTGCGCACCGGACGGCGCGGACTCGCCGCGGCGACGCTGCTGCTGGATGCGCTGAAGGGCATCGTCGCGGTGCTGCTGGCCGCACTGGTGCTGCTGCTGCTGCTCCCCGATGTCGCCGCGGTGGCGGCGGTGTGCGTGGTGGCCGGGCACTGCTTCCCGGTCTGGCTGCGGTTCCGCGGCGGCAAGGGCGTGGCGACCGGGCTAGGCGTGGCGCTGGCGCTGGACTGGCGGGCCGGGCTGATCTGTTGCCTTGCCTGGCTGCTGATGGCGCGGCTCAGCCGGATCTCGTCGGCGGGGGCGCTGGCTGGGTTCGTGCCGCTGGCGCCGCTGCTGCTGGCGTTCGGGGGTGGGGGGGGGGGGGGGGGGGGGGGGGGGGGGGGGGGGGGGGGGGGGGGGG
>CALMVO010000015.1 GCA_937873205.1 uncultured Acetobacteraceae bacterium
CTCGGAGATGTGTATAAGAGACAGGGACAGGGGGGCCCCGAGCCCGGTCGCCATCTGCTGCACCTGTTCCTGCAGCGCCGCCATGTGCACGGCGATCATCCGCCGCTCGGCCAGCGCCTGCGCCCGGCCGCGATACACCCCCGCCAGCGGGCTGCCGATCGCCTCCCACAGCACCACCAGCAGCAGCAGCGCGATACTGAGCGCCAGCAACCGGCCAGGGCGTCCGGTCGGCAGCGCGCGGGCGCTGGCGAGCCCGGCCATCAGTGCGCGACTCCGGCGCGGATTGAGAACAGGTCGGTGTTCTGGCCCTCGATGCGGGTCACCGGCGCCGAGAAGGCGGGGGCGGTGAAGTTCGGGTCGGCGCTGATCGCCGGAATCAGCCGGGCCGCGGCGGGCGACTGCCCGCTGATGGTGAGCTGGCCCTGGCGCAGCGTGAGGTCGGTGAGGAAGCTGTCGTCCGGCAGCACGCGGGTCACCGCGGCGATGACCTGCAGCGTGTCGCCGAGCCGGCGCCGCTCGTCCTCGACCAGGTCGGCGCCGGCCGAGCCGCCGGCCAGCCGCCGGTGCAGCGCCTGCACCGCGTCCACCCGCGGCCGGAGTGCCGCGATGTCGCGGTCGAGCCGGGACGATCCCACCGCCTGCAGCACGAACGGCAGCAGCGCCGCCGCCACCGCCAGCGCGGCGCAGCCGGAACCGGCCAGCGCCAGCATCCGCCTCTCCCGCATGGCGGCGGCCGGGCGCTCGTGCGCCAGCGGGATGCTGAGCCGGCCGCCGGCCACCTGTCCGTCCGGCGGCAGATCGACCTCGATCGCCCGTGGCCCGGCCCCGGCGGCGCGGCAGGCCTCGAGCATCGGCAGCAGCGGCGCCTTGGGGATCAGCGACAGAAGAAGCCGCAGCCGGCCGGCCTCGCGGTCGCGCCGCAGCACCGTCCAGGTGAAGAACACGTCCGCCGCCGCGAACGGCGTCAGCCGGTCCATCTCGTAGGTCAGCACCCGCTCCAGCGCCGCCTCGGCGCCGAGCGGCAACGTCACGTCGCGCTGCAGCGCCGAGCCCGGCGGCAGCCGCAGCAGCACGATGCCGGTGCCGCCGGCCCCGGCCGCGTCCAGCATCGCGCGGAAGCCCGCCGCCCTGTCCGGGTCCGGCCCGAACCCGGCGGCGTGCGGCAGCGTCACCTGGCCGAGCGACGTCTCCTGGCCCGCATGCCGCCGCAGCACGCGGACGCCGTCCCAGCCTGCCAGCGGCTCCACCAGGATCGCGCCCACGACCGACGGATCCGGCCGCGCGAACCGCGCCGGCACCAGATCCAGCATCTGGCGGCACCACCAGGTCAGGGCGTCTCGAAGCATGCGGAGCGGTCTATAGAGCAACGGAGCCGGCGTTGGAACGCGGACCCGGTGTCGATGTGTTGCCGCGACCGATGCGCCTACCCGCTGACCTGCTCGCGCGCCGGGGCGGCGACGATGTCCGGCCAGCTTCGGTGGTCGCTGTCCGGGAACACGAGGCGGATGCGGATCAGCGCCGGCGCCCGGGTCTCGTGCCACTGCTGTTGCCAGGTCCCGCTGCCCCAGTAGTCGACGTCAATCCGCTCGACCCCGTCCAGCAGCACCGTCTCGTTGGGCGCCGGCGCCGGCCCGGTCGGCAGCACGTGTCGGTGCGGCAGCCAGGCCAATACCAGCTGATGCCGGTCGTTCACCGATAGCCGCAGATCGGACAGCCCGTCGGCCGGCACGCCGGTGGCGTGGTCGGCAGCGGCCGGCGGCAGCGGCGCCCGGAAGGCCAGCCCGTGATGGGTGCCGACCACGCTGTCGCCGTCGACCGACGTGCCGGGATCGAGCAGGGTGATCAGCCGGCGCAGCGTGCGGTCCACCGCCTCCAGCCGTCCGGCGGTGGCGACCATGCCGTCCTGGCGGTCATAGGCGGCAAGCCCGAAGCGGACGCCCTGGCTCAGCGTCACCAGCAGGATGCCGAGCACCACCAGCGCCACCACGATCTCGAGCAGCGTGAAGCCGGCCTCGCCGTCCGCCCGCACGCGATGCCGGCCGCGGGACCGGCTCACGACGCGTCGCCGTGCGCCACGCCCAGCCGCTCGGTGCGCAGCACCACGCTGCGCGTCGTGTCGGCACCGCTGCTGTGTCCTTCGCTCCAGGACTCCGTCACCTCCACCGCATAGAGCACGATCCGCGCCGAGGTGGAGACGGCCGACCGCAGCGGCCGGATGCGCACGCTCCAGCGGTAGCCGCCGCCATCGTCTCCCTCCTGCGTGCCGGGGCCGAGCGGCATGCCCTGGCCGACGGCGGCCAAGTGCGACTGCGCCCGCGACAGCGCCTCCTCGGTGCGGTCGGCGACGCGGGTGGACCGGAGGCCGCCCACCGCCCCCTCGAACAGCACGCCCAGCGCCAGCGCCGCGATGGCGAACGCCACCAGCACCTCGAGCAGGGTGAAGCCATCGTCGCGGCGAGCGGCGTCAACGCCATCGTCGCGGCGAGCGGCGTCGGTGCGGACGTCGCGGCGAGCGGCGTCAACGCCATCGTCGCGGCAAGCGGCGTCGGTGCGGACGTCGCGGCGAGCGGGATCGGTGCGGACGTCGCGGCCGGCGGCATCGCGGTGGGACGGCATCGGCATCGGCGGCATCATCGGACAGGTGACGCATCCTTCATAGGCCGACGGCTATGCCGGCCGGCGGGCGGCCACTAGGTTGGCGTGACCGAGGCGGGGGACCGATGAGCGACCGGACGACCAAGAGGGCCATCGCGGCCGCAGCCCTGCTGGCGACGCTCGGCGGCCCCATCTTCGGCCACGTCTTCGGCCCCGTCTTCGGCCAAGGCATCGCGCACGCCGCACCCTCCACCGGCCCCGACCCGGCGGCGGTGCGGCCGCCGGCTCCGGCGAAGCACGCCACCGCGGCGGACTCGGCCCTGCGCGCCACACTCCCCAACGGGCTGCGCGTGGTGATCGTGCGCGACCGGCTGGCCCCGGTGGTCACCACCGAGATCAACTACCTGGCCGGCTCCAACGACGCGCCGCCGGGCTTCCCCGGTACCGCGCACGCCACCGAGCACATGATGTTCCGCGGTTCCGAAGGGCTCGATAAGAACCAGCTGGCCGAGATCGGCTCGAAGCTCGGCGGCTCCTACAACGCCGACACCACCGAGACCGTCACCCAGTACTTCTACACCGCGCCCGCCGATGACCTGGCCGTGGTGCTGCACGTGGAGGCGCTGCGGATGAGCCGCCTCACGATGGACCAGACCGACTGGGACAAGGAGCGCGGCGCCATCGAGCAGGAGGTGTCGCGCGACCTGTCCAGCCCGGCCTACACCTACCTGTCGCAGCTGCAGGCGGCGATGTTCGCCGGCACCCCGTACGCGCACGACGCGCTCGGCACCCGGCCCTCGTTCGACCGCACCAACGCCACCCTGCTGCGCGCCTTCTGGTCCCGCTGGTACGCCCCCAACAACGCCATCCTGGTGATCGCCGGCGACATCGATCCGGAGCGGGCGCTGTCCGACGTGAAGGCGGCGTTCGGCGACATCCAGCCCAAGACGCTGCCGTCGCACGCCAGCTTCACGCTGGCGCCGGTGAAGCCCGAGACGCTGTCGCTGCCGACCGACTACCCCGTCGGCATCGCCACGCTGGCCTACCGGATGCCGGGCTCGCGGGCGCGGGACTTCGCCGCCGCCGACGTGCTGGGCGACGTGCTGTCGAGCGAGCGCGGCGCGCTCTACGCGCTGGTGCCGGCCGGCGACGCGCTGGCCGCGCAGTTCCTCTACCGGCCCAAGCCCGACGTCGGCTACGGCGTGGTGTTCGCGGCGTTCCCGAAGGGCGGCGACAGCGCGGCGCTGCTGGCGAAGCTGCGCGCGGTGATGACGGGCGTCGCAAAGACCGGCGTGCCCGCCGACCTGGTGGAGGCCGCCAAGCGTCGCGAGGTGGCGCAGATCGGCGAGCAGGACGACAGCATCAGCGGGCTGGCGCAGAGCTGGTCCAACGTGCTGGCGTTCGACGGGCTGGACTCGCCCGACGCGCTGGCCGCTGCCTATCGCGCGGTGACGGTGGCCGACGTGGACCGCATCGCCCGCGCCGTGCTGGACCCGGCGCACGAGGTGACCGCGGTGCTGACGCCGCAGGAGTCCGGCAGGCCGGTCGCCGGCAAGGGCTTTGGCGGTGCGGAATCGTTCGCCGCGACGCCGGCCCACCCGGTGGCGCTGCCGGACTGGGCGGCCTCGGCGCTGGCCACGCTGCACGTGCCCGCGGCCTCGCCGGCGCCGGCGGTCAGCGTCCTGCCGAACGGGCTGCGCCTGATCGTGCAGCCCGAGCAGGTCACCAACACGGTCTCGCTCTACGGCCAGATCCGCCAGGTGACCGAGACCGAGGAGCCGCCCGGCCAGGAGGGCGTCGCCAGCGTGATCGAGCGGATGTTCGATTATGGCACCCGGTCACGGGACCGGCTGACCTTCCAGGCCGACCTCGACGCCATCGCCGCCGACGAGAGCGCCGGCAGCTATTTCTCGCTCAAGGTGCTGGCCCGCCAGTTCGACACCGGGCTCGCCCTGCTGGCCGACAACGAGCTGCACCCGGTGTTCCCGGCCGATGCCTTCCAGGTCGTGCAGCGCCAGGTCGCCGGCGGGCTGGCCGGGCTGCTGGGCTCGCCCGGCTACCTGTTCCAGCGCGCCAGCCTGAAGGCGGTGGTGCCGGCCGGCGACCCGTCGTTGCGCGAGGCGACGCCGCGGACGGTGCTGGCGCTGAAGCCAGCCGACGCGCAGGCGTTCTATGCCCGCACCTACCGGCCGGACCTCACCACCATCGTCATCGTCGGCGACATCACGCCGGCGGACGCGCGGGCGGCGGTGCAGCGCGCGTTCGGCGGCTGGACGGCGCCCGGTCCAACGCCGGCGATCGACCTGCCGCCGATCCCGCCGAACGGCCCCGCGAAGGCCTACGTGCCCGACCGCAGCACGCTGCAATCGACCGTCGACCTGGCCGAGGCGCTGGGCGTGCGGGTCGACGACCCCGACCACTTCACGCTGACGGTGGGCAACGAGATCCTGGGCAGCGGCTTCTCGTCCCGGCTCTACCAGGACCTGCGGGTGAAGGGCGGCTACGTCTACAGCGTCAGCAGCGCGCTCCGGTGGTCGCGCACGCGCAGCGACTACTCCGTCACCTTCGGCGCCGATCCGGACAAGATCGGCCGGGCGCGCGACCTGGTGGTGCGCGACATCGAGGCGATGCAGCGCGACGTGGTGAGCCCGGACGAGCTCACCCGGGCCAAGGCCTCGCTGCTGCGCCAGCTGCCGATGGAGCGCGCCAGCTACGACGACATCGGCTACGAAGACCTGCACCTGGCCGACCTCGGGCTGCCGCTCGACCAGCCGCAGCGAGCCGCGCAGCGTTATTACGACACCACCGCCGAGCAGGTGCAGGCCGCGTTCCAGAGATGGCTGCGCCCGAACGATCTGGTCGAGGTGGTGCAGGGCCCGCCGGGCGGCGGGGCGACGGAGTAGACGGAGTCAACCCGGCGCGGGTTGAGGCGGGAACGCCCAGCAGGCGAAACACCACTCCCAGTCCGAGTTGCCGCCGCCGGCGCGTACCGGCGTGCCCTGCACGTCGGCCGGCCGCTCCAGCACCGCCTCGAGCTTCTCGCGGCGACCGGCGAGCTTGCTCCTGGTCGTGTCGGTGATCAGGACGCCGAGATAGGTCTCGATGCCCGTGCGCCGGGCAAGTTCCCTCATCCGGGCCAGATCCTGCTGCACCCGCCCTTTCTGGCCGCCCTCGTCATGGATCTTGATCTCGATGACGGCCGTGGGGTTGCCGGCTTCGAAGATCGCGATGTCACCGCGCCGGCCGCCCATCGCTTCCGTCAGACCCGGATCGTCTGGCTGACCCAGCCTCCGCGCCATCCCGGTGAAGGAGGACTCGATGTGCGCGTTGACCTGGAACTCGCGATGCAGCGCCAGTGCGATCCAGCTGCCAAGAAAGGCCTCGGGCAGCTCGTTGTCGTGCTCGATGCCCGACATCGTCCGGTATGCCTGCACGGCCTCGGTGCCATGCCTGCTGATGGCGTCGGCGAAACGCATGAGGTCTCCTTATTGGGTGACGTGAGCTGGCCGGATGCCGACCTTGCCATCCTCGGCCCGGCAGGGCTAGGTGCGGGGGCGGTCACGCGTCATGATCTGGCGGTCGCGCCGCCCCCGCCCGGACTGGTCTGCATTGGGCGCGCGCCGGCGCCGGACCGCGGGCGGCGTCCCGGCCTTGCTCAGGCGAACACCTCGTCGAACAGCGCCCGCATCGATGCCCAGGAGCGCGCATCCGCCTCGGGGCTGTATCGGATCGCGTTCGGCATGCCGCGGCTGGCTGCCGCCTGGTTGGTGAAGCTGTGCACCGTGCCGCCATAGAGGTGCATCTGCCAGTCGACGCCGCCTTCCCGCATCTCCGCCTCGAACGCGGCGCGCTGATCGGCCGGGATCATCGGGTCGTCGGCGCCGATGCAGACCAGCACGCGGCCGCGGATCGCCTTGGCGTCGGTCGCGGGCGCCGGCGTCGCGAGGCCGCTGTGGAAGCCGACCGTTGCCTTGATGTCGGCGCCGGACCGGGCGAGCTCGAGCGCCATGGTGCCGCCGAAGCAGAAGCCGATCGCGGCGATGCGCGACGTGTCCACTTCCGCGCGCGCGCGGAGCGCGTCCAGCCCGGCGCCGGCGCGGGCGCGGGTATGCGACGCGTCCTCCTGCATCGGCTTCAGCGCGCCCACCGCCTGCTGCAGGTCGTCGATCAGGCGGGCATCGCCGTGCAGATCGCTGGCCAGCGCCACGTAGCCGAGCTCGGCCAGCCGGCGCGCCCGCGAGATCGCGTGCTCGCCGAGGCCGAACGCCTCCGGGAACACCAGCACCGCCGGACGCGGACCGGCGTCCGCCTCGAAGAACAGCTGGCTCCGGAAGGTGAGGCCGTCGGCCTGGTAGATCAGGGTCTCGTTCCGCATGGTCGGTGCTCCATCGCTGTCGCGGCTCTGGCATCGGCCTGCCACGCTGCCAGGTCAGCGTCCTGGACCGGATGCGGTTTGCCGGGCGTTTGCCGAAGCGATTGCCGGCTTGGGGGCTTGCCGGAATCCGGCCGGTGCTGTCCTTAGTGCGCGGCCGGGCCCGTGGCCCAAGCCCGTCCGACGGGCCCACTCGACGCTCCGGCACCGAAACCTTATCCACGCCGGACGTTGCTGCCTTTCATCAACCGGAGGAAACCCAGTGAACCACGCCGATCTCGTCACCAAGGTGGCGTCCGAGGCCGACCTGTCGAAGGAGAGCGCCGCCCAGGCCGTCGAGGCCATCGCCAAGGCGATCAGCGAGTCGCTGCGGGCCGGCGAGGAGGTCCGCTACTCCGGCCTCGGCATCTTCGACATCTCCGAGCGCTCCGCCCGCCAGGGCCGCAATCCGCAGACCGGCGAGGCGATCTCCATCGGGGCCAGCAAGGCGGCCCGCTTCCGCTCCGCCAAGTCACTGAAGGACGCGCTGAACGCCGACATGCCCAAGACGGCGAAGGCCGCGCCGGCACCCGCGAAGCCGGCGGCCAAGGCCGCGCCGAAGGCGGCGGCCAAGAAGAAGTAGCGGCGAGGAGGTCGAGCCCGGGGGCGTCACGCGCAAGCGTGCTTCGCACGACGCCCCTGGACCCCGCCAAAGGCTTGCTTTCGGAGACCGCTTATTGGCGGCGGAAGGTGATGACCAGCACGTCGCGGTAGGCGGGCTGGCCGGGGTCGACCGCCTGAATCGCGGTGACGCCGTGATAGACCCGGCCGTCATCGACGAAGGCGGCATCCAGCGGACGGGTCAGCGTGAAGCTGCCGAGCAGCCGGCGCTGCAGGTCGTGGATGCTGGTGACGCCGCTCTCGATGTTGCGGCGTGCCACCAGCAGCACCAGCACCCAGTCGACTCCGTCGCGGTGCAGCCCCTCCGGGGTCGGCCGGCCGTCCTCGCCCGCCGACGGCTCGATGCGGAACTGGTGCAGCTCGACGTGCCACACCTCCGGCCGGGTGCCCGGCGTGGTCTGGCCCTCGAACAGGGCCAGGCAGGTGATGAGGATCGTCCGCAGGGCCGGGTGGTTGGCGACCGCATCCTCGACCGGCGTGAACCAGCGTTCGATGCCGCCGTTCAGTTCGTTGTAGTCGCGGCTCTGGTAGTGCGGCTGGGGCGGCTTGCGCTCAATCACGCCCGGCACCCCCGGCCCCACCGCGAATACTGCGTGGCGGCGGCGGCGGTAGCGGCCGCCATCGGCCATGTAGCGGTCGAGGCCCAAATGGTCCCAGCTGGCGGCGAACCCGTCCCAGCGCTCCAGCGCGTCCGGGTCCAGCATAGCCCGCATGGCCTCGGCGCCCACGAAGGCGTAGCCCGCGTGCGAGAGCGTCCGGGCGAGGTCGTCCAGGTGGGCATCGGGCTCAGCCATGGGCGTCGACATCCTGCTGGTTGGGCGGCCGGGCGGCCGTCCGATGCTGGTCTTCGAGCAGCCGCGCCAGGCCCGGCACCAGGATCTCGCGGTGCGCCTGCGGCAGCGCGATGCCGAGCGAGGTCATCTCGTCGCGCAGGCGGCGGTTGAACTCGCGCTGCACCGGCCAGCGGCCGCCGACGGTGCAGCGGATGGTGCCGCTGATCGCCACCGCATACTCGCCGAGGCTGTCGACGCCGTTCAGCGCGAAGTCCGCCAGGATCATGTCGGCGAACGCCGTCTCCCGGCGCAGGTCGGCGCCGATCCCGGTCAGCAGGCCGCAGATCCGATCGGTGTCCTCCGAGAAGGCGATGCTGATGGTGACGGACGCCACCGCATAGTCGCGGCTCATGTTGGCGACGGTGGAGACCGACGAGAACGGGATGATCTGGATCGAGCCGTCGCCGCCGCGCAGCCGCAGCGTGCGGATCGAGATGTGCTCGACGGTGCCGGTGATGCCGGCGACGGTCACGGTGTCGCCGACCTGCATGGCGTTCTCGACCAGCAGGAAGATGCCGGTGATGAAGTCCTGCACCAGCTTCTGCGAGCCGAAGCCGACCGCAACGCCGATGATGCCCGCACCGGCCAGCAGCGGCGCGATGTCGACGCCGATCTCGCTGAGTGCCGTCAGCACCAGGATCGCCCCCAGCACCACCAGCAGCAGGGTGCGCAGGATCGGCAGCAGCGTCTGCAGCCGGACCGCGCGCGGTCCCTGGTCGCTGTCGCGGAAGTGCTCGATCTGCCGGTCGAGCGCGCCGTTGGCCATCTCCCAGACCGTGACGCCGACGCTGAGCGCCACCAGGATGGTGATGAGGGCCGACAGCAGGCGCCGGCCGATGGTGCCGTGCGTGAAGAAGGCCAGCGCCGGGACCCCCCACGCCTGCAGCAGCCCGACCAGGCAGGCGGCGGTGATCGCCCAGGTGAGCAGCCGGCGCAGCGCCGGGTAGTAGCGGCCGGCGCGCTGCTCCAGCCCCGGATGGCGCAGCTCGGCATCGGGCTCGACGCGGAACAGCCGGTCGAGCCCGCCCAGCAGCGCGATGCCGGCCAGTCGCCCGGCCAGGATGACGCCGCAGCTTTCCAGGAACAGGTGCAGCAGCAGCGAGTAGCCGCCGCGGATCTGCGCCGCCCACACCACCCAGAGCGCAGCGTCGAAGAACAGCGCCACGATCCACCAGCGGTCGGCGATCCGGATCAGCAGGCGGCCGAGGCTGCGCCGGCGCAGGCGCTTGGGCGGATGCAGGCTGACCGCCACCGGTCGCCGCACCTGCCAGATCAGCACCGCCAGCAGCACGTGCTCCGACAACACAACGGCGCGCACGATCGCCAGCGCCGCCCGGTCCGGCAGGTCGAGGATGCGGCCGACATCGGTGATGCAGATCGCCACCACCGGGATCGCCAGCAGCCAGCTCCACCACCGGGTCAGGAACCGCGCCGTGCCGTCGCTCACCTGCAGCAGGCGCACGCCCGGCGCGCGGGCGGCCAGCACCATGTCGACCAGCAGCCAGCCGGCGCGGCCGGCGCCGTAGAGGTTGGTGACGGCGACGATGACCAGCTGCGCCCGCGGCGCCGCCGGGAACAGGGTGGTGGCGAGGTTGCCGATCGCCAGGAACAGCCCCAGCGGGACCAGCTTCAGCAGCAGCCGCAGCAGCGCGAACGGCAGCCGCCGGAACAGCCGCAGCGTCCGCCGCCGGTGCGCCGCATCGCGTGAGCGGTTCTCGGCCTCGACCGCATCGGCGACCGCCGGCGTCGAGGCGACGGCCCGCGCCAAGTCCGGATCCGGCAGCGGCCGCTGCGGCAGGATCGGGCTCCCCGGCAGCGCCGCGTGCGGCAGCGGCGCCACGGCAATCACCCCCGGGAACGCGGCGGCCGGCGGCGCCGGTCCGGCCTGCACCAGCCCCGGCGGATCGATGTCGGCGGCGTCGGCCTCGGACTGCCGTTCCTCGTCGGCGATGCACGCCTCGCGGCCGAGGCCGCGCAGCGGCCGGCGCAGACATCGCAGCAGCAGGTGCTCGGCCGCCAGCGCCACCAGCATGACGGCGGCGCTGCGCCACATCACGTCGAGCAGCGCCGCGCGCGCGGCCGGGTTCAGCAGCTCGCGCTGCAGCCAGCGGCCGGCCAGTCCGATGTCGCCGAACAGCCGCACGAACTGCCGGGCGTCGAGGACGACCGCCCGCTGCACGACGCCGACCTGCCCCAGCACCTCGGCGGCGAGGCTGTCCGGCGCCAGGCTGACGCCCTTGGGTTTGGCGGCGGCGGCGGCGGCGGCGGCCGGTGCCGCGGGCGCCGCAGCTGCGACCGTCGCCGGAGCTGGGGCCCGCGTCGTGCGCGCGGGGGCATCGTGCACCGGCGCGTCCAGCAGGGCCCGCAGCCGGCGCCGTTGCACCGGCGAGAGGTCGTCGAGCGCCGCATCGTCACCCTGGTCGCGGTCGGCGGAGGCCGGCTGGTCCAGCTGCGCCGCAGGGGCGGGCGCACGTGCTGCCGGAGGCGCGGGTTGCTGACGGGCCTGGCCGCCGCTTGCGAACGCCAGCAGCGCCCCCGCGGCGAGCAGGATGGTCGGAAGCAGGCGACGGGGGGAGCGGCTCGGCTGGTGCATCGCCCCCATCCTAGAGCAGCAGCAGCCGAAATCGAGAAAGCGGCTCTCCGGCCGTCGACGCTCAGTCCTCGATCAGCGCCCGCGCCAGCAGCGTCGCGTCGTCGAGGCGATACAGCGCGTCGAGCAGCTCCATCTGCAGCGAGCCCGGGCCGCGCGCCCGTTCCGCCGCCAGCTCGCCCGCCAGCCCGACCAGCACGCAGCCATGCACGGAGGCCGCCAGCGGATCCGCGACCGCCAGGCAGGCGCCGATCAGCGCGGTGGCGGTGCAGCCCAACCCGGTGACCCGCGTCATCATCGGATGGCCGTTGCCGACACGGATCACCCGCGCGCCGTCGGTGACGAGGTCCACGGCGCCGCTGACCGTGACCACGGCGCCGGTGCGGAGGGCCAGGTGGCGGGCGGCGTCCAGGGCCGCGTGCGCGGCGTGCGCGCTGTCGACGCCGCGTCCGGCCCGGACCCGCCGCGGTGCCCCCGCCGCCGACAGCGCTTCCAGCGCCAGGATCTCCGACGCGTTGCCGCGGATCGCCTGCGGCCGGTGTGCCAGCAGGGCGACCGCGACCTCGGAGCGGTGGCCGAGCGCCCCCACTGCCACCGGGTCCATCACCCAGGGCGTGCCGGAGCGCTGCGCCGACGCGGCCGCCGCCCGCATGCCGCGCGCCCGCTCGGCGGTCATGGTGCCGAGGTTGATCACCAACGCGTCGGCCTGGGCGGCGAACGCCGCGGCCTCCTCCGCCGCCTCCACCATTGCCGGCGACGCCCCGATCGCCAGCAGTGCGTTCGCCGTCGTGTTGGTGACCACCAGGTTGGTGATGCTGTGCACCAGCGGCATGCGCTCGCGCAGGCTGCGCAGCGTACGGGCGGCGTCGGCCGGCGTGCCGGGAGGCTGGGCGCGAGGCTGGGCGGTGGTCATGCGGGACTTCCGGGCGAGGAGATGGGATGGAGCCGGTCGCGGACTTCAAGCTGGCGGTGCAAGGTGGCCGGATTACGGTGGAAGGGGCGGACATGATGGAACGTGATCGATCGAGTGGTCCGGCACGGCCATGGCGCCGTGGCCTGGCGGCGCTGCTGCTGCTCGGGCTGGTCGCGGCAAGCCCGGGGGCTGCCCCAGGGGCTGCCCCAGGGACGCCGATCACCGTGTTCGCCGCTGCAAGCCTCACCGACGCGATGAAGACCATCGCCCAGCTCTGGGCCGGGCAGGGCCATCCCTTGCCGGTACTCTCGTTCGCGGCGAGCTCGGTGCTGGCGCAGCAGGTGGCGCAGGGCGCGCCGGCCGACCTGTTCCTGTCCGCGGACGAGACGTGGATGGACTGGCTGGCCGCGCGCCGGCTGATCCATGCCGCCAGCCGCGGCGACCTGCTCGGCAACACGCTGGTGCTGGTCGAGCCGGAGGATGCGCTGCGGCCGGTGGTGATCGGCCCGATGCTGTCGGTGTCCGCGCTGCTGGGTTCGGCGGGGCGGCTGGCGGTCGGCGATCCCGCGTCCGTGCCGGCCGGGATCTACGCCAGGCAGGCGCTGACGAAGCTCGGGCTGTGGGCGGCGGTCGCCGATCGGCTGGCGCCGGCGGAGAACGTGCGCGCGGCGCTGCTGCTGGTGGAGCGTGGCGAGGCGCCCGCCGGGATCGTCTATGGCAGCGACGTCGCCACGGCGCCGGGGCTGGCGGTGGCCGGCACCTTCCCGGAGGACAGCCATCCGCCGATCCACTACCCGGCCGCGGTGCTGTCCGACTCCCCGGAGGCGACGGCGTTCCTTGCCTTCCTGCACGGCGATGCGGCACAGGCGGTGTTCCGCCACGACGGCTTCACAACCGTCGGCGGGCGATGACCTGACCCCGCATGAAGCTGCTCGAGCCCGATCAGTGGGTGGCGGTCTGGCTGACGCTGCGGGTGGGCGCGATCGCGGTGTGCGGCGCCCTGCCGGTGGCGCTGCTGCTGGCCTGGCTGCTGGCCCGGCCGCGCCTGCCCGGCCGGCCGCTGCTCGACGCCGCGGTCCACCTGCCGATGGTGCTGCCGCCGGTGGTCACCGGCTGGCTGCTGCTGCTGCTGTTCGGCGTGCAGGGGCCGCTGGGCGCGCTGCTGTGGCGGCTGTTCCACGCGCGGCTGGTGTTCACCACCGCGGGTGCGGCGCTGGCGACTGCGGTGATGACGCTGCCGCTGATGGTCCGCACCATCCGGCTGTCGCTGGAGGCGATCGATCCCGGGCTGCTGCAGGCGGCGGCGGGGCTCGGCGCCGGCGGGCTCGACCGCTTCGTCACCGTGACCCTGCCGCTCGCCGCCCCCGGCGTGTTGGCCGCCGCCGCGATCGGCTACGCCGCCAGCCTGGGCGAGTTCGGCGCCGTGATCACGTTCGCGGCCAACATTCCCGGCCGCACGCAGACGCTGCCGCTGGCGATCTATTCAGCGCTGCAGGAGCCGGGGGGCGAGGCGGTGGCGGCTCGGCTGGCCGGGGTCTCGCTGCTGCTGGCGCTGGGCGGACTGATGGTGTCCGAGCTGCTGCTGCGGCGTCTGCGGTGGTGAGAAGGCCAAGGGCTCTGCCCCTGGACCCCGCCAAAGGCGGAGCCTTTGGGATCCATTTCCTAAGTAAAGGGGTCTGGGGCCGCCGGCCCCGGCGGGGTCCAGGGGCAGAGCCCCTGGCCTTCCTCCCATGACCCTGGACCTGGCGCTGCGCCACCGCTTCCCCACCGGCCGCACCCTAGACCTCGCGGTCTCCGCGCCGCTCCCTGGTATCGTCGGCCTGTTCGGCCCGTCGGGTGCGGGCAAGAGCACGCTGGTCGCGGCGCTGTGCGGGCTGTTCCGGCCGGACTGGAGCGAGATCCGCGTCGACGGCCGCGTGCTGTCCGGGCCGGGCATCTGGCTGCCGCCGGAGCGGCGGCGCATCGGCATGGTGTTCCAGGACAGCCGGCTGTTCCCACATCTGTCGGTGGCCGCCAACCTGCGCTACGGCGCCCGACGGGCGCGGGGCGTGCCGGCCGGCGGGCTGCCCGGCTTCGACGAGGTGGTGGCGCTGCTCGGGCTGCAGGCGCTGCTGACGCGCCGCACCCGGGCGCTATCCGGCGGCGAGCGGCAGCGCGTGGCGATCGGCCGGGCGCTGCTGTCGCGGCCGCTGCTGCTGGCGATGGACGAGCCGCTGTCCGGCCTGGACGCCGCCCGACGGGCCGAGATCCTGCCCTACCTGGCCCGGCTGCGCGACCGGCTGCGCCTGCCGATCCTCTACGTGACCCATGCGCTCGACGAGGCGATGCGGCTCTGCGACACGCTGGCGCTGATCGAGGACGGGCGCTGCACCGGCTGCGGGCCGATCGCCGCGATCCTGGCCGGGGCCGGCATGGCCGGGCGGGCGGACGCGCAGGCGCTGCTGGACGGGCGGGTGACGGCGCACGATCCGCAGCGTGGCCTCTCGCGGGTGGAGGCGGGCGGCTTCGCGCTGCTGGTGCCGCTGTGCGCGCAGGCGGTCGGCAGCGCGATGCGGCTGGGGGTGCCGGCTCGCGAGGTGATCCTGCTCGCGGGCGAGAGCCCGCCGCCGGTGACGAGCGCCCAGAACGTGCTGCCGGCGCGGGTGCGCGAGATCCGCCCGCTCGACGGAGCCGGGCTGGCTTCGGTGGTGCTGGAGCCGGACGGCGAGGGTGCGGGTCCGGTGATCCTGGCGCGGATCACCGCTGATTCGGTGCAGAGGCTGGGGCTGCGCCCTGGCGTCGGCGTGCTGGCGCTGGTGAAGTCGGTGTCGATCATGGTGCCGGGTAGGGGAGGGGCGTGATGGCCGAGGGACGCGAGCCGGACTGGCTGCTGTGGGCGCGCGAGATCCAGGCGGTGGCGCAGAGCGGCCTCGCGTTCACCCGCGACCCCTACGACGTCGAGCGCTACCAGGCGCTGACCGCGCTCGCCGCCCGCATGATGGCCGCCCGCGGCGACGGCGCCGACGCCGCCACGCTGCAGGCCGTCTTCGCCGCCGAGACCGGATACGCGACGCCCAAGGTGGACGTGCGCGGCGCGGTGTTCGATGCCGAAGGCCGGCTGCTGATGGTGCGCGAGCTGGCCGATGGCGGCCGCTGGACGCTTCCGGGCGGCTGGGCCGACGTCAACCAGACCGCGTCGGAATGCGCCGAGCGCGAGGTGCTGGAGGAATCCGGCTACCGCGTCCGCGCGACGAAGCTGGCCCTGGTGCATGACCGCGCCCGTCAGGGCCACCACCCGTCGGGGCCGTTCTCGATCTACAAGCTGTTCTTCCTGTGCACGCTGCTGGATCCGTCGCCCCAGCCCGGTGCCAACATCGAGACCAGCGACGCGCGGTTCTGGGCCGAGCACGAGATCCCGGGGGAGCTGTCCACCGGCCGCGTGCTGCCGCACCAGATCGCGCGGCTTCTCGCGCACCGCCGCCAGCCGGACCTGCCGACCGAGTTCGACTGACCGGCGGACACGGCGCGGCGAAAGGCGTTGGCGAGCCGGTCCGGCCATCAAGGGCTAGAGGATGATCCGATCGCTTAGGCTCACGGATCATCCTCTAGCTTGTTGTTTTGACGAGCATCTTTATCCGGTCGAACGAGTCCGTTCGACCGGATGATGCTCTAGACGGTCCGTCGGGACCGCCGTGCGGATCCGATCAGTCGTCGGAGTCGGGCGCCGATGTCGATGCCGCCACGTGCGGATACGGGACGCCGGGCTTGGTGCCCTCCCAGAGGACGCGGTTGAACAGGCCGGTCGGCACCCGGTCCTCGACCGAGAAGTCGAAGCCCCTGGTCTTCTTCGCCCACCAGGCGGCGTCGTGCAGCGGCCGGATGTCGGGTCCGGCGGCGTAGCGGACGCCGCTCTGGGCCGCGGCGACCTGGAGCATCGTCGTCTTCAGGATGGTCGAAGCGGTCGCGGCGTAGCTCCAGTCCCCGGTGCCCGAAATGTCGAAGACGTCGGCCATCGGCGCGGCATTGGCGGTCAGCAGGCTGATGTGTGCCGTGCCCAGGATGTCCTCCATCGTGCGCAGCATGTTGACCTGGTTGTAGCGGGTGCTGATCACCTGGTGCTGCTTCACGTAGGCGCCGGCGATGTAGGCCGTCGAGCGGTGGCTGTCGACGTGGTCCGGTCCGTCCTGGCTGTCATCCTCGATGACGAAGATGAGCGTGCTGTTGGCGTAGGGGCTGTTGGCGACCGTCTCCAGCACGCGGCCGACGGCGAGATCGTTGTCGGCCTCCTGGGTCTCGGGCGTGTTCACGCCGGCCAGTGCCGTCGCGAAGCTGCCGGTATGGTCGTGGCTGAGTCGGACGGTTTCGAAGGCGGGAAGGTTGCCGTCGCGCACGTAGCCCCGGAACTCGCGCGTCCACTCGTTGACGTTCCACTGGTCCGAGAAGGTCTGGTCGAAGCCGCGGAAATACAGGTCGGTGTAGCCCTGGAGGCCCGGATTGAGTTCGGCCGCCTGCTGGATGCCCTCGGCACCCGCGTTGATGACCGGCTGGCCGTTCAGCGTGGTCGGGCCGATGTTGTTCACCATGAAGCCGTAGTTGCGGATGCTGAGGCCGGCCTTGACCGCTGCGTCGAAGATGTAGCCCTCGCCCTTGCCCGGCTCGTCGCCGAAGACGGTGTCCGTCGACGCGATGTCGCTCGGGCCCGGCAGCAGGTTGGCGGTGCCACCCGGCAGCAGTGCGGACAGCGTGTTGTAGTTGAAGACGGTGCCGCCGATGGTGGTTGGCGCCACGGCATCGACCCGATCGGCAGCGGCGACGCCGACCGGCACGTTGCGGTTGGAGCCCTCGCTTTCGTAGGCCAGGCCGCGGCTGACGAAGGCGTAGTTCTGCTGCTGCGTCACCTCCTCGTCGTTGGTGATGCGGCCGCGCATCGACCACGACCAGCCGTCCATGCTGCCGTCGGCTGGATCATAGAAGTTGTCGAGCGTCACGAACTGGCGCGAGATCCGGTGGAAGTTGGGCGTGATCGGCTCGCCGAACTGGACCAGGGACGGGTCCGCATTGGCGCCGTTCTTGAGGTCGCCCAGCATCTGGTCGAACGTGCGGTTCTCCTTGATGATGTAGATCACGTGCTTGATGTGCCGGTGCAGGAACGCCATCGTCTGCCGGTCGGCGGACGATTCGCTGGTCGAATATCCATTGTTCTGCGCGACCTTCGCGGTCAGGTCGCCGAGCTGGGCGTCGTCGGGTGTGCCGGCGCTCACCAGCGAGGCCTGCTCCAGCTGGAACTGGTACTGGTTGGACGCATACGACGCCGCGGCGGCGATGGCGTTGGCGGCGAGGATGCCGGCGGTGTTGTCGGTGTAGCCAGGCGGGATCGGCGCGAACGCCTTGTACTGGATGTAGCCGGTGTTGCTGTTCAGGTTCAGCGGATTGGGGCCGGTGTTGCTCTTGCCGTTGATGATGTACATCTGCGTGCCGTCGGCGCTGAAGGCGATGTCCTTGGGCGCATAGGCGGTCGGGATCAGCCCCTGCACCTGCAGCGCTCCGCTGCCGGCGAGCGGCACGACCGCGATGTCGTTGGCGCCGTTGTTGACGACGTAGAGCGTCTTGCCGTCGGGCGACACGGTGACCGCGTACGGCGCCGTGCCGGTATAGCGGGGTCCGGAGATCAGGCCCGCGGGGGAGCGGACATCGATCTCGCCAACCAGCGCGTTGCTGGCCAGGTTGATCAGGCCCACGCGATCCTGGTTGTCCTCGGCGACGAAGAGGGTGCCGTTGCTGATGGTCATGCCGTACGGGTTGCCGGCGAGCGGGATCCGGGCGACGAGGCGGCCGGCATTGCCCGAGACGTCGACCACGACGACCTCGCGGTCGCGGGTTGAGGAGATGTAGGCGGTGGTGCCGTTCAGGACCACGTCGAATGGATATTCGCCGCCCGCTATGCCGGCGGTGCCGCTCGTGTTGAACGGGCGCAGGTCGTACTCGAACCGCACGGTGGCGGTCGGGATGTCCACCAGGGTGATCGAGTCGTTGTAGTTGTTGGTGATGACCCCGGTCCGGTCGTCGGCGGAGATCGCCAGCCCGATCGCCTCGGGCTCCACCGCCAGGCCGACGCCGCCGGGCAGGCCGCCCGGGTTGGTGTGGTTGAGCGGAAACTTCTTCGCCAGCTGGAGCAGCCCGTTCTGCCTGACATAGGCATAGACGGCGTCGTCGGAGCCGCCGGCGACGAAGAGGAGATTGCCGTCGTGCGACCAGACCAGGCCGCGGTGGGCGTTGGCCTGCTTGATCACCTGGACCAGCGACGGGCTCCGGGCATGCGCCCCGCTGATGTCGTAGATGAAGATGTACTGCGTGGAGTTCGCGGCGTCGGTGGCGCCGGTCGCCGAATCGAGCGAGTTCTGGCCGCCGGTGACGACCGCCAGCGTCGACCCGTCCGGGCTGACCGCCTCGCGCAGGGCCTCGCCGGCGACGAAGTTGGGATACTGGGGCAACCCGGGGTTGAGCACCTGCTGCGTGGCACCCGCGATGGCGAGCGGCGTGATGAAGAGGTTGGTCGGCAGCTCGACCGGCTTGGCCTGCGCCTGGATCGCGAGCGGCAGCGACAGCATGCTCGTGGCGAACAGCGATGTCCGCAGCAGTCGATTGTGCCGGACTGACATGAAGATCCTCGTTCCTGATCGGTTGACGGCGAGAGGCCTGGCTCCAAGGCGGGTGCCAGGAACGCCGTCCGCGGGTCGGTTCATGGACCGGGGAGCTGACGTGGACCTGACGGCCGGGGATGCATTCGACGATCCGGCGCAATGTCACCCAGCTGTCACGGGACGACGTGTAGGGTCGGCGCCGATGCAGGTGCTGCTGGTCGAGGACCATGATGAGTTGCGCGACATGCTGCAGGCGCACCTGCTGCAGGCCGGCTTCGCCGCCGACGCGGTGCGCTGCGGCCTCGATGCGCTCGCCGCGGTGGAGGCCGCGCCGTACGATGCGGTGATCCTCGACCTCGGCCTGCCCGACCTCGACGGCGTCGAGGTGCTGCGGCGGCTGCGGGCCGGGCCGGGCGCCAGCTTGCCGATCCTGGTGCTGACCGCGCGCCAGTCGGTCGGCGACCGCGTGCAGGGGCTCGACGCCGGCGCCGACGACTACCTGGTCAAGCCGTTCGACATGCTTGAGCTCGATGCCCGGCTGCGCTCGATCACCCGGCGCACCGAACGCCGGCCGGAGGCGCCGCGGCTTCTGTGTTTCGGGGATCTGCGTTTCGATCCCTCGGCCCGGGAGGCGACGGTCGGCGAGACGACGCTCGCCCTCACCCGGCGCGAGACGGCCCTGCTGGAGGAGCTGCTGCGCGGCGGCGGCCGCACGATGGTCCGCGACGTGCTGGAGGACCGTCTCTACG
This sequence comes from uncultured Acetobacteraceae bacterium, assembly GCA_937873205.1. Taxonomy (GTDB): domain Bacteria; phylum Pseudomonadota; class Alphaproteobacteria; order Acetobacterales; family Acetobacteraceae; genus Lichenicola. The sequence goes on from CALMVO010000015.1 coordinate 19,333, forward strand.
GCTTCGCCGAGGTGTTCACTGGAAACGCGCTGGAGGCCACGGTCTCGCGGCTGCGGCGCCGGCTGGCCGCCGCCGGCTCCGCCGTCGCGGTCGAGACCGTGCGCGGCATCGGCTACCGCCTGCTGGCGCCGTCCCGGATGGCCACCTGATCGCCGTCCCGGCCGGCCGCCTGATCGCCGCCGCGGCCGGGCGATGAGGTTCGGCCACAGCCTTCGCGGGCGGCTCACCCTGTCGATGGGGCTGATCCTGTGCATCGGCCTGGGCGTGGTGGCCGGGCTGCACGCGCTCGAGGCCGGCCACGGGTTCGAGCGGCAGTTCGGCCGGCTGCTGCTCGGCGACGAGCTGCCGGAGCCGTGGCAGGACCTGGCGGTGCTGCTGCCGTTCGGGGCCGTCATGCTGCTGCTGATCGGCGTGGTCTGCCGCTGGACGCTGCGTCCGCTGCTGCGCGCCTCGATGGAGGCGGCCGCGGTCGGGCCGCACGATCCCGGCCGCCGCATCGGCACGCGGGGCCTGCCGGACGAGCTGTCGCCGCTGGTGGTGGCGATGAACGCGGCGCTGGATCGACTGGCCGGCGCCTACGAGGTCGAGCGTCGCTTCACCATGAACGCCGCGCACGAGCTGCGCACGCCGCTCGCCACGCTGCGGCTGCGGCTGCAGCGCGTCCGGCACGACGGCGCGCCGCTGGACTGGCCGGCGGTCGAGCGCGACATCGCCGGAATGAGCGCCCGGATCGACCAGCTGCTCGACCTCGCCCGCAAGCAGGCCGCCGCGACCGGCACCGGCGGGCACGCGGACGACGGCCCCGTATTGGATTTCGGCCGCGTGGTGCGCGCGGCGGCGGCGCAGATGCTGCCGCTGGTCGAGGCCGCGGGGCGTGGGCTCGTGGTGGATCTGCCGGAGCCGTCTGCCCCGGCGCTCGCCCTGCGCGGCGACGCGGCCGACCTGCAGGACATGGTGCGCAACCTGATCGAGAACGCGCTGCATCACGGAGCCGGCCGCATCGGCCTGCGCGCCGCGATGGAGCGTGGCGGCCGCCCGCAGGTGGCGCTCGACGTCAGCGACGAGGGCGCCGGCGTGCCGGACGATTTGCGCCAGATGATGTTCGAGCGCTTCCGCAAGGGCCGGCAGGCGTCGCCTGGCACCGGTCTCGGACTCGCGATCGTGCAGGAGGTGGCGCAGCGACACGGCGGCACCGTCGGGTTCCTCTCCGGGCCGCGCTGCATCGTCCGGGTGTTGCTCTCGCCGGCGGATCTGGCCGGCTGATCCGTATCGGATCCGGTTTCACCGGAGCTTCACGAGACCGGTCGCGAAACGAGCCTAGAACCGGTCCGTCAGCGTCTCGTCAGGATAGACCCTCCGGATGTCAGCCTATCGATCGAGTCTGCTGCATGGCACCGCCTGCATCGCCGCGCTGCTCGCCGTGACGTCTCCCGCCTCGGCGCAGAGCGCCGGCTCCGCGGAGTCGATCCAGGTCACCGGGCAGGCCTTTCCCGGCACCGCCGCGCAGCAGGCGCCCCAGGGCGCGTCGCTGACGCAGACGGAGCCGACCTCGACGGTCTCGCAGCGCTTCATCGCCGAGGACGTGCCGGCGACCTCGAACTACGACGACATCATCCGGCTGACGCCGAGCGCCATGGACATCGACCCGAACGGTCCCGGCCTGCAGCAGGATTTCGGCCAGAGCATCCGCGGCCTGCAATACACGCAGTTCAGCGTGCTGTTCGACGGCATCCAGATACCGGGCTCGCCCGGCAACCTCTCGCCGCAGCCGGCGGCCTATTTCGTGGCGCACGACCTGCAGACCATCACCGTCAATCGCGGTCCGGGTCCGGCCTCGACCATCGGCTCGGCCACGTTCGGCGGCGACGTCGAGATCCACGGGCTGGATCCCTCGACCATCTCGCAGCTGATCCCGTACGCCACCTTCGGCACCTTCGGCACCAAGCTCTACGGGCTGGAAGCCGACAGCGGCACGTTCGGGCACGAGTTCGGCCTGCTCGCCGGCGGCCGCATCGTCATCGATCTGGAACGCAACGAGAGCCGCGGCGCGCTGACCGGCACCTCCGACGAGCGCCGCAACCTGTACCTCAAATACATCCAGCCGATCGGCGACCGCACAACGCTCACCGCCGCCGTGAACCTGGACAACGCCGTGACCGACACGCCCTACGGCTCGTCGCTGGCCGAGATCCAGGAGTATGGCCGCAACTTCTCGCTGAACGACGATCCACGCAGCCAGGCCTACGGTCCCTACAACCGCGACAACTACACCACCGACTTCGAGTACCTGAAGCTGGACCACAGCTTCGCGCACGGCCTCGCGGTCTCGGACCAGCCCTACACCACCGCCTTCTACCATCGCGGCGTGCAGACCACCGACACCTCGCTCAGCACGCCCAACCTGACCAGCTCGGCCACCAACAGCTACTACATCAACGGCGCGCTGGTGAACCTGAACGACGACGTGCCAGGCGCCGCCTACAAGAACGACTATCGCGCCTGGGGCAACATCCTGCGCGTGACCCAGGACACGCCCTACGGCCAGCTCCGCGCCGGCGCCTGGTTCGAGAGCGAGGACAACACCCTCTACAAGACCAACGTCGTGCTGACGCGCGACCAGATGGCCTACACCACCAAGCCGACCGGCTCGATCTACCAGTACCTGTATTTCGATCGGCTGACGACGGTCCAACCCTACATCGAGTTCGCCTGGCATCCGCTGAAGACGCTGACGATCACCGCCGGCGTGAAGTACAGCTCGGTCACGCGCCATCTCGACGGTCCGCTGGTGCGGACCATCAAGGGTCCGGCCGACGATCACGCCACCTACAACAAGGCGCTGCCCTCGATCGACGTGAACGAGCGTCTGACGCCGCACTGGTCGGTGTTCTTCCAGGCCGCCGAGGGCTACCTGACGCCGCCGCTCAACGTGTTCTACGCACAGATCCTCAACACGGTGCAACCCTCGACCACCGACAACTACCAGATCGGCACCGTCTACCAGCGCGGCTGGCTCAGCGCCGATGCCGACTTCTACGATCTGCAATACCAGAACTATATCGCCGCCACGACGATCGGCACCAACACGCTCTACACGAATCAGGGCAACGCCACCTTCGAAGGCGTCGAGCTGGAGGCGACCGCGCAGGTCGGGCTGGGCCTGGCACTCTACGCCAACGGCTCGCTCAACCACGCCAACTACCACAACGGCGCCCAGGTGGCGCAGGCGCCGCGTCGCACCGCGGTCGCCGGCCTGTTGTTCGACCGCAGCCACGTCGTCCTCGCCGGCGACAAGCTGGACGCATCGTTCCTGATCAAGGATGTCGGCCAGCAGTACGGGCTCGACACCGGCCAGAAGGACCAGTTCCCGATCAAGTCCTACGATACGACGGACCTGTCCGTGCACTACCTGTTGCCGCTCCCCAAGCACCGCCAACTCGACCTCGGCGTGCAGGTGACGAACCTGTTCAACAACCTGAGCCTGATCGGCTACGCAGGGGCAGCCGCGGGCAACAACGCGCCGCTCTACTGGGTCAATGCCGGTCGCGGCATCTTCTTCAGCGTCGCCGCCCGGATCTAGAGCATCATCCGACCGAACGGACTCGTTCGATCGGATAAAGATGCTCGTCAAACAACAAGCTAGAGGATGATCCGTGAGCCTAAGCGATCGGATCATCCTC